>NZ_JAUSRA010000001.1:1200000-1502500 GCF_030811575.1 Catenuloplanes nepalensis | reverse complement strand
CTCCCGCTGGCTGCCATACTCTACCCGGTCGGTTTCGCAACCCCAAATCCGGGTCCCCCCAGATCCGGTCGCACCACCCGGTTGCCCGGATTCCGTCCTCCCAGTGACTTTCGCCCTGTTCGTCCGGTTCCCCGTGGCGAAGAGAAAGTTACGCGGTCTCGACCAGCCCGCGCAAATCAGCGTTCACCAATGATATCCAGACGCTACGTAGCCGCTACGTCACGCGCTTACGCTGAGCCGAAGAACGCGAAGGTCCATATAGGATACGCGCGGTCCCCCGGACGGCCGCCGGAATCCTTCCTTTCCACACCATTCCCGCATCGGTTGCCCGGTGCGGTTCTTCAGCGTGTTTCCGGAGGTCAGCCGTGCGCTGGTTCATCATTCAGTCACTTCTCATGCTGCTGTCGACGTTCGTTCTGGGCTTCTTCGCCGGACGGTTCTCACACATGAGCCGGCGCCCGGAAAAGGTGACGCCGACGCCCGCGCCCGCGGAGACGGCGGACGACGAGCTGGAGCGCATCGAGGGCATCGGCTCAGCCATGGCCACCGCACTCCGCAACGCCGGCATCCGCACGTTCGCCCAGCTCGCGGCCGCTGACGACGCCACCAAGCGCGCCGCGATCCGGGCCGCCGGTCTCTCGTTCGCGCCCAGCCTCGCCACGTGGAGCCGCCAGGCCCGCCTCCTCGCCGACGGCGACGAGGCCGCGTTCCGCACCCTGACCGCCACACTGATCGCCGGCCGCCCCGAGCACCAGCCCGCCTCCCCGGTCGCGCCGGAGAACTCGCGGGCACCGGAGAACTCACGGGCAACGGCCTCCGCGGCAGCGCTCACCCGCGGGGACGCCTCCCCCGCGGCCGACGGTTCCGGCACGGCACCCGGCGGCTCCGCCGCGACCCGGCCCGGGCAGCCGCGGTCGTCCCGCCCCGGTAGGCAGAGCGCGAACCGTGCCGAGACTCCGATCGCGGACCGTGTCGCACAGTCCGGCGCGGTCCGCACCGAGCAGTCCAGCGCTCAACAGTCCAGCGCCCAGCAGTCCAGCGCTCAGCAGCCCAGCGCTGGCGGCGCTGAGCGATCCCGCGCTGTCCGCGCTGAGCGGCAGGGTGCGACGCGGGGCGCGGAGGTCGTGCGATGACGATGCGCCGACGCGTAGTCCTTGTCCGGCTGATCTCCGTGATCGGCATGGTCGCGGTCCTCGCGCTGCAATTCGGGCCGAACCGGCACCGGATGGAGGACGACCTCACCCGGCGCTCCGTGCGGGCGCTGACCGAAGCGGGCGGGCCGCCGGTCGAGGTCGCCTTCACCGGGCGGGACGGTGTGCTGCGAGCCGGCGACGAGGCGACCGCGAACCGGGCACGGGAGATCGTCGCGCGGTTGGAGGGCGTGCGCGCCGTGCGGACCGTCGTGCCACCGGTGTCCGTGCCCGTGCGTCCGCCGGCGCCGAACCTGCGGGTCGCGATCACGCACGGCCGGGTCGCGATCACCGGCACCGTGCCGGCCGGGACCGGCCGTGCACTGATCCGAGACGCCCTCGACGGCTTCGCCGCGACCGACGACCGGGTCACGGCGGGCGAGGTGACCGGCGACGGGCTCGCCGGGATTCCCGGGTTGCTCGGCGCGTTGCCACGGCAGTCGGAGGACCTCACGGTGGAGCTGCGGGACGGCGCGCTGACGCTGAGCGGCACCGCCGGGTCCGAGACCGAGTGGGTCGCGGTGACCGCGGCCGCCCGCGCCACCGGTCTTCCGCTCGTCGAACGGCTCGGTGTCGCCGACCTCGGTGCGCGGCTCGCCGACGTACCCCCGCTGCTGTTCCCGGATGGCAGTGCCTGGCTGTCGCCGCAGGCGCAGCGGAATCTGTGGCGCACCGCCGGGCTGCTGAACGCCTATCCCAGCGCGTCGGTCCGGATCGAGGGCCACACCGACGCGTTCGAGGCGGGCGATCCGCTCAGCGAGGAGCGGGCCACCGCCGTCCGCGACGTTCTCGTCTCGTTCGGCATCGACGGGGACCGCCTGACCACCAACGGCCTCGCCCATGATCGCCCCGACCGGCCCGACGACACCGACGACGGGCGCGCCCTCAACCGTCGCGCCGAACTCGTGGTCACCGGGCAGCTCAGTCCCTAGATTTCCGCCCGACAGCCCGGGGCGGCATCTCACCGTCCCGGGCGTTGGTCTCCGATCTCCCACGTCAACCGCCCGACAAGCGATAAAATGCGGCAGAACACCACCCTGGGGGTACGCATCAGCACGCGCCGACCCGGAACCCCGCGCCCGGTCCGCGAACTGCCGCCGGCCGCGCAGGTGCTCGACCGCGTCTTCGACGGCCGCCCGCTGCTCGCCGTGCTGCGCGGCCTGCCGATCGACCGGACCGTGGCGCTCGCCGAGGCCGTCTGGGACACCGGCCTCGGCGTGGTCGAGGTTCCGCTGCACGCCCCGTCCTCCCGGGACGCGCTCGCCGCGGTGGCCCGCCTCGGCGCCGAGCGCGGCGAGGTGGTCGGCGCCGGCGGCATCCTCACCCCCGGCCTGGTCCCGGTCGCCAGGGCCGCCGGCGCCGCCTTCACGCTGGCGCCCGGCTTCGACCCGGACGTCCTCCGCGACAGCCTCGCGGCCGGCCTCCCCCACCTCCCCGGCGCCACCACCCCCACCGAGATCCAGCACGCCCTCCGCACCGGCTGCCGCTGGCTCACCGCGTTCCCCGCCGCCACACTCGGCCCCGCCTGGCTCCAGGCCCTCCACGACGTCTTCCCACAGATCTCCCTGATCGCCACCGGCGGCATCACCACCATCGACGTCCCCGCCTTCCGCGCTGCCGGCGCGCGCTGCCTCTCCGTCGAGGCCCCGCTCCTCCAGCCGACCGCTCTCCCGGCCCTGCTGGCCGCGCTGAACTGACCGGCCGCACCCGCGGTGCGCTCGGCGGCGGGTGCGGTCCGGCAGGGTGGCGAGCCGATACGGCCGCGGGCGTGCGGTCGTTGCTCAGCGCGGTGTGAACCGGACGGTGACCTCGCCGGTGGCGGCCGGTGCGGTCACGTTCAGCGTCATCAGGATCAGGCGGTCGCCCCAGACCGCGTGCAGGTGCGGGTCGGTCAGCGCGATCTCCTCGACGCGGGGCCGCACGTGGTCCGGGAGCGCGATGCGTACCCCCCGGTGATCTTCTCGCAGCAGCAGGCGAAGCCTGATGTGCTCCGGGCGGTGGTCGAGACGCCAGGCGTCGGTCAGCGTGACCAGGTCGTCGTCGACGGTGAACGTGCGGCGCAGTGTTTCGATGCCGGCCTCGGGCGGATATGCGCCGGCCAGGTCGAGCGTGAAGATCTTTCCGGACAGCCGCACGTCGCGGGCCCGGAAACCCGGGCCGGGCACCTGCTCGTGGCCGTCGATCTCCGGGACGCTGTGGAACGCGGACCGGGTGAACCAGGCGCGGTAGCGGTCCGGGCCGAAGCTGTCCCGGTCGTAGACGCCGGTGCCCGCGTCGACCACGACCGGCTCGCCGCGCACGGCCAGCACGAAACTGCCGACGTCGTTGTGGTTGTGCGGCTCGTCGTTGTGGCCGGCCTTGGCGATCAGGTGCAGCGTGCCTCCGCGCAGCGCGGCCACCTGCGTCTCCGGCAGCCACTGCACCGGCGGCTCCGGGAAGTCCTGCGGGGGTGCGTCGCGCCAGGCCGGGTCGGTCAGCGCCGCGATCGCGCGGCCCATCGGGCTCGGCAGCGTGGTCAGCGGGTCGTCGCCGCGGGACGCCCGGGCGAACGCGGTGATCTCGGCGTCGCCGACCGCGCGGCCGAACCGGTGCAGCAGCGCGGGCGACAGGTGGTCCTTGCGGGCGCGGCCGTCCGTGCGCGGCACCCGGGCGCCACCGTCGCCGAAGCTGGCGCTCCACTCGCCGCCGAGGTGCGCGGTGAGCGGGAACCGCGCGATCCTGCGGACCAGACCATCAGACCAGATCTCCGCGGGTACGCCGAGCAGCTCCAACGCCTCGAACAGCCGCGCGCCGGAATGCCACCAGTAGGAGATGCCCTCCGGGCAGCCGCCGTCGGCGGGCACGCCGGCGAGGTAGGCGTCCAGGCTCGCCACGGCCGCCTCCAGGATGGGGGCGGGGTCGTCGCCGGTGAGCAGCGCGGCCGCGATGACGTTGTCGACGATCCACGGGTTCCAGTTCATCGGCGCGCCGAACCAGTGGTAGTCGCGTCCGTTCGTGCGGAACGGGTCGAGCACCCGGCGGCGGATCTCGTCGGTGACGCGCGCCGCCACGCCGGGGACCGTGGCGAACACCGCCGGGTGCAGGCGCAGGATCCAGGCGAGCGTGGCGGCGGTCTCGGCCGCGAACAGGTCGAGGTACGGGTGGGCGGGGTCGGGCACCACCCGGTCCGGGCCCAACGCCTGCTCGTCGTGGGCGGGCAGGCACCAGGTGGTCTCCTCGGCCAGCAGCCAGACGCCGTCGAGTACCTCGTCCGCGTAACGCCCGTGGTCACCGGTGAGCGCGAGCGCCAGCGCGGTGGCGTGCAGCCGGTGCCGGCGCGCGAAGTACGGATCCTCCCAGGCCAGGCGGCTGCCGTCGCGCAGGTGGGCGCGCCATCCGGTGAGCGTCGGCTGCGGCCATGGCGCGCCCAGCGTCTCGTCCGCGATCGCGGTGATCGAGTCCCGGGTGGCGGCCGGGACGCCGGCGAACGCGGCGTGGTCGACGACGGCGCGCGGCGTGAGCCGGCCCTCACGAAGGGCGGTGCTCAGCGGTCCGGGCCGGCCGGGGATCAGCGGTCCGGGCCGGCCGGGAATCGGCGGGTCAGGCTGGCCAGGCTGGTCGGTGCGCATGGCGGCCGAACGTAGCACCGGACGGATCCGGACACGACCGATCGTTCGGAGCCGAACACATTCAGATCGTTTCGAGCAGGCGCTGGTGCAGGCGGCGCAGGACCGGGCCGGGCTCGACCGCGAGGTCGGTGACCAGGCGGTCGCGGGTGCGACGGTAGAGGTCGAGCGCCTCCGGCAGCCGGTCGGACGCGTGCAGCGCCTGCATCAGCTGGGCGACGAAGCGCTCCCGGAGCGGATGCCGGCCGACCAGGCGGACCAGCTCGGGCACCAGCCGGCCGCCCTCACCCATCCGCAGCAGCGCGTCCAGCCGGTCGCCGATCGCGGCCAGCCGCAGCTCGTCCAGGCGCGGCGCCTCGGCCGCATGGATCGGGAGCGCGCCGAGGTCGGCCAGCGGCGGGCCGTGCCACAGGGCCAGAGCCTCGTCCAGCAACGGTACGGCCGCGGCCGGCGCCAGTGACCGCGCATCCGCGGTGAGGCGCTCGAAACGGTCCAGGTCGAGCGCGCCCGGCGGCACGTCCAGGCGGTAGCCGCCGGCCGCGGTGTGCACGGCGGGGACCGCCTTGCGCAGGCGGGAGACGTAGTTGCGGGCGGTGACGGTCGCGGTGGGCGGTGGGCGGTCGCCCCAGAGCAGGTCGACCAGGGTGCCGACGGCGACGATGCGCCCGGCGCGCAGCAGCAGGGCGGCGAGGATCGCGCGTTGCCGGGCGGCCGGGACCGGCACGGGCTCGCCGCCGCGCCGGACCTCGACCGGACCGAGCAGGCGGTATCGCAGTTCCGGGAGCGGGTCGTCGTCCATGGCGGTTACCGAACCAGTGCGGACGATCACCTGGCAAGCGTGCCGGACGGAACCGGACGTATCCGGACGGGCACGCACGGTTGTCGATTCACAAGTACTGTCTCATCTGCGGCACCAGAGTCAGGGGAGCTGTGGAATCGGTGGAGAAGCACATGTCCGACTGTCCGGATCCGTCCGGATCGGACAGTCCCGACGAGTTCACGGACGCGCTCGTCGCGCTCCGGGTGTGGGCGGGCAAGCCGTCGCTGCGCACGCTGCGCGACCTGGCCCGGCCGGCCGGGTCACTGCCGACCAGCACGGTGCACGAGATCCTCGGCGGGCGGCGGCTGCCGAACCTGCCCCGGCTGGAGTTCGTCGAGGCGTACGTGCGGGCATGCCTGCGCGCGCACGGCGGCGCCGGGCCGGCCGGGACCGAGGCGGAGCTGCGCCGGTGGCGGGACGCGTGGCGGCGGCTGACGTCGGACGGGCTCTACACGATCACCTTCGGCCCGCCGGCACCGTCGCCGGAGCCGATGTCCGCACTGTCACGGACGAGGCCCGCGGACTCGATGCCGCCGGCCGAGGTGATCGTGCCGGAGCTGCTGCCACCGGCCGACCCTCCACCTCGGACGGTCGTGCCGCGGCCGCGGCGGCGATCGGCCCGGGTGCTGGCCGCGGCCGGGCTGTTCGTGGCCGGGCTGGTGGTCGGGGCGGCCGGCGTCCGGCTGCTGCCGCGTCTCTCCGCCCGGCGATCCGCGCGACCGGGCTGAGCCGGGGTCGTCGGGGCTGAGCCGCGCGGTCGTCGGGCTGGATCAGCCGGCCGGGCCGAGCCGCGCGACTGAGCCGCGCCGCGCGGCCGGCTGAGCCGCGTTGTAGGGCTGGGTCGCGCGGTTGGGCTGGGTCGTGGCCGGGATCGGTGCCGCGCTATCCCGGCGCTACCGGGACGATGACGGCGGCGGCCATTCTTCGGCTCGGGATCGGCGGGGGCCGGTCCCGCACCGGAGGAAACAGTGAAGAGACACGTTCCGCGCCGCCTGGGCCTGACCCTCGTCCTCACTCTCGTAACTGGGTTGCTCGCCGTCGTCACGACCGGCAGCCCCGCACTCGCCACCACCAACTCGAACCAGATCACCGACGGCACGTTCGGCACCGGCACCGGCTCGTGGTGGGCCGGCTCGGGCGCCACGCTGCGCAACGAGAACAACGAGCTCTGCGCGGACGTCACCGGCGGCACCGCGGTCATCCACGACGTGATCATCGGCCGGTCCGGCGTGCAGCTGACGGCCGGCCGGTCCTACGCGCTGACCTTCGACGCCAAGTCCACCGCCGGCGTGCAGCTGCGCACCCGGGTGCAGGACGGCGCCGCGCCCTACACCGGCGTGCTCGACCAGGGCTTCAACGTCACCCCCGGCCTCCGGCGGTACGCGATGGCGTTCACCTCCACGCTCACCCGCACGGACGGGCAGGTCACGTTCCAGGTCGGCGGCTTCTCGTCCGCGATGACGTTCTGCTTCGACAACATCGCGCTGGTCGAGACGAACGAGGTCTCCAACGGCACGTTCGACGCCGGCATCCAGCACTGGTGGAAGGGGCGCGCACAGACCACGATCGCCGCCGAGTCCGGGCAGCTGCGCATCGACACGCCGGGCGGCACCACCAACCCGTGGGACGACATCGTCGGCCTCAGCGGCGTCACGCTGCGCGCCGGTAAGCAGTACAAGTTGACGTTCACCGGCTCCGCGACCGCGGCCCGGACGCTCCGGACCGTGGTGCAGACCGAGGCGTCACCGTGGACGTCGCCGCTGCTGCAGGACTTCGGGCTGACCACGAGCGCGCAGACGTTCTCCTGGACGTTCACGTCACCGCTGACGATCACGGCCGGGCAGCTGCTGTTCCAGATCGGCGGCACGGCCGGGTTCACCGCCCGGTTCGACAACGTGTCCATCGTGGAGCAGTTGCAGCTGGCCAACGACCCGGTGCTCTACTGGAACGACGTGCTCAAGCAGGCGATCCGCGAGTCGGTCGAGCCGCAGCGCACACCGACGAACCTGGCCCGGGCGGCCGCGGTGATGAACGCCGCGATCTTCGACGCGGTCACGTCCGTGACGAACATCGGCACGCCCTACGTCGGCCGGGTCACGGTGCCGGTCGACACACACGTCGCCTCGCTGGAGTCGGCGGTCAACATGGCCGCGTTCGACACGCTGCGGGTGCTCTTCCCGAACCTGACGTTCACCGACGAGCTGACCACCGCGCGTGGGCTGCTGCCGAACGGCACGATCACGCTGCAGCGCGACCGGGGTGAGGGGGTCGGCGCGGCCAGCGCGTCCGCGGTGCTGGCCAACCGGGCGAACGACGGTTCCGGCTCGACCGCGACGTACACGCCGAGCACCACGCCGGGCGCGTGGCGGCCGACGGACTCGGCCGCGCCGGTGACGCCGTTCTGGGGTCAGGTGCGGCCGTGGACGCTGACCAGCGGGGCGCAGTTCCGGCCGCCGCTGCCCGGCGGTTACAGCAGCTACTCCACGCTGCTGGCCAGTCAGGCCTACGCGGACCAGCTCAACGACGTGAAGAACCTGGGCCGGGCGACCGGCTCGACCCGGACCGCGGAGCAGACCGACATCGCGTTCTTCTGGGCGAACGACGTCCCCGGGACGTACAAGCCGCCGGGCCAGTTGCTGGAGCACACCGAGATCGTGGCGGCGCAGCGCGGCCTGGGCGTGCTGGAGCACGCGCGGCTGTTCGCGCTGGTGTCGCTGGCCCTGGCGGACGCGGCGATCGCGGCGTGGGACGCGAAGTACCTGACCGCGATCGACCTGTGGCGGCCGCAGTCCGCGGTCCAGAACGCGGACCAGGACGGCCGGGCCGACACCGTGAAGGACGCGGCCTGGCTGCCGCTGTCGATCAATCCGGCCGGGCAGCGGTTCTCGCCCGCGTTCCCGGCGTATGTCAGCGGACACGCCACGTTCGGCGGCGCCTGGGCGGCCGTGATGCGCAACTACTTCGGCATCGATCACCTGGAGATGCGGCTGACCACCGAGGACCCGAGCCGGCCGAACGTGGTCCGCACGCTGCCGAGCTTCACGGCCGCGGCCGCGGAGAACGGGCGAAGCCGGATCTACCTCGGCGTGCACTACCAGTGGGATGCGGACAACGGCATCGCCACCGGCACCCAGGTCGGCAACCAGGTGTTCGCGAACTACCTGCGGCCCTGATCGGCGAGGCCGGTGCGGGCGGGACAGCCCGTCCGCACCGGCCCTCCGGCACGAGCCGACACCCGTTCGGGTGTGACGTCGGCGACCAGGGTTGAAACGCACGCGGTGGGGTAATCGGGTTCGATGGCACACCGGGACGTCATCGCGATCGGCACGTCCGCCGGAGGGGTGGAGGCGCTGCGCGCGCTCGTCCAGGGCCTGCCGGCCGGGTTGCCCGCGGCCGTGCTCGTGGTCCTGCACATGTCGCGCGACTCACCGAGCGCGCTGCCGGCGATCCTGAGAAGGTGCAGCGCGCTGCCGGTCAGCGCCGCGGCCGACGGCGAGCGGATCGTGCCGGGGCACGTGTATGTGGCGACGCCCAACCGTCACCTGCTGCTGCTCGGCGACCGGCTGCGGATCAGCAACGGGCCGTCCGAGAACGGGCACCGGCCCGCGGTCGACCCGCTGTTCCGGTCCGTCGCGCGGTCCGCCGGGCCGCGGGCGATCGGCGTGGTGCTGTCCGGGTCACAGGCGGACGGCGCGTCCGGCGCCTACGACCTCGCGCTGCGCGGCGGCCTGACGGTGATCCAGGACCCGGACGACGCGCTGCACCCGTCGATGCCGAGGGCAGTGTCCGCGCGGCGGACGCCGGACCACGTCGCCACCGCGGCCGAGATGGGTGCCCTGCTGGCGAAGCTCACGACCGTACCCCTGCCCGAAGGTCTTGATCTGGATATGGATCCTCGCCTGGACGACGAGGTCGCGATCAGCGATGCCGAGGCCCGCACCACCGACCGGATTCCGGGCGCCACGCCCGCCGGGTTCGGCTGCCCGGACTGCGGCGGCGGCCTGTTCGAGGTGAGCGGCGCGCCGATTCCGCACTTCCGCTGCCGGATCGGGCATGCCTGGGCACCGGAGAGCCTGCTGGACGAGCAGGCGGTCGCGACCGAGGGCGCGCTCTGGACCGCGTTGCGCGCGCTCGAGGAGAAGGCGGCGCTGAGCCGGCGGATGGCCGACCGGGTGTACGCGGAGCGCTACCGGCAGACCGCGGACGACGCCGATCGTGCGATCCTCCTGATCCGCCACCTGCTCGACCGCATCGCCGGCCGCACCGGCCAGATCTGAGACGGACGCCGGCCGGCGCGGGACAGCGCCAGCCGGCACGGGACAGGCGGCGGTCAGCTCAGCATGACGCCCAGGCCGGTCGCCCGGATCAGCTGCGCCAGGTACGGCGAGACGCCGGTGAACCGGAGGCCGACCCGGCGCGCGACCGCGGTCTCCCGGACCACCATGAGCGCGCGCATCCCGGCCGCGTCCAGCAGCGGCACGCCGGCCAGGTCCACCTCCAGCCGGCTCGGCCGGCCCGCGGATATCGAGGCCAGCAGCCGTACCCGCAGCTCGGCCGCGACGTCCCGGTCGATCTCGCCATAGAGGCGGACGATCCGGGCGCGCCCGGGCCCGGCGGTCACCGTCATGCGCACGCCGAGTGCGTCGGACTCGCCCGGCCACGGCGGCACCACGTCGGTCAGCATCGCGGTTCGCAGCCAGGTCAGCGCGCGGCTGAGCAGGCGGGACACCTGCATCTGGGAGATGCCGAACCGCTCCGCGATCTCCGCCTGGCTCATGTTGCCCCAGAAGCGCAGCGCGAGCATGCGGCGGTCCCGGCGCGGCAGGCGCAGCAGCAGGTTCGCGAGCGTCGTCCGGTCCTCGACCGCGGCCATCTCCGGGTCGAGCGCGCCGAGCAGGTCCCCGATCTCGGTGTCGTCGTCGTCCGAGATCCGCCGGTTCAGCGACTCGGCCGAGTAGCCGGCCAGCGAGGTTCGGGCCGCGCGCACGTCGGCCTCGTCCACGTCGAGGAGGTCGGCGATCTCCGCGGGCGTCGGCGGCCGGGACAGCCGGGCGGTCAGCATGTCCGCGGCGCGCTTGACCTCGAGCCCGAGGTCCTGCAGGCGGCGCGGCACGTGCACGCCCCAGGTGTGGTCCCGGAAGTGCCGGCGCAGCTCACCCCGGATGGTCACCACGGCGAACGCGGTGAACGAGCCGCGATCCGCATCGTACCGGTCGACGGTCTTGACCAGCCCTATCCGCGCCACCTGTTCGAGGTCCTCGGCGGGCTCGCCGCGGCCGGTGTAACGACTCGCCAGGCGCCCGGCCAGCGGCATCGCGGCGCGGATCAGGTCCTCCCGCAGCCGCTCGCGCTCCGTCTCCTCCACACCCACCCGGGCCCGTGCGTACTCCTCGGCGCAGATGTCGAGGTCAAGCTCCTCACCGACGAATGCCGACATGCGGCGGCCCCACTCTCCGAATACCGCGAACCCGATTCGGCCTCGCGGTTCCCGTTCCTTCCCTGGATCTCACCCCCGAAACCACAATCAAGCGACAGACTGACACAGCCGAGTGCTAAACGTAATTATCCGATCACTCTCGGTTCTGAAGATGGCCCGTTTGGCACCCTTCCGCCCGGGTACCCGTGCCCTGCATAACCACTCTGGAGGGGCTACCGCATGGAAGCGCGCAAGATCGTCGACGCGGTGAAGGATGCCGTGGAAGCCGTCACCGAACCCACGGTCCCCGGCACACCGGGGAGCGGCACGCCGACCGTGGAGGAGCCGACGACGCCACGGGAGCCACTGCCGCCGAAGAGCGATCAGGGCACGCCCGAGCCCGTCACGCCGACCGGCTTCGACACCGGGGCGCCGAAGACCGCCCGCGGACAGCAGGGCGCGTACCTCACCACCGCGCAGGGGGCCCGGCTTCGCGACACGGACCACTCGCTGAAGGCCGGCCCGCGCGGACCGATCCTGATGCAGGACCACCACTTCCGCGAGAAGATCACGCACTTCGACCACGAGCGCATCCCGGAGCGCGTGGTGCACGCCCGTGGCGCCGGCGCGCACGGCGTCTTCACCGCCTACGGCAGCGCGGAGACGATCACCAGCGCCGGGTTCCTGAAGAAGAACGCGGAGACGCCGGTCTTCGTCCGGTTCTCCACCGTGCTCGGCTCGCGCGGCTCCGCCGACACGGTCCGCGACACCCGTGGCTTCGCCACCAAGTTCTACACCAGCGAGGGTACGTTCGACCTGGTCGCGAACAACATCCCGGTCTTCTTCATCCAGGACGCGATCAAGTTCCCGGACATCATCCACGCCGCGAAGCCGCACCCGGACCGGGAGATCCCGCAGGCGCAGAGCGCGCACGACACGTTCTGGGACTTCGTGTCGCTGCACACCGAGGCGCAGCACCACACCATGTGGAACATGTCCGACCGGGGCATCCCACGCTCGTACCGGCACATGGAGGGCTTCGGCGTCCACACGTTCCGGCTGGTCGACGACGCCGGCGAGACCGTGCTGGTCAAGTTCCACTGGAAGCCGAAGCTCGGCACGCACTCGCTGGTCTGGGAGGAGGCGCAGCTGATCGCGGGCATCGACCCGGACTACCACCGGCGCGACCTCTACGACGCGATCGAGGCGGGCGCGTTCCCGGAGTACGAGCTCGGCGTGCAGGTCTTCCCGGACACGCCGGACGAGACGTTCGCCGGCATCGACCTGCTCGACCCGACCAAGATCGTGCCGGAGGAGCTGGCCGAGGTGCAGCCGATCGGCCGCCTCGTGCTCAACCGCAACCCCACGAACTTCTTCGCCGAGGTCGAGCAGGTGGCGTTCCACCTCGGGCACCTGCCGCCCGGCATCGACGTCACCAACGACCCGCTGCTGCAGGGCCGGCTCTTCTCCTACGTCGACACACAGCTGACCCGGCTCGGCGGCCCGAACTACTCGCACATCCCGATCAACCGGCCGCACGCGCCGGTCAACGACATGCTCCGGGACGGCTTCCACCAGCAGGGCGTGCACGCGGGCGTGGCCCCGTACAAGCCGAACTCACTCGACGGCGGCAACCCGTTCGAGACCACCGAGAAGGCGTTCGCCGACCTGCCGGCCCGGGTCGCCGAGTCGACCAAGGTACGCGCGAACCCGGTCTCGTTCGACGACCACTACTCGCAGGTGCGCCTCTTCTGGCAGAGCATGACGCCGGTCGAGAAGGAGCACATCGTCTCCGCGTACACGTTCGAGCTCGGCAAGTGCTACGAGCAGACGATCAAGGAGCGTCAGCTGCTCGCGCTCGCCAACATCGACGCGGACCTGTGCGCGCAGGTCGCGGCCGGCCTCGGCCTGCCCGCGCCGGCCGCCTCGATCGAGCCGGTCGAGGTCGCACCCAGCCCCGCACTGTCCCAGATCGGCCAGGAGTGGCCGGCCGACGGCCGGATCATCGGCATCGTGGTCGGCCCGGACGGTGCCGACGGCGCCGGCGCGGTCCGCGAGGCGATCCTCGCGGCCGGCGCGCTGCCGCTGATCATCGGCCCGGTCGGCGGGCACGCCGGCGGCCTGGTCGTGCAGCGCACGTTCAACACCGCGCGCTCCGTCGAGTTCGACGCGATCCTGGTCGCGGACGCGGCCGCCCCGGCCGCCGACGCGATCCCCGCGCGGGACGCCAAGGCCGGCGCGGTCGCCACGGTCACGGTCGACCCGCGGGTGCGGCTGCTCGTCGAGGAGGCCTGGCGGCACGCCAAGCCGGTCGGCGCCTGGGGCTCCGGCACCGCGGTGCTGGAGCAGGCCGGCATCGCCGGCACGCCCGGCGTCTTCGAAGCCGAGTCCGGCACCGGCGCGCTCACCACGCTCCAGCAGTTCCTGGCGCTGCACCGCGTGTGGGAACGATTCCCGGCCACGCTCGCCTGATCCCCCCGGCGAGCAGCCCTTCTCAACGAAGAGGAGAACAGATGACCACCGCTCGCGAGATCATGACACCGGACGCCACCTGCGTCGGCGAGCAGGAGACGCTCGCCGACGCCGCCCGCAAGATGGCCGAGCTGGAGGTCGGCGCGCTGCCGATCTGCGGCACCGACAACCGCCTGAAGGGCATGCTCACCGACCGGGACATCGTCGTGAAGGCCGTCGCGCAGGGCCGCAACCCCGCCGACGTCCGCGCCGGCGAACTGGCCCAGGGCAAGCCGGTCACCATCGGTGCGGACGACGACACCGCGGAGATCCTCCGCACCATGAGCAAGCACCAGGTCCGCCGCCTCCCGGTCATCGACGGCCACGACCTGGTCGGGATGGTCGCGCTGGCCGACGTGGCCCGCGCGCTCCCCGACAAGCCCACCGGCGACCTGCTCGACGCCATCAGCAAGCCCTGACCGACCGCCGCTCCATCCACCCGGAGGGTGTCCCGCTGGTTCAGCGGGGCGCCCTCCGGGCTTGTGCGATGGCTCTGGCGCGCTCTCCGGTTCTGACGCCGTGCGCATCTGCGGACTCTTCGGGACCTGGCGCCGTGCGCGTGGGTCAGGTGCGCAGGGTGTGGGCGGGGGTCTCGCCGAAGAGGGTGCGGTAGTGGCCGGCGAAGCGGCCGGCGTTGGCGAAGCCCCAGCGGTGGGCCACGTCGCGGACCGTGACGCCGCTGGACGGATCGGCGGCACGGAGTTCCTGGTGGACGCGTTCCAGCCGGATGCGGCGCAGGTATTCCAGTGGCGTGGTCTCCAGGTGGCGGCGGAACGCGGACTGCAGGCCGCGCGGCCCGACGCCGGCCGCCGCCGCGATCTCGGTGATCGTCAGCGGGCAGGCCGCGCGCTCCTCCATGAACGCGATCGCCCGCCGGACCGCCGCCCTCGGCTCGCGCGCGGGGCCGCGCCAGGAGCCGGCGGTCATCGTGGTGTTCGGGAAGACCGACAGCGCGGACGTGGCGGCCAGTCGGCGCAGCTGGTCGGCCAGCAGCGGTGGCAGGTCCAGCGCGGGCGCGGTGATCTGCCGGACCAGGTAACCGGTGGTCTCCGCCCAATGCCGGCGCAGCTGGTCGGAGACCGGCGTGAACGCCTCGAACCGCAGCCCCGGCTCGCCGGCGACCGCGGCGACGTAGGAGAGCGGCACCTGGACGAACAGCATGGCGGTGTTGCCGTACTCGCCGCCGGACGTGATGCCCTCGGGGTAGACGACGCCGTCGCCGGCGCCCAGTAGAATCTCCGAGCGGCCGATCCGGATTCGCGCCTTGCCGCCGACGATCACCCCGGCCGTGACCATCGGCATCGGCGGCACGTCCGCGGAGTAGTGGACGCCGGTCAGCCGGACCCGGAACGCGCCGAGATCACGGTACGAGGCCGACCGGACCGCGAGATCCGTCGTCTCCGCGCCCGCGAACGAGACCCGGGCCCGGTGCCGGATGATCCGGTTGACCGCGTCGGCCACCACCTCCCGGTCATGCGTGACGACCTCCATGCGCTGCGGCGTGTCCACGACATGACCTCCCGGAAACGCTGCCGAACCGCGAGATTACCTCCGCTACACGTACCCGATGGGATGAGTTTCGCGAAGCACCTCCGCCACGGTGATTTTCAGCAGCGCCGGGTGGACGCCGGGATCGGGCGAATCACCTCGTTCCGCACGCACGCCGTGCCAGAGCGCGCGGTGCCTGGGCCGGTCCGGCGGCGGGCCCCAGCGGCTCGGCGGCATCGGGCCGAACAGCGTGACCGACGGCGTGCCGAACGCGGTGGCCAGGTGCGCGACGCCGGTGTCACCGCTGATCAGCAACCGGGCGTGCGCGATCAGCCCGGCCAGCTCGGCCAGCCCGGTCTCCGGCACCGCCCGCGGCCCGAGCCCGGCGCGATCGGCCACGTCGAGCGCGAGTTCCCGCTCGGACGCCGACCCGGTCACCAGGATCCGGTGCCCGTCCCCGGCCAGCGCGCGGGCGACCTGTGCGTAGCGGTCGGCCGGCCAGCGCCGGGACGGTGACTTCGCTCCGGGATGAATGATCGTCACGCCGTGCGGCACGTCCACCGCCGGCGGCCGAAGATCAAGATCAACGTCATTCGCGGGTACGCCGTAGTGGCGGATCAGGCGCAGCCAGCGCGACACCTCGTGCTCCTCGTCCGACCACTCCGGACCGCTCGGGAATCCCGGGCAGGCGAACGCCCAGAGCGCTCCCGGCCGTACCCCCAGAAGGGTGTGATGGCTCTGTGGGCCCCGGCCGTGCAGGTTGACCGCGAGCGTGACGCCCGGAAGCACCGGCAGCGGCGCGTCCAGCCCGGCGCAGGGCACCACCCGGTCGACGCCGCCGATCAGGTCGATCAGCGGCGTCAGCCAGGCCGGCGCGGCCAGCGCCAGCTCGTCGTCGCCGAACGCGGCCCGCAGCGCGCGCAGCGCCGGCACGCCGGTGGCGAGATCGCCGACGCCGAGCGCGCGGAGCACCAGGATCACGGGTACGAGCTCTCCCGCTCGGCCGCGATGACCAGCTCGCGGACCGCGGACCCGGCCGGCTGCCGGAGCGCGAACAGGACCGCGTCCGCCACGTTCGCCGGGTCGTTGAGCACCGCGTCCGGCCCCGGCCTGTAGCGCTCGTCGCGCTCGTCGAAGAACTTCGTCCGCATGCCGCCCGGGATGACCAGCGTGACGCCGACCGTGCCGGCCAGCTCGGCCGCGAGCGCGCGGGTGAAGCCGACCACGCCGAACTTCGCCGCGCAGTACGCGGTGGCGTCGCTGACCGCCTTGATCCCGAGCGTGGACGAGATCGTGACGACGCCGCCGTGCGAGGCCTCCAGCGCGGGCAGCGCCGCCCGGATCACCGCGGCCGTCGCCAGCAGGTCGACCATGACGATCCGGTCCCAGACGTCGCCCGGCACGTCCCGCAGCGCGCCCGGCACGTCGAAGCCGGCCGCGGTGACCACGCCGTCGAGCGAGCCGCCGGCCCGCTCGATCAGCTCGCGGGTCGCGTTCTCGGCCGCGCGCGTGTCCGCCAGGTCGCACTCGATCCACTCGACGCCGTCCGCGGGCGCCTGGCGGTCGATGACCAGCGGGCGACCGCCGGCCTTGGCGACGGCGTCGACGACCGCGGCGCCGAGGCCGCTCGACCCGCCGGTGACGATGACAGCATCCATGATGATCATCTCCTGGAGATCGCTTCGATGGTGGAGGTGGTGGAGCGGCCGCTGAGATACGGCACGATCACGGTCCGGCCGCCCAAGCGGCGGACCAGCGCGGACTCGGGCAGCTCGGCGTCGCCGGAGTAGTCGCCGCCCTTCACCCAGACGTCCGGGCGCAGCCGGGTGAGCACGGCCTCCGGCGTCGGCTCGTCGAAGATCACCACCGCGTCCACGCAGTCGAGCGCGGCCAGCAGCGCGGCCCGGTCCTGCTGCGCGGTGAGCGGCCGGTCCGGGCCCTTGAGCGCGGAGACACCGGCGTCGGAGTTGAGGCAGACGATCAGGCAGTCGCCGAGCTTGCGGGCCGCGCGCAGCGTGGCGAGATGACCGGCGTGCAGCAGGTCGAAGCAGCCGCCGGTGGCCACGACCGTGCCGCCCCGGGCACGTACCCCGTCCGCGAGCGCACCGGCCGTCTTCTCCGGCGCCTCGGCCTTCGCCGAGGTGACCGCACCGGTCGCACCGCCGGCCGCGACGAAGGCCGACGCCGCGTGCACCGCGTCCCGGACCGCCTCGGAGACCAGCGCGCCCCGGGCCAGCGCGAGCGCGGCCGTGGACGCGAACCGGTCCCCGGCGCCGCAGGTGTCGCCGCCCGGCACGTCCGGCGCCGGGATCACCAGCGGCGTCGGTTCGCCGTGGCAGAGCACCGCGCCGGCCGAGCCCACGGTCACCGCGACCGCGCCGGCCCGCCACCGCCGCCGCAGCGTGAACCCGGCGCGCTCGGCCGCGGCGAGCGCGGTCCCGCCGCCCGCGTCGCCGGACATGCCGCGCGCCTCGGCCGCGTTCGGCGTGCACAGTCGCACGTTCGGCACCGGTTCCGGGCCGCGCGGGTGCGGATCCCAGACGATCGGCGCGTGCGCCGCCTCCAGCGCCTTCCGCACGGCCGGCTGGCGGGCGACGCCGCGGCCGTAGTCGGAGACCAGGATCGCGGTCGCGCGGCCGATCACGTCCAGCGCGGCCTGCGGCGCGTCCGGCGGCACCGCGGGCTCGCCGCCACGATCCAGCCGGACCAGCACCTGACCGCTCGCGCGCAACCGGATCTTCTCTGGCGTGGGCACGGTCGACGGCAGCGCGTGTACCTCGACACCGGCCGCGGTGAGCAGCTCGACCAGCCGGGCCGCGGCCGGGTCGGCGGCGAGCGCGGTGACCAGCGCGACGTCGCAGCCGGCCCCGGCCGCGAGCAGCGCGGCGAGCCCGGCGCCACCCGGACGGTCGGTGGTGGACTCCTCGTCGAGCACCGGCACGGGCGCGTCCGGCGCGATCCGGCGCACGGTGCCGTCCACGTCCCGGTCCAGCAGCGTGTCACCCACGATGACGAGAGTCTCTCGAGTCATCACACTGAACTGATCGGCGCTCATCGCGCCAATGCCTCCTCGAGAGCGTCCACGACCGTCGGCAGCGCGAGATCGACGTACTCGCAGAGCAGGTGCACGGAGACCAGGTGCAGCTCCTGCACGACCTGCGAGTCCGGGGACGGGCAGGCCAGCGTCTCGTCGCAGGCACGGGACAGCGGATTCGGCTCCTGGCCGGTCATCGCCCAGGTGCGCACGCCACACTCGCGGGCCGCCCGCGCGGCCGCGACCAGGTTCGGGCTGCGGCCGCTGGTGGACATCAGGATCAGCACGTCGCCGGGGCGGCCGTGCGCGCGGACCTGCCGGGCGAAGACCTCCTCGTACCCGTAGTCGTTGCTGATCGCGGTGATCGCGGCCGAGTCCGGCGTGAGCGCGATCGCGGAGAGCGGCTGCCGTTCGCCGCGCAGCCGGCCGACCAGCTCGGCCGCGAGGTGCTGGGCCTCGGCCGCGCTGCCGCCGTTACCGGCGACCAGCAGCCGGCCGCCGATGCCGAGGTGCCGGGCCAGCGTCTCGCCCCAGCGGGGCAGCACCACGGACGCGTGCGTGCGGAACTCGGGCAGCGCGGCCTGCAAGCCGCTCAGGTGGGTGTCGAGCGGATCCATCAGGCGACTGCCTCTCGGACGTCGGTGGTGTCGGCGAACGCGTGCGCGGTCTCGGCGTAGACGTCGGCGAGCCGGCCCGCGATCGTGGGCCAGCCGTAGACGCGCCGGGCCCGGTCGAGCGCGGCGGCGCCCTGCGAGACCCGGCGCACGTCGTCGGCGAGCAGCCGGCGCAGCACGGCCGCGAGCGCCCTCGGGTCGCGCGGCGGGACCAGGTCACCGGTGACGCCGTCGACCACGGTGTCGGTCAGGCCGCCGACCGCGGTCGCGACCACCGGCACGCCGCACGCCATCGCCTCCAGCGGGGTCAGGCCGAACGGCTCGTACCAGGGCGTGGCCGCCAGCACGTCCGCGGACCGGTACCAGCGGGGCACGTCCGCGACCGGCACCGCGCCGGTGAAGCTGACCCGGTGCGCGACGCCGCACTCGGCGGCCAGCGCGCGCAGCCGGCGCGCGTAGGGATCGTCCGGCAGCCTTCCCGGTGGCGGCCCGCCGACCACGACCAGCTCCGCGTCCGGCACCAGGGCCAGCGCGCGGATCAGCTCGGCGTAGCCCTTGCGCTCGACCATCCGGCCGACCGTGAGGATGCGGGGGCGCTCGCCGCGCGGCACCGCCGGGCCGTCCGGGCGGAACAGATCAAGATCCACGCCGGAGGGTACGAGTGTCATCCGCTCCCGGGGCACGCCCATGCCGGTCAGTTCGCGCTCCTCGTCGCGGCACTGCACGATCACCCGGTCCACCACCCGGCCGAGCTGCCGCTCGTACGCGGTGCGGTGCTCCGGGCTGCTGTCCGCCGCGCCCTGGTGACGGCGCTTGACCGTGCCGAGCGCGTGGTACGTCTGCACCACCGGCACGTCACAGGCCCGGCCCGCGGTGACCCCGGCCAGCCCGGACATCCAGAAGTGCGCGTGCGCCACGTCCGGCATGCCGGACGCGTGCCAGTCCGCGGCCATCCACTCCGCGAACGCGCCCATGTGCGGCAGCAGGTCGTCCTTGGGCAGCGCGGACGGCGGGCCGGCCGGCACGTGCACCACCTCGAAGCCGCGCACCGCCACCGTCTCCGGCACGTCCTCCTCGTCCCGGCGGGTGTAGACGCGCACGTCGTGGCCCTGCCGGGCGAGCTCGGCCGCGAGCGCGGCCACGTGGGCGTTCTGCCCGCCCGCGTCCACGCCGCCGAGCGCGGCCAGCGGGCTCGCGTGTTCGGAGATCATCGCTAGGCGCATGTGTGCTCCTCGAGAAGTCGGTCCCAGTCGGCGAGAAAGCGGTCCAGGCCGTACCGGGCAAGGGCGGAGCTGCGACCGGCGTCGCCGAGACGCCGTGCCGCGTCCGGGTCGTCGATCAGCCACTGCGCGGCCTCGACCAGCGTGTCCACCCGGGTGGCGAGCACGCCGGCGTCGGCCGGCACGGCCGCGACCGCCTCGGTGGTGGCCAGCGCGATCACAGGCATGCCGATCTGCATCGCCTCGATCAGGCTCAGCCCGAGCGACGTCCACCGGCACAGGTGCAGGTAGGCGCGGCGGTGCGCGATCTGCTCGTGCATCGCGGCCTGCGGCGGATCGTCGTGCGTGAACACCCGGTCCAGGCGCAGCCCGGCCACGCCCATGCCGTAGACGTCGACCGGCGCGACCGGCGTGAACCGCGGGAACAGATCCGTGCCGGTCACCCGGCCCCGGCGCACCGGCTCGTTGGTGACCACGGCGAGCCGCTCCAGCTCACCGGTCCAGCGCACGGCCGGTGGCACCACACCATGCTCGATCACGTGGGTACGGGTGGCGCCCGCATCCCAGAACAGATCGTTGAAGTGGGTGACGTGCACGATCGCGAGGTCGTCCCGGTCGGCCATCGGATGTCGCGTGTTCGGCACGTCGCCCTTGGGGGTGTTGTGCTCCAGGAAGATCTTCTTGTTCCCCGCGAGATGCGCGATCCGGTCCAGCTCGTCCCGGCGCTGCAGCACGATCACGTCCACGTCGTCCGGGCGCAGCGCCGCGACGTCGACCTCCTCGACCGTCTCCGGCCACGGGAACGTACGTGCCCGGCCGAGTCCCCACTCGTCCAGCGCGGCGTTGACCGGGACCAGGTAGCGGTGTTTCCCCTGGACGAACGCGGTCGCCCAGGAGCCGTGCACGTGCCAGAACAGGATGTTCACGCGGCCATCTCCCTGATCGTGTGGTGAGGTGTGAGCGTGCGCACGGCGGCCAGCACCTCGTCCGGCGTGATCGTGGACAGGCACGGGTGGCCGGCGACCGGGCAGCGCGTCGCCCTGCTCTCCCGGCAGGCCGCGGCCGCGTCGCCGAGCCGGACGTGCGGCACCCGGTAGGGGCCCCACTGTCCGTAGGGGACGGTCGGCGCGAACAGGCTCACCACGGGCGTGCCGACCGCGGCGGCCAGGTGCGCGGGGCCGGTGTTGGCGACTACGGCACAGGCGGCGCCGGCCAGCAGCCGGGCGAGGCCGGCCAGGTCGGTGGACTCGGCGAGCGTGGCTCCGGCACCGGCCACGAACGCGGCCAGCTCGCGCTCGCCCGGACCGCCGGTGACGCGCACGTCGTGTCCGGCCGCGACCAGCCCGGCGGTGATCTCCCACATCACCTCGGGTGGGCAGGACCGGGCCTGCACGGACGCACCGGGATGCACCACGACATAGCCGCCGCGCACCGGCCCGCCGGCCCGCGCGGCAGGCGGCTCGCCGGCGCCCGGGACGAGGGGCGCGCCGCCGGGCTCGCCGCCGGCCGCTTGCCCGGCGAGCGGTTCGGGCACGCCGGAAGCCGAACGCCCGGCGAGCTGTTCGGGCACGCCGGGAGCCGGTCGTCCGGCGTCCGAGGGCGGGAGGGTGATGTGGAGTGCGCCGTCGTCGCCGGGTGGGAGCGTGAAGCCGGCGGCGGCCGCGATCGAGCGGGCCCGCTCGGGCTCGGGGACGCCGGGCGGGACGCCGCGGTGCCGCACGTCCAGCAGCGAACCCGGGTAGTCCTCGCTGATCGCGGTGATCCGGGCGACGCCGGCCGCGCGCAGCAACAGCGCCAGCGGCAGCGCGTTCTGGTGGAACGACGTGAAGATCACGGCTTCGTCCGCGCCGATCGCGGTCAGCGTGGCGGTCAGCTCCGCGACCAGCGCGGCGTCCACCGGCTCCGGGTCCGGGACGATCCACGGCAGCCGGGCCTCGACGATCTCGCCGACGCCGGGAAGCAGCGCGGCGGCGTCCCGGCCGCGCGGGCCGCAGAGCAGCACGACCTCGTCCGCGTGGGCCGCGACCGCCCGGATCGCCGGGCCGGTGACCAGGACGTCGCCGGCCGAGTCCGCGCGTACCACGAGGACCTTTCCGGCTTTTCGGGTTTCTGCCGGTGTGACCGACGCGATCCGGTCCAGGATCAGGTCCACGGCGGATCCGATGGTCTCGGCGACCGCGGGCGCGGCCGCGATCTCCGGCGCGAGCGTGACCTCGGTCGGGATCAGCACGCCCGCGGCACCGGCGGCCGCGGCGGCCCGCATGTCCCGGCCGATGTCGCCGACCATCACGCACCGGCGCGGATCGGCGCCGAGCGCGACCGCCGCGTCGACGACCATGCCGGGCGCGGGTTTGCGGCACCGGCAGCCGGCCCGGTCGTCGTGCGGGCAGATCTGCCACGTGCCGAACGGGCCGAGCAGCTCCTCCACCCGCGCGTTGACCGCGTCCAGCTGCACGCGGGTGAACCGGCCCCGGGCCAGCCCGGACTGGTTCGTGACCACGCCCAGCCGCAGCCCGGCCGCGCGCAGCCGGTCCAGCGCGGCGCGGGCGCCGGGCATCGGCCGGACCAGCTCCGGATCGTCGTTGTAGGGCACGTCCACCACGAGCGTGCCGTCCCGATCGAAGAGAACGGCGTCGTAGAGGGCGGTCACCGCACGACTCTCAGCACGCGCGCGCCGGCGTCACCGGCCGCGAGCGGGCCGGCGCCGGCCGCACCGATCTCCGGCGGGCCCGCGTCGGTCCCCTCGGTCGCGACCGGGCCCGGATCGCTGCCGAGCGCGCCGCGCCCGGTCTCCGGCGCATCCGGCCCGCCTCCGTGCGAACGACGACCGCTTCCCGGCACGCCCGAACCCGCCTCCGTCAGGCCGGTCGCCGGCGCACCGGAAGCCGCTCCCAGCGGGCCGTGACCGATTTGCGGCGCACCAGAACCCGCCTCCAGCGGGCTGGGGCCCGTCGGCGGCGCATCAGAAGCCGCTCCCAGCGGGCCGTCGCCGGCTCGCGGCACACCAGAAGCCGCTCCCAGCGGGCCGGGGCCGGTCGCCGGCACAGCCGGTTCGGTCGCCGGCACAGCCGATGCGGCCGGCACAGCCGATGCGGTTGTCAGCGGGCGGGCGCCGCGCCAGCGCGTCCAGCCGCGCAGCCAGGTGGCTATCGCTACCGGGGGGATGATCGCGCTGGTCAGTGCCATGGCGGTGATCTCGCGGGCGGTGCGCGGGCCCGGCATGATCCGGGCGAGCGCGAACTCGGCGGTCCCGGCGGCCCAGAGCGCGCCCGCGACCGACGCCACCACCGGGCGCCGGGTCAGCAGCGCGGTGACCGCGACCGTTCCGGCCGCGGTCACCGCGGCGTGCCGGGCGCGCCGGCCCGGCGGGATCTCCAGCAGGATCCGCCAGTCACGGCCGTAGAGTCGGCGCAGCAACGCGTCGTCGGCGTTGCCGCGCTGCTGCGCGACGCTGATCCACGGGCTCTCGTCGCGCACCGGGTGGATCACCGTGCGCGTACCCCGGATCAGGTTCCAGCCCGCCTCCCGCACGCGGTAGGCCAGCTCCGCGTCCTCGCGGAACGCGCGCGGCAGCCGCTCGTCGAAACCCCCTACCCGATCAAGGACCCTTCGCCGGTACGCCATGTCCGCCGTGATCCAGCGCCCGTCCGCGAGCGCGGCGGTTCCGCGTTCCCAATCGGTCGGCCGGCGCCCGTCCGGCAGCGGCTGCGGCACGCGCAGCCGGCCCTGGACCCCGCCGTCGTCGTCACCGGCGGCGGCCAGGTCGTACGCGAGCGCGGCCGGCCAGCCCGGCTCGGGCACCACGTCGTCGTCCAGGAACGCCACCCACTCGTGCCGCGCCGCGCGCCAGCCCACGTTCCGCGCCGCGGCCGGCCCGGCGGCCCGTCCGGCCAGCACCGTGACCTCGACACCCGGCGGTAGCGGCAGCGGCGTCGACCGATCCGGCCGGTCGTCCACGACCAGGATCTCGACCGGCACCACAGCGGACGCGGTCTGCCCGCCGAACCCGGCCGACGCGTCCGGCGACAGCCGCCCGGCAAGCCCCGCACTGTCCGGCGACGTGCGCCCGGCAAGCCCGGTCCCACCCGGCAGCCCGGCAAGCCCGGAGATCCCGGCGCCACGCGGCGGTCTGTGCCCGGCGGTCTCGGTGGTGGCCGGGGTGAGGCCGGCGTCGGTGAGCTGCGTGGTGAGTGCGGTCAGCAGGGTGGTGAGGGTGGGGCGGCCGAGGGTCGGGATGACGATGGAGATGCCGGTCATCGCGCGGTGCCGAACGCGGAGGAGCGGTGGACCGCGAACGGGCCGAGCGCGAGCAGGTCGACCGGGGCGGAGCCGAACAGCTCCATCGCCTCGCGTGGGGTGTCGGCCATCGGGCGGCCGGCCGTGTTCAGCGACGTGTTGATCACGACGGGCAGGCCGGTGAGGCGCTCGAACTCGGCCAGCATCTCGGCGACGCGCGGCTCGGTCTCGGTGTGCACGGTCTGCACGCGGGCGGTGCCGTCCACGTGGGTGACCGCGGGGATGCGGTCCTTCCACTCCGGCTTAACCGTGTGCACGAACAGCATGTACGGGCTGGGGTAGACGCCGTCGAAGACGTCGGCGAACCGCTCCGCGCGGACCATCGGCGCGATCGGCCGGAACTGCTCGCGGCCCTTCACGTCGTTCATCCGGGTCTGCGTCTCCGGGTCGCCGGGGTGGGCCAGCAGCGAGCGGTGGCCGAGCGCGCGCGGGCCGTACTCGCTGCGGCCCTGGAACCAGGCGACGATGCCGTTGCCGGCCAGCACCCGCGCGGCCTCGGCCGCGATCGAGTCCGGCCGGGTGTAGGGCAGCGCGGCCCGCCGCAGCTCCGCCTCCAGCTCGTCGTCGGACCAGCCGCGGCCGAGGTCCGCGCCGGTGAACGGCGCGACCGGGCCGGACGGCCGGGCGACCGCGAGCGCGGCGCCGAGCGCGGTCCCGGCGTCACCGGCGGCCGGCTGCACCCAGACGCGCTGGAACGGGCCCTCCGCGGCGAGCCGCGCGTTGGCGACGCAGTTGAGCGCGGTGCCGCCGGCCATGGTGAGCGTGGCCGGGCCGCCGGCCGCGTCGTACGTCCAGCGGGCCAGGTCGAGCAGCACCTCCTCCAGCCGGGCCTGCACGGTGGCGGCCAGGTCGGCGTGGTCCGCGGTCATCTCACCGTCCGCGGCGCGGGTCTCGGCGAGCGCGTTCCAGTCGATCCGCTCGACGCGGAAGCCGCCCTCGCCGTCCGCGTGCACCAGCTCGCGGAACAGTCCGAGGTGGCGCGGTGTGCCGTAGGAGGCGAGCGCCATCACCTTGTACTCGTCGCTCGAGTGCAGGAAGCCGAGGTGCCGGGTGAGGTCCTCGTAGAGCAGGCCGAGCGAGTGCGGCAGCCGCTGCGCCGCGAGCGTGGTCAGCTCGCCGTCGCGGTAGACGCCGGCCAGGTGGCTGGCGCTCTCGCCACGCCCGTCCAGCACCAGCACCGCGCTGTCCTCGGGCACGGACAGCCCGGCGGAGGCCGCATGCGCGACGTGGTGCGGCACGAACCGGACCTTGTCCGGGTCGAGTCCGGGAAGTGCGGCCGCGAGGAACCGCGGCGCCCGGCGGGCGTAGTCGACGCGCAGGTGGTCCCACGGGTCGTGCAGCCCGAGGCTCTCCGCCTCCGCGGTCAGCGCGGGGTCGAACGAGTAGGCGACGGCGTCGAGGTCGGCCGGGCCGAGGCCGGCCGACTCCAGGCACCAGGCGGCGGAGAGTTCGGGCAGTTCCCAGGCGGAGAACGGGACCGGGCGCTTGCCGTGCTTGCGCCGGCTGAACCGCTCCTCCTCGGCTGCGGCGACGACGCGGCCGTCGATGATCAGCGCGGCGGCCGGATCATGGAAGATCGCATTGATTCCCAACACTCGCATGGAGGGCCGCATTCCCTACAAGTGCCGGAGTATTCGCAAGATCACCGACTTCTCTGAAATTCCCTCTCCAGCGCTCCAACCTGCACTGATCGCGGCTAAACGGGTCCGTTTGAGCTAGTTGCACAGGGGAAAGCATGCGCGATGAATCTCGTGCGACAGCTCATTGGCGGCGTCTGGAGCGAGGGCGGCTCCGGCCGTAACGTGACCGTTTCTGATCCTTCGACCGGTGAACCGGTGAGCACCGTGCCGGCCTCCTCCGACGCGGACGTGACCGCTGCCGTCCACGCCGCGCGCCAGACCGCGCCGAGCTGGGCCGGCACGTCACCGGCGGATCGTGCCGCCGCGCTGCGAGCGGCCGCGGACACGGTGGAGGCGGCGACCGGCGAGCTGGCCGCGCTGATGCACGCGGAGATGGGGAAGCCGGTGGACGAGGCCGCCGGCTCGGTCGAGGCGGGCGTCGGCACGCTGCGGCAGTACGCGGAGCTCGGCCCGGTGCACCGCGGCCACGCGCTGGCCGGGAATGACAACGCGATCGACCTGATGGCGTTCGGCCCGCGCGGCGTGGTCGCGGTGATCACGCCGTGGAACGACCCGGTCGCGGTCGCCTGCGGGCTGCTCGGCGCCGCGCTGGTCACCGGCAACACGGTCGTGCACAAGCCCAGCGAGCGTACGCCCGCCACCGGTCACCGGCTGGCCGAACTCTGCGCACCGCACTTCCCGGACGGCGTGCTGTCGCTGGTCAACGGCGACGGCCCGGTCGGCGCCACGCTGGCCGCTGCCGAGGTGGACGTGGTCGCGCACGTCGGCTCGACCGCGACCGGCCGGTCGATCGCGGCCGCGTGCGCGCGGACCGGAGCGAAGGCGCTGCTGGAGAACGGCGGCAGCGACCCGCTGATCGTGGACGCCGGCGTCGACCCGGCCTGGGCCGCCGCGCAGGCCGCGACCGGCGCGTTCGCGAACTCGGGGCAGATCTGCGTGGCGGTCGAGCGGATCTACGTGCACCGGGAGGTGGCGGACGCGTTCCTGGACGCGCTGGCGGCGGAGGCGGAGACCTGGGGCGGGAAGATCGGGCCGCTCGTCGACACGCGGCTGCGCGACGGCGTGCACGCGCAGGTCACGGCCGCGCTGGAGGCCGGCGCGCAACGACGTGCGGGCGGCGGCGTGCCGGACGGGCCGGGCGCGTTCTACCCGCCGACCGTGCTGGCCGGGTGCACTGACGAGATGGCGGTGATGCGCGACGAGACGTTCGGCCCGGTCGCGCCCGTGATGGTGGTGGAGTCGTTCGACGAGGCGCTGAAGCGGGCCGCGGACTCACCGTACGGGCTGGCCGCGACCGTCCTGACGCCGTCGATGAGCCACGCCCAGCGCGCCTGGCGGGAGCTGCCGGCCGGCACCGTCAAGGTGAACGCGGTCTTCGGCGGCGCCCCCGGCGGCGCGGCCCACCCGCGCAAGAGCAGCGGCCACGGCTTCGGGTACGGCCCGGAGCTGCTCGACGAGATGACCGCCACCAAGGCCGTCCACATAGAGGCTCCCCCGTCCGGCTGGTAAGCACCCCAAGACCACGGTGTCCCCCATGTTGCTCTGACGACATCGGGGACACCTTGATCTTGAATTGCGGGACCACCCACCCGACAGACAGGGAGGCCGCCCGCGGCCGACCGGTGCCCGCGGGAGCACTCGCAAGGTGCCCCCGCCGGAAGCGGGAATATCTCATTGCTCTAGAAGCTCTCGCACTTCGCGCTCGCTGCCCGTCCTGATCTCGCCGCCCTGTTCGTAGTGCTCGACGATGCGCGGGTCGACGTAGGAGGCGCGGGCGACCGCCGGCGTGTTGCCCAGCGCCTCCGCCACGTGCTTCATCGCGCGCGAGATCACCCGCCGCCGTTTCGCCTCGGTCGGCTGCTGACCGCACTCGGCCAGCGCGGTCGCGGCCTCGACCGTGCCGTGCCAGGTGCGGAAGTCCTTCGCGGTCATCCGGCGATGGCTGACCTCGCGCAGGTACGCGTTGATCGACTCGGCCGAGACCTCGGTCCATCGGCGCGCGTCCGGCTCCCAGTAGGCGAGCAGCCGCTGGTCGCCGTGCCGGCGCTTCTTCAGCCGGGTGAGCACCGTGTTGACCAGGTGGTCTGAGATCGTGATGCAGTGCTCGACGCCGGACTTGCCGGGGAAGCAGAGCGTCGCCGCGCCGTTGTGGATGGTGAGATGGTCCGCGCGGAGCGTGGAGAGGCCGAACGACGGGTCCTCGTCGCGCGCCGCGTACTGCTCGCCGCCGACCCGGAACAGGCCCAGGTCCAGCATGCGCACGCTCGCGGCCAGCACCCGTTCCCGGTTGAGCCCCTGGCCACCGCTCAGGTCGCGGCGCACCCGGGCGCGGACGCCGGGCAGGTGCCGGGCCGCCTCCAGCACCCGGTCGAACTTCTTCGCGTCCCGCGCGGTCCGCCACTCGTCGTGGTAGCGGTACTGCTTGCGGCCCGCGTCGTCGGTGCCGGTGGCCTGCACGTGGCCGCGCGGGTCCGCCGAGATCCACACGTCCTTCCAGGCCGGCGGGATGACCAGCGTCCGGATCCGGCGCAGCGTGGCCGGGTCCCGGATCGGCCGGCCGTTCGCGTCCCGGTAGCTGAATCCGGTCCCCTGCCGTCTGCGGCTGATGCCCGGTTTGTCCAGCCGGCTGCGCCGGAGTTTGTTCATGGAGCCGCAGTACCCCCGCACGTGGCGATCTCACCTGGCCCGCCCCGTAGAGGTGTCGCAACGTGCGCAGTGCGTAGTGACAGCGGGACCGGACCGTGCCGGCCGGGATGCCGAGCGCCTGGGCGGTCTCCGCGACCGTGTCCCGCCGCAGGTAGACGTGGTGCAGCACGGCGCGGTGCACGGCCGGCAGCCGGTCCAGCGCGTCCCGGAGCGCGGACCGCTCGGCCAGGTCCGGCGGTTCGTCCGGGACGACGGTCAGGACGGGCGGGATGGGCACGGTGAGCCGGCGGGCGCGGGCCGCGTCGACGACCAGGTTGCGGGCCACGGTGAGCAGCCAGCCACGGACCGAGCCGGGGCCGGTCCGCAGCCGGTCCGCGTGCCGCCAGGCCCGCAGCAGCGTCTCCTGCACCACGTCCTCGGCGAACGCGCGGTCACGGGTGAGGCCGGTGGCGTAGGCGAGCAGCGGGCCAGCGTGCTCGCGGTACAGCTCACGCAGGAACGGCTCGTCGCGGGACATGCGGCGAAGCGAACCCTCCGCATGTCGACAAATCATCGACGAACGGCTGCAACGGGCTGTTGACCATTCGTTGACGGCCTGGCGTGAGGGTTGCCGGACGTGAACCGACCCCCTGGAGACGATCCGTGCCCCGACGTCCGGCCAACCGGCAGTTCCGCGTCGCCGTCGCGGCGGCGGCCACGCTGCTGGCGATCAGCGCCTGTACGGCGCAAGCACCCCCGCCGCTGATCCCGCTCGCCACGGACGATCCGGCCGCGGCCGGCCCGGTGCCCGCGCCGTCGGTCGCGCGGGACGTGAACCCGAACGGCGGCTACTGGCCGGCGTCCATCCGGGCCGCCTCGAACGAGCGGCTGGGCGACACGGTCGAGGACAGCGACGGGTTCACGCTCTACCGCTGGGACGGCGACTCGGCGGACCCGCCGGAGTCGCGTTGCGCGGACGCGTGCGCGGAGCTGTGGCCGCCGGTCCTGACCCGCAACAAGATCATTTTCAAGGGCCTGGACAGGGAGCTGCTCGGCGCGATCGAACGCCCGGACGGCAGCCTCCAGGTCACCATCGCGGGCCGGCCGGCCTACCGCTACAGCGGCGACACCGGGCCCGGCGGCTTCGCCGGAGAAGCGGTCGACGGTACGTGGTTCGCGTTCGCCCCGGACGGACGGAAGGCCAACGGTGACGACTAGAGCCTGTATCGACGGGACGGCACGCACATGGTGAGGCGGCACGGCTCCGGCTTCGAGGTGCTCGGCTTCGCGCCGGGCGAGGACCCGGCGCCGGGCGACCCGGACCTGATCCGCAGCTTCGCGGCACGGCACGAGGAGGTCCGGGACAACGCGCTGACCGGGTTCCGGGTGCTGGGCCGCGGCGGCGAGCTGGAGGCCGGGCGCGGGCACGCGATGGACGCGCTGCGCCGGGCGCTCAACTCGCTGCCGGACAAGCTGCGGCAGACCGCGGACTCGTTCGGCGTGGCCGCGGACGCGTACCGCGGCTACGCGGACGCGCTCACCTCCGCGCAGGAGCAGATCGACGTCCTGATGGATCGCGCGCTGGCGCTCGGCCCGCTGGCGAACACGACGCAGCCGGAGCTGCCCGCGGACGCCACCGACGCGCAGCGGACCGCGGCCGAGGACCGTCAGGACGACATCGACGCCGCGAGGTCCGGGCTCGACCAGCTCCAGGCGGAGGCGGCGGCGGTCCGCAACTCCCGGCTGCTCGCGGCGGAGAACGCGGCGGACGCGGTGAACGAGGCGGCCCGGCGGGCGATCCCGGAGCGCGGGTTCTTCGAGAAGGTCGGCGATTTCTTCCAGGACTTCCCGTTCGTCCAGATCCTCATCGACCTGGTCATCGCGGCGATCACGATCTTCTTCCCGGTGCTGGGCCTGGCGCTGGCCGGGCTGGCGCTGGCGATCCGCACGATCGGCTCGATCGCGAACGGCACGTTCAAGCTGGGCTCGTTCCTGGTCGACGTGCTGTCGCTGGTGCCGGGCGGCAGCCTGCTGCGCGGTGGCGCGGCGGTCACCCGGACCGTCAAGGTCCCGTTCGCGGCGACGAAGGCCGGGCCGATCTCGGACCGGATCGTCGACATGCGCGCCTCGATCGCGGCGGTGCCGAACCAGCACGCCGCGCTGATCGCGACGCGCGAGATCAGCGCGTCCATCGGGCTCAACACGATCGAGCAGGGTCTCAACGGTGAGCCGCTGGACTTCTCGACCATCCTGATCGGCGCGGTGGCCACCGGCGGCGTCTCGGCCGGCCTACAGCGGTTCGGCGACGGCAAGCGCCGGGACCTGATCCTGAACGACCCGGCCCGGCGCGGGGACGCGGACCCGGTCGCGGACGTGGACAAGCCACTGCCGACGACGCCCACCGACAAGCCGCTGCCGGTCGTTCCCACGGACAAGCCACTGCCGGCCGACAGGCCGTTGCCGCCGCTGCCCACGGACAAGCCGCTGCCGGCCCGGCCGTTGCCGTTCGACGCCGAGCACGACCTCGACTCGATCCGTGAGGACGCGAAGGAACGCGTCACGCTCAGCGTCGGCGACACCGTCTCCAAGGGCATCGACGACGACAAGGACCCCGCGGGTACGGACCCGGAGGGCCTGTCCGGCACGGTCACCGACGACGGTACGAACGAGGACCCGGCCGCCGAGGACGAGAACTCGGCCCGGCAGATCATCCGCGAGCGCGACGACGACGGCACGCTCGTGGAGGGCGCGGAGGCGGTCGTCGCGCCGGTGACCGGGGGCGTGACGGGCGCGGTGCTGACCAACCCGAAGGTCGTGGAGAAGGGGACCGACTTCGTGGACTTCGCCAAGAACATCTTCAAGGGGCGTAAATAGTGCGAATCAATGTCAGCGTCGCCACCGCGGGGCGGCCGGAGCCGGCCCGGGTGGTGGTCGACGCGGATCCGCACGCGAGCGTCGGCAGCCTCACCGAGCGCCTGCACGGCATGCTCGGCGCGCAGCCCGGCGACGCGTTGTTCGTCGGTGAACGGCCGGTGCCGCCGGAGCGGTCGCTGGCCGAGGCGGGCCTGGACGACGGCGCCGCGCTCGGCCTCGGCACGCCCGCGACCGGCGCGCCCGAGCCCGGCGACGCGGTCGAGCTGCGGATCGTCGGCGGTCCGGGTGCCGGGCGGGCCTACCGGCTGCGGCCCGGCCAGTACCGGCTGGGCAGCGGCCCGGCCGCGCGGATCCGGCTGGCCGCGCCCGCGCCGGAGATCGGCCCGGACGTGCTGGTCCGCGCGGACCGCCGGGTCTTCGTGCTCGGCGACCCGGACGCGGCCGGCAGCCGCGTCGGTGCCGGCACGGACGGCGACGAGTGGCCGGCCGGCGGCCAGCTGGTCGTCGGCGCGAACCTGCTCGAACTCGCCACCGAGCTGCCCCGCCGCGCGCCGCTGACCCGCGCGGACGGCGAGCTGGCCTGGGAGTTCAACCGGCCGCCGCGGTTCGTGCCGACGCCGTCCGGCGGGCGGTTCCGGCTGCCGGCCGAGCCGCGCAAGCCGGAGCGCAACCCGATCCCGTTCGCCACGCTGCTGCTCGCCCCGGCCGGCGCCGCGCTGATCGGCATCCTGGCCACCGGCAGCTGGCGGTTCGTCTTCATCGCGCTGCTCTCCCCGGTCGCGGCGCTGCTCACCCTCTTCGGCAGCCGCAAGCGCGGGCGGGTCTCGTTCGCCGAGCAGGTGGCGCGGTACCAGGAGACGCTGGCCCGGGTCCGGGCGGACGCGGACGCGGCCGTGCTGGAGGAGGAGAAGCTGCGCCGGCACGGCTACCCGGACCCGGCGATGCTGGCCCGGATCGCGATGCAGCCGACCGAGCGGCTCTGGGAGCGCCGTCGCGCCGACCCGGACTTCCTGGAGCTGCGCGCGGGCACGGCCGACGTGCCGTCCGGCGTCACCGTGGAGGACCCGGCGCAGGACGAGCACCGGCGCAGCACCACGCCGATGCTGGACGAGGTGCCGGTGCCGCTGCCGGTGGCCCGCCGCGGCGTGGTCGGGCTGGCCGGTCCGGGCGCGCCGTGGCAGGCGACCTGGCTGGTCGCGCAGGCCGCGGTGCTGCACAGCCCGGCCGACGTGCGCGTCTGCGTGCTCACCGACCGGGACGCGGAGACACGCTGGTCGTGGCTGCGCTGGCTGCCGCACGCGAAGGCGGAGGGCGACAACTCGTACGCGATGATCGGCTCCTCGACGGAGTCGGTGTCCCGGCGGATCGCCGAACTGAACGTGCTGCTCGCCGCGCGCGCGGAGGCGCTCGCGGCCCGGCAGGATCTGAGCGACGAGCCCGCCTACCTGGTGGTGCTGGACGGCGCGCGGCGGCTGCGGTCGCTGCCCGGTGTCGTACCGCTGCTGCGCGACGGCCCGGCCGCTGGCATCTTCGCCGTCTGCGTCGAGCCCGAGGAGCGGCTGCTGCCGGAGGAGTGCCGCGCCGTGCTGCACAGCGACGGCTCCACCGGCACGCTGCGCTCCGGCAGCGACGCCGAGGTCACCGGCCTGCGCGTCGATCAACCCGAGACCCGCTGGTACGAGGAGGTCGCCCGCGGCCTGGCCCCGCTGCGCGCCACCGGCAGGTCGGACGACGCCGTGCTGCCGGCCGCGTCCCGGCTGCTGGACGTGCTCGGCCTGGAACCGCCGTCGCCGGAGAAGGTCCGCACCGGCTGGAACCTGCGCCCGCGCTCCACGCAGGCCGTGCTCGGCATCGGCCTGGACGGCGAGTTCGCGGTCGACCTGGTCCGGGACGGGCCGCACGCGCTGATCGCCGGCACCACCGGCGCCGGCAAGTCCGAGCTGCTGCAGACGCTGGTCGCCACGCTCGCGGTGGCGAACCGGCCGGACGAGATGACGTTCGTGCTGGTCGACTACAAGGGCGGCAGCGCGTTCGCGGAGTGCGAGCAGCTGCCGCACACGGTCGGCATGGTCACCGACCTGGACACTCACCTGGTCGAGCGCGCGCTGACCTCGCTCGGCGCGGAGCTGCGCCGCCGCGAGCACATGCTGGCCGCGCACGGCGCACCGGACATCGTGGTCTACCACGACCGCCGGTCGCGCAACGCGAGCCTGCCGCCGCTGCCCCGCCTGGTGATCGTGATCGACGAGTTCGCGTCCATGGTCCGGGAGCTGCCGACCTTCGTCACCGGCCTGGTCAACATCGCGCAGCGCGGCCGGTCGCTCGGCATCCACCTGGTGCTGGCCACGCAGCGGCCGTCCGGCGCGGTCACGCCGGACATCCGGGCGAACACGAACCTGCGCATCGCGCTGCGCACCACGGACCCGTCGGAGAGCCGGGACATCATCGACGCGCCGGACGCGGGCGAGCTGTCGCCGCGCACGCCGGGGCGCGCGTTCGCCCGGCTCAGCTACTCCGCGCTGCTGCCGTTCCAGGCCGGCCGGATCGGCGGGCCGCGGCCGTCTTCCACGGTCGATTCCCGTGCGCCGTCGCTCGATGTCGCGGAGATCAGCTGGGCGCAGCTGGCCGAGCCGCCGGTACGGGCCGCCACCGGAGGTAAACGGCCTTCACAGGATCCGGAGACCGACCTGAAGGTACTGGTCCGGGCGATCCGGCAGGCCGCCGCGGACGCCGGGATCGACGCGCAGCCGAGCCCGTGGCTGCCCGCGCTGCCGGCCGTCGTGCAGGTGTCCGAACTGGACGACCCGCTCGCGTACGGCATCGTGGACCTCCCGGCCGACCAGCGGCGCGAGCCGCTGCGCCTCGACCTGGACCGCGCCGGCCACCTCTACGTGCTCGGCTCCGCGCGCAGCGGCCGCTCCCAGGTGCTGCGCACGCTCGCCGGCGTGCTCGCTCAGGCGCACAGCGCGGCCGGCCTGCACCTCTACGGCATCGACTGCGGCAACGGCGCGCTGCTGCCGATGACCGGCCTGCCGCATTGCGGCGCGGTCGTGGACCGGCAGCAGACCGAACGGCTGGACCGGATGCTGGACTGGTTCGGTGCCGAGCTGACCCGCCGCCAGGCCCGGCTCGGCGAGAGCGGCGCGGCCGACCTCGCGGAGCTGCGCGCCGCCCTGCCCGAGGACGAGCGCCCGCCGCACATCGTGCTGATGCTGGACCGGTTCGAGGTGTACGAGCGGGAGTTCGTCACGTTCGACAACGGCCGGTACATGGAGCGCCTGGTCCGGCTGCTGCGCGACGGCGCGGCCGCGGGCGTGCACCTGATCGTCGCGGGCGACAAGTCGCTCGGCGCCGGCCGCTACGCCGGAGCCACCGAGGACAAGCTGGTGCTGCGCCTCAACGACCGGGCCGACTACTCGTCCGTGGGCGTGGACCGCAAGGCCGTGCCGCCGGAGCAGGAGCCCGGCCGGGCGATCCGGCACGCGGACACGGCCGAGGCGCAGGTCGCGGTGCTCGGCCCGGAACTGTCCGGCGCCGGCCAGGCCGCCGCGCTGACCGCGATCGCGCAGACGCTGGCCGCGCCGCCGGCCGGGCGCGGGCCGCGCCGGTTCGGCGTGCTGCCGGACACGCTCACGTTCGCGGAGGCGCTGGCCCGGCAGCCGGCCGGGCTCAAGCCGCTGCAGGCGATCATCGGCGTCGGCGGCGACGAGCTGGCCGCGCTCGGCCCGGACCTGGGCGACACACCCACGTTCCTGATCGGCGGCCCGCCACGCTCCGGCCGCAGCACCGCGCTGCTCACGATCGCGCGGTCGCTGCTGACCGGCGGCACCGGCGTGGTCGTGGTCGCGCCGCGCCGGTCCCCGCTGCGGGAGCTGGCCGGCGAACCGGGCGTGATCGGCGTGATCGACGACTCGGCCGTGCCCCGGGCGGACTTCCAGGCGCTGCTCACCCAGGTCACCCAGGAGACCGGCGCGATCCTGATCGACGACGCCGAGCTGATGGCGCAGTCGAACATCGACCCGGAGCTGCTGATGCTGACCCGCGGCGCGGCCGGGAACGGCTGGGGCGTGGTCGCGGCCGGCAACGCGGAGAGCCTGACCACCACGCTGGCCGGCTGGCTGGCGCAGGCCCGGCGGAACCGGACCGGGATGCTGCTGTCGCCGCAGTCCATGGCGGACGGCGAGGTGATCGGCGTCCGGCTGCCGCGCGGCATCGTGGGCCGGCCACCGCAGCCGGGCCGCGGCCACCTGCACCTCGGCGATGGCTCGCTGACCGCGGTCCAGGTCCCGCGCACCACCTGAGGTCCGGGTGCGGGCCGCGGCGGATCCGCCGCGGCCCGCACCGGCGCCTACACGAAGCGGAACGTGGCGGTGATCGCGTCGAACAGGCCGGTGAGCGCGTCCGCGTGCTGGAGGTTCGGGGTGGAGCAGCTGATCACCAGGTGCTCGCCCGGCCGGTCCGGAACCGCGACGAACGTGTTCACGGTGAGCATGTCGGCCGTCCAGTCGTCGGACACCGGTACCCGCTCGATCGACGTCACCCGCACGGCCGCGCCGGCCTCCGGCAGCTCGACAGCGGTCACCGTGCGGCCCGCGCCGGCCCGCGCCGCGCCGTCCGGACGGAGCAGCAGTGCCACGTCGTCCCGGTAGCCCTCCGGCAGCGTCGTGCCGAACACCCCGGCGAACGCCATCAGCAACCCGTCGTCATGCATCTCGATCAGACCGGAGGCCGCCAGTGCACCGTCCCGCACCATCGCGCGCAGCAGCTCCCCGGCCTGCCGGTAGCCGTCCTCGGCACCGGCCCGCAGCTCCGGGTCCTCGACCGCGGCCGTCTCGCTCGCCGCGACCGTGGCCAGCTCCCCGCCGGTCAGGTCGTACCTGGTCCAGCCGTCCGGGATGCGCATCGCGAACCGGTCGTTCACTTCGCCTCCAGGCTCGCGGCCGCGTCGTCGTCGATCTTCTGGAAGCCGGACCGGATCTGCTCGATCGACTCCCGGATGTCCTCGCCCTGCCGCTTCAGCTGGAACCGGCCGTCACCCCAGCGCCCGTCGAAGTCGCGCGCGGCCTCGCCGATCGCGTCCGAGCCGAACGCGGTGAGGATGTCCCCCGGGATCCGGTCGGAGTCGACGAACGTCAGCATCTCGCTGAGCGCGGCCGACGCCTCCTCCAGCGCGGTGCCGGGCACCACTATCTCCGCCATTGCCTGCCTCCGTGTGCGTTGCCCATGTGCGACGCACACGAGCCCAGACCCCCGGCCCGTTCACGTGACCCCCGCCACTGAGGAACCCATGCCTGCACTCCGGATGATCGCCGCCGCCCTGGCCGCGATCCTGTTGTCCCTGCTCATCCCGGCACCGGCCGGTGCGGCCGACGCGCCCGCCGGCACCGTCAAGGTCTACGTGGTCCCGGCCGGTGACCGCGACGAGTCGCTGGCCGCGATCGCGGAGCGCACGCTCGGCGACCCGGCCCGGGCCGGCGAGATCCTCGCGCTGAACCAGGCCCGCCCGCAGCCGGACGGCGGCGCGCTGACCGCGGCCGGCGACACCCCGCGCCCCGGCTGGGTGCTGCAACTGCCGGACGACGCCGACGGCCCGGAGGTCCGGCTGGCCCGGCCCGCGACGCCGGTGAAGCCGTTCTGGAACCCCGCGCTGATCCTGTCGCTGATCGGCGCCGTGCTGCTCGGGCTGCTCACCGTGGGCGTGCTGGCCCGGCGCCCGATCGCCCGCCGGTATCGCGCGGTGGCCGTGCGCGTCGCGGCCCGCCGTGAGGCGAAGCGGCACCGGGCCGCGCAGGCCCGGCTGCGGACCCGGCTCGGCGCCGAGATCCGCGACGACGCGGGCGCACCGCGGGTCTCGGGGCCGGCCGGCGTGGAGGTCTTCGGCCTGCTGGCCGCGCCCGGTGAGACCACCGCGTTCGTCGGCACGTCCGCTCCCCCGCCGGCCGGCTGGACCGCGGACGCGCCCGGCACCTGGCGGCGCGCCGGCGGTCCGGACCGGCACGCGGCGAGCCCGGACGGCGCCGCGCTGCCGGTCCGGGTCGGCGGCACCGGCGACGAGCTGCTGGTGCTGGACCTGAGCTGGCTGGACGGCGCGCTCGCGGTCGGCGGCGACCCGGAGGTGGCCACCAGCACGCTCGCCACGATCCTGACCGAGACCACCCGCCGCCGCCCCGGCCTGCGGATCGTCGCGGTGGCCGGGCCGGACGCGGACCCGCGCCTGGTCCCGCCGGGCGTGCACCGGGTGCCGGACGTCGCCGCGCTCGCCGGCCTCATACCCGGTCCGGCCGGCCCGGGCGCCACCGGCGTGATGCGCGACGCGGCCCGGCGGCGCCGGCTCACCGGGCTGATCGTGGTCGCGCACCCGCTCGGCGCGGACGAGGCCGGGCGTCTCGCGTGGCTGTGCGACGGGCCCGGCGGCTGGGCCGCGCTGGTCCGCGGCGACGCACCGGGCGCGTTCTGGAGCTGGTACGCCGGCCCGGACGGCGAGGTCCGCATCCCGTGGCTGGACCGCGTCGTGACCGTGCCGTCGCCGGTCGCCTGAGGAACCGAAAGGCCCCGGGGGTACGTACCCCCGGGGCCTTGATCTTCGGTGGAGCGGCTCAGCCGAGCGCGTTGCCGAGCTGCTGGTCGGTGTCGGCGAACGCCTCACCCACGGTCCGCACGTAGTTGCCGATGCCCTCCAGGCCCTGATTGACCTGGTCGAAGCCGCGCGCGAACTCCTCGAAGAACGGCTGGAACTTCTGCTGCGCGGCCGGGGTGGAGTAGCCGTTGGCCAGCAGACCGTCGATCTTGCCGCGGACCTCGGTCAGCTTGTCCTGCAGCGACTGGAAGTCGGCCTGCAGCGACGCGGACGTCTGCGCGGTCTCCTCGGTGTTGACGGCGAAGTTCGGCATGCTGCCACTCCTTGATCGCTGTTCCGGGACGGCGGATCGCCGCCCACGCCATCGAGCATGATCACGTCATGTCAACAAACCATCGCTGAACCGTGGACGATCATCCGCTGGTCGTTCATTTCGAACCTTCGGGCCCGTACCGTCGTCCCCGGGATGTGAAGATCCTCAAAACCCTCACCCGGTACACCGTCGACGGCCTGGACGGGCCGGTCGAGCTGTTCGAGACGCTGAGCGGCGAGACCGCGATCCGGTCGCACAACGGATACACCGACATCGCGATCGTCGGCGGCGCCCTGTTCGCGGTCGCGACGGACGGTCCCGTCGCACCCGCGGCCCGCGCCAAGGCCGTGTTCATCGTGGACGACCTCGACGCGGCCGTGGCGGAGCTGACCGCACGATACGTCGGGATCATCGTGCCGGCCACGGACGTGCCGCTCGGCCGGCGCCTGGTGGCCGAGGTCGCGGACGGCGAGCTGGCCGAGTTCATGCAGCTCAACGCGGAATCCGCGGCGGCACTCCTCTGATCGGCCTCCTTCGCCGGGCTCCGGCCCGGCGGAGGGTCGCCCGGCCGCTCACACATTAGTCTGTCTCGATGACCGAGGATTTCACCGCGACGCTGCCGCGCAAGCGGATGAGTACGGGCCTGCTGTTCCGGGACGAGCGGGGCCGCGTCCTGCTGGTCGAGCCGTCGTACAAGCCCTACTGGGAGGTCCCCGGCGGCACGGTCGAGGCGGGCGAGTCGCCGCACGCGGCCGCGGCGCGGGAGATCGAGGAGGAGCTCGGGCTCACCGTCACGCCCGGCCGGCTGCTGGTCACCGACTGGACGCCACCCCGGCCCGGCCGCACCGAGGGCATGCACCTGGTCTTCGACGGCGGTCCGCTCACCCCCGCGCAGGTCGCGGCGATCCGGGTGCCGGCGGACGAGCTGCGCGGCTGGGCCTGGTGCACGCCCGCGGAGGCCACCGCCCGCCTTCCGGCCCTTCTCGCCCGCCGCATCGCCGCCGCGTCCCGGGCCCGCGCCGAGGGCACGTCGGTCTACCTGGAGAACGGCTTCCCGGTGGCCTGATCTGAACCGCGGCGGCCGTTGAGACGTCAACCCGGTATGCGAATGATGATCGACTGGCTGTGGGCGACCCGGCGCGGACCGAAGACGCCGGCGTTCGGCCTGCACGACACCGCGCGGACGTCGTTCCGGGTGCGACCGAGCGACCTGGACATGGCCCGGCACATGAACAACAGCCGGTACCTCGCGTACATGGACCTGGGTCGCTTCGACCTGCTGCGCCGCTCCGGAGCGCTGGACGTGCTCAAGCCGCGCGGCTGGTACCCGATCGTCGCCGCCCAGACGATCAGCTTCCGACGCTCACTGCTCCCCGGCGCACGCTTCCTGCTGGAGACGACCATCCTCGGCTACGACGACCGCGCCGTCTATGTCGAGCAGCGTTTTCGCAGCGGCGACGACACCGCGGCCGTCGGCATCGTCGCCGCCCGCATCATGAAGCGCTCCGGCGGACCGGTGCCGCTCCTCGAGGTCGCCGCCGCCCTGAACGTCGATATCAGCGACCGGCCGGCCCCGCAGTGGGTCCTCGACTGGGCTGCCCGCAGCCGCGCGACCGTCAGCTGACGCACCGCCCGGTTCCGGCACGGGGCCGGAACCGGGCGCGACCGTCGCTCAGTAGCGACTCTGGGCGTCGCACATCACGTCGACCAGCACAACGGTGAGGGTCCCGGCGCGGAGGCCGTCCACCTCCTCGCCGGACAACTCGTCCTCGTCCACCAGATCGACGACCGGGGCTCCAGAGCCCTCGTCCTCAGCCCGGACCAAGCACGCCCCGGTGTCGTCGGACGACCCGCGCCCCACCCCGATCTGGATGGGGGCCGGTTCCAGCACCAGGTTCGGCGCCACGATGGCGGAGGCCGCAGGCGCCGGCGAGGGCCCCACGAAGTAGCCGACGGCGGAGTTGTAGACCAGTCCGGTCCTGGCCAGCCGGTAACCGGGGATCGATACGGCAGCCAGGTAGCGCTGTGACTCGTTCGGCGGAGAGGCACACGCCACCACGCCGGACGACGCCACCAGCGCCACCACGGCCACGGTGACGAGCGGTCCTGTGCGGCTCACGAGCACACGAACACCCCGCTTCCACAGATCAACCAGTCCGCGTCAGGCAGATTGTTCTGGATGATATTGGTGTACTTCGTCGCGTCCGGGCCGAGCGTCCCACGAGTGTTCAGGCCGGCCATCAGCCCGTTCTCGCCGACGTTGTAGATGGCCGCCGCGACCTCCCCCTGAGAGTATTGCGAGCGGAGCAGCGCGGTGTTGTTCGACTCCGCGAACTTCTCCGCGTCGGCGAGCCGGTAGGCGGTGACCATGATGGACATGGAATCACTTCCGATCAGGTCGGACCATTCGACGTTGCGCAGCGCATCCGGGTGATTGAGCTTGGTCCGGAGGAAGGCCTCCTCCTGGATGTTGCCCCAGCCGATGGAAGGTACGCACACCTCGCACTTCCGGTCTCCGGTAGCCCATGCATACGCCTTCTTGGCCGGCCCGTAGATGCCGTGCCGATACGCGAGCAACTGCGCGGCCTGGAATCCGTCATCGGCCACGCTCAACCTGTCGGAAGGACCGATCTCAAGCATCAGCACGGCCAGCAGCAGACGCGGATCGATGCCCGCGACTTTGCTGTAGTTGACGGCGTCGAACACCCAGGCCATGGGACCGAAATCGTGGCACGGGTGGATGCCGTCGATCCCGGAGATGCACTGGCCGGGCACGAGACTCGTGTAGACCTCTTCCCAGTTCGAGGCCAGGGTGACCGTCGGCGCCTTGCTGGTGTACCAGGGCCCCTTCTCGCCCTCGCGCTCGCAGACGCGAATCGACGCGCATGCAGAGACGGCGCCGCCGCTGCCGTTCCCATAGGGGGCGCCACCGCCCTGGCCGCCGGAACCGCCGCCACTCGAACCGCCACCGCTCGAACCGCCACCGCTGGAGCCGCCGCCGCTGGAGCCGCCGCCCTTGGGGCCGCGCTCGCAGGCGTCGCCGGGGTTGTGGCCGCAGAGGTCGCGGAGGCCGGTCGGGTCGCTGAACGTGATCGGGCTGTTGTGGGCGTAGGCGTAGGCGTTCCACTGCTGGGGGTCCTGGAGGTCCTGGACCGGGTCGCCGGAGATGAACCGGCCGAGCGCTGAGTCGTACTGGCGAGCCCCGATGTGCACCAGGCCGGTCGGGTCCGTCTCGCCGCCGACGAAGCCCCGGCTGTTCGGCCAGGACGCGGCCGCGCCACGGCGTTCGCCGTACGGCGTCTGCCGGCGGACCGTGACCGCCTGGGTGGCCGCGTTGACCGCGACGCTCTGCGTGCCCTGGTGGTCGCTGACCAGCCAGGTCAGCTCCGCGACAGCGCCGCCGGTCCGGGACGCGACGGTCTTGCCGCCGAACGTGTAGTACCGGGTGCAGGTGGTCGCCGACGTGCCCGACGCCCAGCGGACCTCCATGCCGGGCAGGTAGAGCGTGGTGCCGGTGGCGTCCCGGCGCAGCAGCCGGTTGCCGTCGACGTCGTAGACGTTGTTCGTCGTCGTCTTGCCGCCCTCGGCGACCGCGGCCAGTCGTCCCTCCGCGTTCCAGGTCAGCGTCTGCGCTCCGCTCACGCCGGGCCGAGTGAGCGTGTTGCCCATCGCGTCGTACGTGTACGACGTGGCGGCCGGTGCGGCTCCCGGCGCCGTCGTGGTCGTGCCGGTGACCGCGTGCGGCCGGACCACCCCGGCGCCCGGCTCCGGCAGCGCGTACGTCGTGGTGGTGTTCCCCGCCGCCGCGTGCGTGGTCTGGGAGCGCCGGTTGCCGAGGTCGTCGAAGGTCCAGTCGGTCCAGTACGGTGCCGCGCCGCCCAGCGCCGCGAGCGAGGGCGCGGTCCCACACGCGGTCGGTCCGGCCTGCGGCGTCCACGCCGTGGTCAGCCGGCCGAGCAGGTCGTACGCGAAGCACTGGGTGTCCGCCGCGCCCACCGCGGGCCGGTCCGAGATCCAGATGATGTTGCCGGCGTCGTCGTACTCGTACGCCACGTCGGCGATCTTGCCGGTGCTGGTCTCCGGCTTCGCGGTGGAGCCGGACACCCGGCGCGTCACCGTGTCGTAGGTGGTGGTGTCCTCCACGTACACGCCACCGGCGACCTTGCGCTGCATGACCGTCGGCTCGCTGAACGCGGTGTACGCCTGGGAGGTGACGTAGGTGCCGGCGCTCGCCAGGTTCGTGGTCAGGCCGACGGGCAGGCCGGTCACCTCGTCGTACCCGGTGGTGACCTTCTCCTTCGGCATGGCGCCCACGGCCGGATAGGTGATCTCCATCGGCGAGCCGTCGTACTGCGAGTACGCGTAGGTGAACGTGTAGGTGCCGTTCAGCCCGGCCTCACCGGACGGGATCACGTAGTCGACGCTGGTCGGCGCGTACGACGAGGTGAACCCGAAGATCCGCTTGCTGTACGCCCGGCCGCTGTCGTACCGCGTGCTCTCGGTGACCTGGCCGCGGACGGTCCCGCTGTTGCCGTAGATCTTGTCGTAGGTCCACGTCGCCCGCGCGTTGCCGGTGGGCGTGTCGTCGTAGAGGCCGGTCTGCCGCCCGAGCGAGTCGTAGGTGTACGCGAGCACCTCGCCGCGCGCGTCCGTGGTCGTGGTCAGCTCGTCGAATGCGTTGTACGCGCTCTTCGACTCGCCCTTGTCCGGGTCCTTCGCGCTGGTCAGCCGCCCGAGCAGGTCGAACGTGTAGATCCATTCGTCGCGCTTGGTGTCGATCACCCGGGTCAGCTTCCCGGCCGCGTCGTACCGGTAGGACGTGGACGTGTACGCCCCGTCGACGCCGGCCGCCGTGGTGTGGTGGCGCAGCTCGGTCGTCCGGCCCTGGAAGTCGACGATCGTGGTGGTCGGCGTGGCGCCCTCAGCCGGCGTGACCATGGTGCGGTCACCGGCGTACTCGGTGGTGGTGCGCCACTTCTCCACCTGGTTCGTGGTCGCCGAACCGGCCAGCAGGATGCTCGCGGTGGCGCGGCCCGCCAGGTCGTACTCGGTGCGGGTGACGGTCGGGATCGACCACTCCGGCTCGCCCCAGAGCGTGCCGGACGGTGTGCCGGTCTCCGCGTGGGCGCCGTACGCGGCCTCGACCCGGCCGTACTCGTCGTAGCGGGTGTCGGTCACCACCCGGCCACCGCCGACCCCTGCGGACTGCTTCTGCCGCGACCGGAGCTGTCCGTCGAAGATCTCGTACGAGGTGACGTACTTGCCCTTGGCGTTCAGCGCCTGGGTCTTCACGTACGGATACGCGGTGCGGTCCGCGGCGAAGACGTACTCGAAGCGGCTGTTCGGCGTGTCCTTGTTCGCGTCCTTCGGCCGGCCCGCGCGCCAGACCGCCGCCACCCGGCCCATCGGGTCGTAGTCGACGGTCGTGACCTGTGCGTTCCAGTCCGTGGTGTCGATCGGGACGCCCCAGTACGGCGCCCGCGTGGCCTTCTCCGTCCAGCCGAGGTGGTTCGTGGTCACGCTGGAGGTGAGCAGGCCGCCGTTCGCCGGCGTGTACGCGGTGGTGGTGACGTTGCCCTTGACGTCCGTGTTGGTGCGCGGCCGCCCGAACACGTCGTAGGTCGACTCGCTCATCGTCTGCCACTGCGTGCCACCGGCCGGCGTCCAGGCCGACATTCGCTCCACCTTGGACAGCGAGCCGAACGTCGGCGCGGTGTCCGGGCTCGTCGCGCCGTCGTACGAGGTGCGGCTGTCCGAGAGGACCTGTACGGCGGCGGTCGGTGCGGTGCCGCACGGCAGCGCGGTCTTCGTGACCCGCTTCGCGAGGCTGACGAGGTTCCGATCCGTGTTGCGGTTGTAGACGGTCACCTGACAGGTCTCGTCGCCGGTGACCGTGGTGTCGCCGTCGTCCTGCACCCAGTCGGGCGTGCCGTAGGTGGAGTCGAACTTCGTCTCGGTGCGTCCGGTGCGCCAGCTCTCCACCCGGTCGAGGCCGATCGCGGTGGCGGTGTGCGTGATCGCGGTCTTGACGAAGCGGGCCGTGACCGTGTCGCCGTTGATCGTGCGGGACGCGGTCGGCGCGGACTGCCAGGGCACGTTGACCGTCTTGGAGACCGGCCGGTCCAGCGACCCGTTGTAGGACGTGGTTTCGCGGACCATGCCGGAGAACGCGTCCTCGTCCGGAACGGCCGCGCCGATCGTCGCACCGACCGACACGGTACGGGTGCCGCCGGACACCGCGGCCCGGTCGCCGTGCATGCCGCGGAAGTACGTGGTCCGGCTGAGCGTCTTCACGCTGCCGCTGCCGACCTCGGTGCTGACCCCGGCGTACCCCCGGAACTGGTTCCAGGTCTTCCGTTTCGCCTCGATGAAGCCGTCGTCGTCGGCGTAGTGCCACGCCGGCTCGCCCTCGTACGTGTAGGTGGTGACCTTCGACGGTGACCGGTAGTCCGTCAGCGGGGTGTCGTTCTCGATCACCTTGGTGACGAGGTACTTGTGCCACCACTCGGTGATGTCCGGCCCGTCGCCGGTCGGGTCGTACGGGTCCGGGCCGATCACCGGGTAGCACAGCATGGTGTTGGCGGCGGCGGACGCGGGCTTGTTCGTGTCCGTGCACTCCGGCTCGGTGTAGCTGATGTCGGTGAACGCGCCGGTCTCGGACGTCACCCGGGCCAGCCGTTGCCAGGAGTTCGTCTGGTTGGTCGCGGTCAGCACGCGGTTGACCTTCGGTACCGGCGTGAACGTGACCGGTGGCATGGTGACGGTGCCGCCGACGTGACCCGCGCGCACGATCCTGTCGAGCCACAGGCCCTCGGCCGTGCCGTCGTGCGGGTCCGGGAACGACTGCGTGAACGTCCAGGAGGAGACGTCCTGCCAGGCCGGCGTGGTCTTGGTGGTGTCCCAGACCTTGGTGGTGACCTTCGCCAGCCGCTTCGTCGACCAGAACGTGGGCGAGTAGTCGCCCGCGCACTCGGTCGCGTCCAGCTTGCACTCCTGATCACGCGGCACGTCCGGCCAGCTGTCGTCGTCGCCGCAGTCCGCCAGGCAGCGGTCCGCCACCGAGAAGACCACCTGCGCGGCCGGCGTGACGGACCGGTCGGTGGCGCCGCGGTCCCACGTGCCGTAGTCGATCCGCGCGAGCGTGCCGCCGCGGACGTAGTCGACGTTCTCGGTGTCCGTGGCCCGGGTCGCGTACTGGTTCTTCTCCTGGTCGTACCAGTAGGACAGCGTGTTCCCGCGCGTGTCCACCACGTAGTCGAGGTTCCACCGCCACGCCTGGTCGCAGACCGAATCCTTGAAGACCTTCGAGTCGGCGCGGCACGGCTCGTTCGCGTGGTTGCCGTAGACCGGCACGGTCCACGCCGAGTTCGTCGCCGCGCTCTGGCCGGGCAGCGCGGCCAGGCCGAAGTAGTACTGGGTGCCGGCCGCGGTGGTCAGCCGCCAGTGCTCGCCGTTGTCGTCACCGTTGGCCGCGCCGAGCAGCTTCTCCACCTTGGAGCCGTCCTCGGACCGCGAGTGCCAGCCCTTGCCCGTCTCGTAGATGAGCTCGCTGGAGCTGCCGTTCAGGCTGAGGATCGCGTTGTCCGACCGCCAGCACAGGTCGCCGGTCCGGAAGTCCTCGCCGTTGCTCGCGCCGCCGTCGGTGTCGTCGGCGCACCCGACGTACTTCCGCTCGACGAAGCCGGCCCCCAGGTCGAAGCCCTCGCCGAGCCAGCCGGGCTGGTTGTTCGTCGCCGAGGAGCGGCCGTCCGCGCTGCCGGAGGAGTAGGAGACGGCCAGGCTCGGCTGCGGCCCGGCCTCGATCGGCGGCGTGTCGATGCCGTACTGCCAGCTGAAGTTGCCGGTGTTGGTGCCGGCGCTCCAGCTGGACGACGCGCTCAGCGAGGTCGCGGTGAAGTCGCCGGACGAGCCGGTCGGCGCGGCGGCGACGGCCAGCAGCACGCCCGCGGATCGCAGCTCGGCCTCGCCGGTGACGGTGCCGGCCGTGCCGTCGTTGCGCGTCGGCAGCGGCACCGCGGCGCAGCCGGGCTTCGCCGGCGTGGTCAGCGCGCACTCCGGGAGCTCCCACAGGCGCAGCCGGTCGGCCCAGCCACCGCCGTATGCGTGCCCGAACCGGTCGTAGTCGACGGACACGGACGCGGCTCCGCCGGAGCGCTTCGGCTCCGTGACCCGGACGACGACGCCGTCCCGGAGGCTCTCCGGCACCGCGTTCCGGTCGATCACCTCGACGGTCAGGTCCGCGGAGAGCCGTTCGCCCACGGTGCCGGTCGCGCGCGCGACCGTGACCGGCAGGTCGCCGGCCCGCACCCGCGCCTGGCCGGCCGGCAGGCGCACCGCCGCGGTCTTGGCCGCCGGCCAGACCGGGTCGGGCAGCTCGGCCCGGGTGGCCGGCTCCGCGACCGGGCTCGCACCGCCGACCTCGCGGCCGTTCGCGTCGACCGGCTCGACCTGTCCCTGCAGACGCTCCGGCGGCGTGATGCTCACCGATCCGGGCACGGTCAGCAGCGCGGCGACCATGAGCGCGGTGAGCCCACCGGCCGTCGCCCGCCATCTGTGTCGAGCCAGCTCCACGGGATGCCTCCCCATCGGCACAAGAAAACCGCCGGCCGGTCATCCGGTCGGCGGGCGGTGACAGCGGCTCAGGAAAAGATCACTGAGCGATCGACACAGTACGGAGCGTCCACTCGTCCTGTAAACAGCGCGCGCCCAAAAAGCCGGCAGCCGTCCATATCGGACGGCCCCCGGCGCCGGGGAGGCGCCGGGGGCCGTGAACCTAGCGACAGTCGAGGACCGCGCGGGGGTGCGGGGCGCGGCCGACCGTGTGGTCGATCCAGGACAGCGCGGTGGCGGTGGCGGACTGGGCCGATCGGTGGATCAGGATGGAGTGGCCGGTGTCGCGCTGCACCGTGGCGGAGAGCCGGGTGCGTGGGTAGAACGCGGTCTCGCGCGTGCACAGGTCGGCCGGGGAGGCGCAGGGCAGGCCGGTGAGCGCGTTGCAGAAGAGCAGATCGTGGACGCCGATCTGGAGCAGGACCGGGCGGCGGATCCGGCTGGTGTACGTCGGGTCGCCCATGTTCTTCAGCGAGGTCAGCTCGCCGCTGGTGCCGGTCGTGCGGATGCGTTCGTCCAGCTCGGTCATCTGCCGGGTGACGCCGGGCGGGTGCAGGTAGGCCTGGCGGCGGAAGTTCGGGGCCTGGGTGAGGTAGCCGGGTGGCGCGCCCTCGGCCTGCTGCAGGTGGGCGCGGATCAGCAGCTGGGTGGGCACGTGCGTGCCGTGCAGGTAGCCGCTGAGCACGAGCGCGTCGACGTCGTCGTAACGATGGGACTCGGCGGCCCAGATCAGCGAGCCGTACGAGTGGCCGACCGCGACGACGGTCCGGTAGCGATCCTTGCGCAGCCGCTGCACGAGCTGGTGGGCCACGTGCGCCTCGGTGTCCGCGTTGACGATCTCCGCGGGCGGGCGGTCGCTTCCGCCGACTCCTATTCGATCTATATAGAGAACGGCGTGCCCGGCCGCGAGCGCGGATTGCACATATGATCGCCGACCCGGACTCGCCACCGTCCAGTAATGGTGATCGTATGTGAATCCCGACAACAGAACCTGCACCACCGAGGTCGGCCGCTTCGGTGTGCAGAGCCATGTCATCAGCCGGTAGCGGGGGGCTTCGCGCTCCGCGGTCAGGGTCACCGTGACCAGGCGTCGAGCGCATTGTCCACCGTGCGCGGCCGCGGGCGTTCCCGCCGCGAGACCGCCGGCCGCCGCGATGGAGATCGCGGCGACGATGCGTGGAATACATCGATAGAACAGTGCCATCATGAGGCCCATAATCGCCGGAAATTTGAGATGAGAAAGTCTCATTCCGGCCTCATTCAGCCTTAGGGATCATAAAGTCGCGTTATCGACACCGATTAGGGTGATCGTTCAGACACAAAGGAATGATCAGGCGACGACTCGGTCGCGGCCCGCGCGTTTCGCCGCGTAGAGGTTGCGGTCCGCCTCGGCCAGCAGCGCGGCCATCGTGGTGCGCCCGTCCACCGTGGTCGCGAGGCCGACGCTGGTGGTGACCGGCAGCGCGCCGGTCAGCGGCGCCCACGCGTGCGCCCGCACCCGCCGCCGCAGCCGCTCCGCCCGCCGGGCCGCGGACGCGGCCGACGCGCCCGGCATGACCAGCAGGAACTCCTCACCACCGAGGCGGGCCGCGAAGCCGCCGGCATCGTCGCCGGAGTCCGGGGCCGCCTCGGTCAGCAACAGCGCGATCTGCTGGAGCACGGTGTCGCCGGTGGCGTGCGAAAGCGTGTCGTTGATCCGCTTGAAGTGGTCGAGGTCGATCAGCGCGATCGAGAGCGGCCCGTCGGCCGCGGCGAGCAGCGCGGGCAGCCGCTCGTCCACGTACCGCCGGTTGTAGAGGCCGGTCAGCGCGTCCCGGTGGGCCATCTCGCGGAAGCGCTCGGTGGCGCGCCGGGCCTCGTCCGCCTCGAACAGCGCCTGGAGCGCGAACGCGCGGGCCTGCTGCCGCTCCCGGTAGAGCGCGGTCGACTCGGCGTGGAAGATCCGGTGCTCCTCGTACGCCTCCCGGAACCGGCCCGCCGCCGCGTAGAGCGCGGCCTGCTCCTGACGGGCCTGCGCGCGCACGCCCGCGAGCCCGTTGGCGTCGCAGAGCGTGACCGCGTGGTCCAGCGCGACCTGCGCGTCGTCGTAGCGGCCGTCCAGCCGGCGCGCCTCGGCCAGCGTGAGCAGGCACTCCGCGGTGCCGTCGCCGTCGTGGTCGGGCATCGTGCCGGTCAGCGCGCCGGCCAGCGTCTCCTCCACGGCCGCATACCGCCCGCCCATCATCTCGACGCGCGCGACCGTGTCCCGCTCCTTGGCCGCGAGCGGGTGGCCGAACCGCGCGCTCGCCTGGCGCAGCAGCTCGGCGAGCGCGATCGCCTCGGGCTCGTCCTCCATCTCGTACGCGTTGTAGGCCATGTTGTTGAGCACGCGCAACGTGAGCGCGTGGTCCCGGATCTCCGCCGCGATCTCCAGAATGGTGCGGTAGTAGCGGTCGCTGTCCGCGAAGCGCCCGTTGTCGTCGAGCGAGACGGCCAGCATCATCAGGTGCTGCGCGCGGGTGCCGGCCGGCACGCCCTCCAGGCCGGCCACGCACTGGACCGCGTGCGCGAGCGCGTCGGAGAACTCGCCGACCAGGCGGTGGAAGAGCGCCAGCTCGCGGTGTGCGCGGGCGCGCAGGAACGGGCGGTCGTGCTGCTCGGCCCAGGCGAGCACCTGCTGCGCCATCCGGCCGCCCTCGGCGAGCCGGCCGCCGCGCATCAGCACGTCCGCGTGGAGCAGGATGGCGCGCCGGGTGGACTCCTCGTCGCCGAGCTGCTCGGCGAGGCGGCGGGCCTCGATCGCGGGGCCGAGCACCGCGCGCGGGTCGCTGACGGAGCGGCCCTCGTGGGCGTCGAGCACGGCGTTGAGCGTTTCGTCCGCCCGACGCGCCTCCGCCCCGATCGTCACCCGCACTCGCTCCCATGATCAACCACACGCTCAGCTGTCGCAAGATTACAACAGGTGTTCACCCGTCATCCGGAACCGCCGATAACCCGACATGGACCGCAGCCCTTGACATGACGGACACAACACGGTAGCCATTGAGAAACTTCTATGTATCGTTTCAAGGGCTCATCTCCCGCCGCACGCGGTAGATGAGCCCCTCCCCCAGAGAAAGGCAGTCCTCCTCATGGCTCCCGACGACTCCGCCGCGCGTACGCCCACGCGCGCGGCCTCCACACCCGCCCGCCGCCGATGGCGCGCGGCCCTGATCGGCGCGACCGTCGCGGTGCTCGCGGCCGGCGCCGCACTCTTCGGCATCCAGACCGCGAACGCCGACTCGGCCGCGGCCTGCGGCACCGGCACGTTCCAGTCCGAGGTCACGGTCAGCGGCAGCACCTGGACCGCGCGCAACGCGTCCGGCGCCGCGGTCTACACCGGCACCGACTTCCGGGCGGCGGTGCAGGCCGGCATCGGCAGCCTGACCGCCGGACGCACCTCCATGCAACGGGTCGTGGTCCGCGGCAACGGCAGCATGTCGGCCGGCAGCCGCATCTCGCTGGCCAACTGGACCTCGCTGTCGGTCTGCGGCACGATCAACGTGACCGGCTCCGGCAGCGGCGACCAGGCACCGATCTACGCGCGCGGCGTCAGCAACATCGAGGTGCCATATCTCAACGTGACCGGCTCCCCGCTCTACGGCATCTTCATGCGCAACGTCACGAACGTCTGGCTCGGCCAGATCGACATGCGCCTGTCCAGCGGCCTCGGCGTGCGCATCGACAACCGCGGCGACACCTCGCAGTGGACGCGCAACGTGCGGCTCGACAACGCCTACGTCTCCGGCGCCTCGTCGCACGCGGTCGAGACCTACGGCGTGGACGGCCTCACCATCGGCACCGTCACCGCCCGCAGCGTCGGCGAGTCCGGCCTGCTGCTCAACCAGACGATCAACGCCACGGTCGGCACGGTCGACGCGGAGAACGCCGGCGCGGGCACCGGTTACGCCGCGTTCCGGATGGCCAACCGCAACGGCCGGGTCGGCAGTTCGTACCCCAACAACATCAGGGTGGGTACGGTCAAGGCGCGCGGCGGCGGCCGGGGCGTCTTCTGCGTGTCGGAGAGCGGCGGCGCCACCATCGACCGGGTCGACATCGCGAACACCGGCAACAACTCGATCCTGATCGAGAACTGCTACAACGTGACCGTCGCCGGCGTCTCCGGCACGGTCAGCGGCGGCGGTGAGATCCGCATCGCGGCGCGCACGGAGTTCCCGCCCTCGTCCGGCATCCGGTTCCAGAACCTGACGGTGTCCAACACCAACATCACCTGGAGCCCGTGTACGGGCAGCAACAACACCATCGCCAACGTGACCCGCAACAACTCCACGCTGACCTGGTGCTGACCCTCTGACGGTCCGGCGGGCCGGCCGCTCAGCGGCAGACCCGCCGGACCAGTTCGTCCCAGCCGAGCGCGAGGCGCTCCCCCATCGCCACACCGCGCGGCGCATTCGCGTCCTGCGCGGTGTAGAGCAACAGCGGCGCGTCCAGTGCCCCGGTCAGCTGCATCGCGAGCAGGTCCAGGTCGGGCACGTCGAGCGACAGCCGGCTCAGCAGCATCCGGATGTGCATGCTCGTCATCGGCGTCGGCCCGGCCGGCCCGCGCGCGCGGCCGTCCAGCGCGGCGCGGGCGATCTCCCGGTTCTCCAGCATGAACGCGATGCGCGCCCGGCCGAACGCGATCAGCCGGTCGAGCGGCTCCGCCCCCGGCCCGAGCGGCGGCGGCCCGGCCAGCACGCGCTCCTGGAACGTGATCTCCACGTCGTCGAGCAGCGCCTGGAAGATGCCGGCCCGGGTGCCGAAGCGGCGGAAGACCGTGCCCTTACCCAGGCCGGACCGCTCCGCGAGCGCGTCCATGGTGATCTTCTCTGTCCCGGACTCGGCCAGCATCTCGCGCGCGGTCGCGATCAGCACGGCCCGGTTCCGGGCGGCGTCCGCACGCTCTCCGTTCACCGCACCACCCTAACGAGCGTGGCCTGGCTCACGGCCGCTTGCCCTCCGACGGAAGCGGGGTAAAGTCCGGTTACAGAGAAGCGGGGTAAAGTCCGCTTCCGTTCCGAGGAGGCACCATGCCCCAGTTCGACGTCCTGCCGGACGAGGAGACCGTCGCCGCGACCGTGGCCGCGCTGGCCGAGCACGGCATCGGCGCGGAGGTGGTCGACGACCTCGCGGCCGCGCGGAAGACCGTGCTGGCCCGCATCCCGCACGGCGCCACCGTCTTCACGAACACGTCGGTCACGCTGGACGAGTCCGGCATCTCCGCCGGAATCGACGACCCGGAGGGCCCGTACGAATCGGCGCGCCTGAAGATGCTGGCGTTCGACTTCGCCACCCAGCGGGCGGAGATGAAGGAGGTCAGCGGCACGCCGGACTACGCGCTCGGCAGCGTGCAAGCGATCACCCGGGACGGCGGGCTGCTGATCGGCTCGGCCGGCGGCAGCCAGCTGGCGAACATCGCCTGGGGCGCGGCGAACGTGATCCTGGTGGCCGGGTTGCAGAAGCTGGTGCCGGACATGGCCACCGCGCATCGCCGGCTGCACGAGCACAGCCTGGAGCTGGAGCACGTGCGGGCGCAGGCGGCCTACGGGCGGCCCAGCCAGATCGGCAAGATCCTGGAGATCCACAAGGAGCAGCCGGGCCGCATCCACCTCGTCCTGATCCGCCAGGTGGTCGGCTTCTGACCCATCGGGCCCCTGACGCACAGAACGACATCTGGCGCGGCGTCCCGGCGGCGGCCACGATGACGTGATGGCGCTCAATGCGAGAGTCCGGGTCGCGGCCCTGTCGTCGCTGGTCCTGATCGTGACCGCCGGTTGCGACGGGTGGTCCGGGCCACCGTCCGCGGTCGGCGGGACGACCGCCACGCTCAGCGCGCAGACCCGCTGCCTGGCGCAGAGCACCACCAACCCCTGCACGTACTGGTTCCAGTACTGGGCGGACGGCGCGACCACGGTCACCAGCACGCCGCAGCGCGCGGCCAACGTGAACACCAACGGGTTCGTCACGGTCACCGAGGCGATCACCGGTCTGACGCCCGGCACGCTCTACCACTCACAGTTCTGCGGGTTCGGCGACGACAACGTCGCCGCGCCCGGACTGTGCGTGGGCCAGCAGGGCGGCGCGGTCTCCTCGCCCGGCGCGCAGCCGGACACCGGCGACTACAACTCCACCCAGCGCTTCCGCACCGCGGACGCGGGCACGGCCGCCACGGTCGACCTCGGCCGGCCGCTGTCCACGGCCGACACCGCGGACCGGCCGATCTCCCGCGACGCCGGGTTCAGCGCGGCGTACTCGGGCTCGAACGCGCTCTGGATCTTCGGCGACACCGTGCACCGCAACGGCTCGCCACCGTGGCTGCTCGGCACCACGGCCGCGGCCGGGGCGTACACCCGTGGCTCCGTCCCGACCACGCTGCAGGAGCTGCCCACGCCACCGGCCGCACCCACCCCGGGCCGCACCGGCATCGCGCAGTTCCTGCCGCCGCCGCAGGGCCTGCTCCTGCCCGGCATCCCGACCGCACAGAACCCGAACCCGCCGCCGGTGGCCTGCACGCCGGAGGCCGGCAGTAGCTACCCCGCGTCCTGGACGTCCGGCATGACGCGGATCCCCGGCACCGAGCGGCTGCTGATCGTCTACCACCAGATCTGCGTGGCGACCACGCGCGACAGCTGGCCGGTCGAGCGCGTCACGCTCACCGACTACGACCCGGCGACGAACCGGTTCCTGAGCACGGTCACGCCGTTCACCGCGTCACCACTGCAGAACGGCGTGCCGGCCGGGCAGCAGCTCGGCTCCCCGGTCTTCGGCGGCGACGGCTTCCTCTACTTCTACGCGCACGACTTCGCCACCGCCCGGGTCCTCGCCGCCCGCGTCAGCGCCACGCCCTCCACCTGGGGAAACGCGGCCAACTACGGCTGGTGGAACGGCACCACCTGGACCGGCACGCCGGCCACCGCGACCACCGTGATCATCGGCGCGCCGGAGATCTGGTCCGCCCACGTCATGGACTTCACCGGCGTCGGCACCCACCGCCTCGCCATGATCGTCCAGACGACGTTCGGCACCGGCGGCTACCGCGTCTACGAGGCCACCTCCCCACAGGGCCCATGGACCGCCGGCCCGTCCGGCCGCGTCCCCGACACCTGCCCCGGCGGCGGCTTCGGCTGCTACGCCTTCACCGCCCACGCCGAACTCAGCACCGCCGACCGCTTCTGGCTCTCCTGGTACTCCCCCGGCGACCGCAACGGCTTCGCCCACCTCCGCCTCGCCGCCATCCCCTGGTGAACCGCCAACCCCTGAGAGCGACAACCCGGAAAACCCTTCTTCCCGCTTCCGGCGTGCCCACTCACCCAGTGCTCCCGCGGGCACCGGTCGTCGCTGGCGCTCCTTCCTGCACGTTCCGCGGTGGTCCGGAAGCCCACGCGCCCCTCGTCCCCGTCGCGCTGGGCACATGGTCAGGCGGGGCGGCCCTCGTAGAGGGCGAGGTAGAGCTTGTAGAGGTCGTTCTTGGCGGGGCCGATGTCGTTGGGGTCGACCGGGTCGTGGCCGAGGCCGGAGGCGGCGGGGAACTCGTGGGTGGTGAGGGGGAGGTTGCGGGCGCCGGCGATCGTGCGGGGGATGGAGGCGGCGCGGCCCATGTCGATCAGGTCGTCGTCGGCGCTGGTCACGACCGCGATCGAGGTGAGGTTGCCGCCGGTGCGGGCGGTGTCCATCGTCTCGGAGAGGCGGATGTACTGGGCGAGCGCGGTGTAGGACATGTTCTTGTCGTCGACGTGGTCGGGCAGCAGCCGGAAGCCGTAGAGCACGACCAGCGGGCGGATCGTGATCGGTGCGGCCTGTGCCGGGGCCGGGCGGTAGAACGGTGAGATGGTGAGCAGCCGGCGTACGTCGTCGGGGCGCTCGGTGGTGAGCCGGGTGGCCAGCATGCCGCCACCGGAGAGGCCGACCACGCCGGCCTCCGCGCCGAGCGCCACGGTCACGTCGAGCGCGTCGGACGCGTACTCCGCCAGCTCCTTCGCGCGCAGGCCGCCGAGCGCGTCCCGCGTCGCGTGGCCGTGCCGGGGCGCGAGCGGGACGTACACGTTGTAGCCCTGGTCGTGGAAGCTCTGCGCCAGCTGGGCGAACTGCACCGGGCAATCGGTGAAGCCGTGCAACATCAGCACCGAGCGTGCGGCCGGGGCGTCGTCGTGCACCAGCGACAGCGACCGGCACTCGGGCAGGATGCCGGAGTCGGCCCGCTCCGCCGCGGCCCTCTCCGCGATCCGCGCGCGGGCATCGGCGAAGCTCAGCTTCCGTGGGGCCGGGTGCAGCCCGTCCGCGTCCAGCGGCCAGGTGAACACCGCGATCACGGCCACCAGCAGGACGGTGAGCAGCGCGGCGATCGCGATCGCGGCGGGACGCAGCACGCGTGTGACGGCAGGGTTCATGAGGGCACGGCTCCGCGGAAGATGAGGGGTACTCGGATGGATCATCCCCTGTGGAGACGGCCGGCGTCGATAAAGAACGGGTCAACCGCACGCGAATACGCTTCCGGGCCCATGGGAGTGGTGCCGTTGTTCCGCCCGAGAGTGATCGTGGCGTCCGTCCTCGCCGCCGGTGCGCTGCCGTGCCTGTGGGGGCTCGGATTCCTGTGGCTGTCCGCGTTCGGCGGCGAGGGAGCGCTGCCGCCGCAGTGGCGGATCCCGGACGTGCCGCCCGGCGTGACCGTCGTGCGGGAGAGCGACGAGTGCGGGTCCGGAGGCTGCTGGCGGCAGCTCACGCTGGTGCCCGCGGCCGGGAGCTCGCCGGAGGAGCTGGCCCGCCGGATGGGCCTCACCGAGGAGCGGACCATGCCACCGGCGCTCCTCGACCCCGCGTTCGTCACCGTGGGCGCGTCCCCGTCCGGCGGCACGCTGACCGTCTACGTCCGGTACCGGTGAGATCGTCCAGTCGCGATAAACAAGTTGTCCAGTGCCGTCTCCTACCGTTCTGCGCGGTAACAGTCCACGGCAGAGGAGCGACGACATGTCCACGCCGTACGGAAACTCGTCGGACGACGCGACGACGAAGGCCCTCATCGACCAGATGGCGATCACCGACGGTACGTGTGATGCCGGCCGGATGGCGGTCGAGGCGACGCAGAGCGTGCTCTCGTCGACCTGGCGCGGTGACGCCGGTGGCGCGGCGGACACGTTCCAGCGGTCGATCGAGGAGTGGAAGGCCGGGCTGAGCACCGTGCAGAGCGCCATCAAGGACCTCGGCGAGGCCATGGGGCAGAAGCAGCGCATCACGCAACTGGTGGAGTCCGACAACTCGTCGCTCGCGTCCTGGACCTGATCCCCGTACCCACGCGAAAGGAGAGCGGCGATGGCGAACTTCGCGCTCAACCCCAACGGACTCATCGACAGCTCGACCGAGCTCCGGGCCGTCACGACCCGGATCAAGAACTCGGTCGAGGATCTGGACTCGGCCGCGAAGACGTACGCGGAGGCGAACCAGGGCGAGGCGCTCGCCGCGTACGGCGCGGTCCACACCAAGCTGTTGCAGGGCATCGCGCAGATGAACACGGCGCTGGACAAGGGTGCGACGAACCTGGACCAGATCCGGGAGACCTACAGCCTCGGCGACCGGCACGGCGCCGCGCTGTTCGAGGGCCACATCTGACATGCCGGGGATCGTCGTCGACGAGGCGTTCATCCTCCGGGTCATCGGCAGGCTCGGCGGGATCCGCGACGAGATCCCGCCGCTGCAGGGCGGCCGGGACGCCGACACGCCGCAGAAGCTCGACCAGCTGCTCATCCAGATCGGCACGTTCGTGCCGGCCGAGGACCTGGGCGTGACCGTCACGGAGTCCGGCGGCGGGATCTGGTCGCGGCTCGACGCGTCGCGCAACCGGGTGCACGAACTGGTCACCGGGCTCTCCGACTTCCTCGCGGAGTCGGAGACCGTCGAGTCGCTCAACTCGTTCGAGGCCACCGAGATCCAGCACTACCTCGGCGCCGGCTCCGCGTAGCGCCGGCCACAGCAAGGGAGACGACCGTGGCGCCGCCGGGCGACGACATCGGGCAGTGGAGCTGGGAACACGGCATCAGCGTCATGGTCTACAAGAAGGACAAGCAGCCGGAGAAGCCGGCCGACCGGGCGCGGGTGACGGCGGGCCGGTGGGTGGAGTTCGCCGGGTCCGAGTCCGTATCCGTGCCCGAGGACATGACGCTGGACACGGCGCCGGGCGAGTTCGTCTTCTGGGTGCACACCGGAAGCGGCGTGACCATCAGCGGCGGTCAGGACGCGGAGCACCACGGAAACGGCAGCAGCACGCGGAAGACCGCGACCCGGACGAACGAGTACGTCATCTACCGCGCGCGATCCGGCATGGGGACCGCGGCCGACGACAAGACCGGGTCGCCGGACAGCGAGTACTACACCTTCCTGGCGGCCGGGAACCAGGCGATCTACGACCTCGCGAACGGCGGGGACAGCGTGGCGTTCGTGCCCGCCACGGCCGACGACGCGGCCGCCGTGGTGCTGCGCGCGAGCACGTGGCTCAAGAGCACCGGCGACACGCTGCAGGGCCTGATCAACGAGATCGACGAGGACTCGTCGGGGTTCCACGGCTCGGCCGCGGAGGCATTCCTGATCACGCTGGACAACCTGCGGCGCCAGCTGGTCACGCTGCACACCGACATCGCCACACCGGGCCAGGAGTGGGACCGGCGGATCCGCGAGACCGCGGGCACCTCCGCCGACCCGGGCGCGAGGTCGGCCGCGCAGACCTGGATCAAGGCGGTCACCGACGCGTGGAACGAGTTCTGGAACCGCGCGGGCTGGTCGGACCGGCCGTACCACCCGTCGCGGATGATGCTGGACGTCGAGAACGCGGTGCGGGACGCGGCCGCCCGCAACGCGGTCACCGCGGTCACGGTGCCGAATCTCGCCGGTACGTTCGACGTCACCAACGCGGCCGGCTGGAGCGCGCTGGACGAGGCGATGAAGGTGGCGTGGCGGTCGCAGGTCGAGACGGTGCTGGACGCGGGCATGCGGGAGGCCACGAAGACGTTCGCCGAGAAGGTCTACGACACGAACGACCAGCTCGGCATGTTCACGGTGCCGCGCCCGCGCACGATGGAGGGCGGCGGCCCCGGCGGCGGAACCGACCTCGACGACCTCGTGAACAAGCTCAACGGCGGCGGGCCGAACCTCGGTGGCGGCTCCGGCGGCAACCTGAAGACCGGCGGGGGTCTCAACCTCGGCGGCGGCTCCGGCGGGGGCCTCAACCTCGGCGGCGGTGGGGGCGGGCTCAACCTCGGCGGCGGAGGGGGCGGCCTGAACCTCGGCGGCGGAGGGGGCGGTGGACTCGACCTCGGCGGGAGTGGGGGCGGCCTGGTGCCGTCCGGTGGCGGCGGTTCGGGGCTTCCCGGCGGCACGGGCCTCGACGACCTCCTCGGCGGCGGATCCGGTGGTTCCCTCGGCGGCGGATCCGGCGGATCACTCGGCGGCGGCGGATCACTGAGCGGCGGCGGATCACTGGGCGGCGGCGGATCACTGGGCGGCGGGATCGGGATCGGTGGCGGGCTGCCCGGGCTCGGCCTCGGCGGTGGCTCCCCGACCGGCGGTTCCGGCAGCCTGTCACCGCCGAAGGGTGGCTCCACCGGCGGGCTCATCGGCGGCGACGACCAGCCCGGCGGCACGTCACAGTTCCCCACCGGCGTGGACATCGACGACATCACCGGCGGCCTCCCCCGGCCGTCGGGCGGCGGCTCCGCCGGCTCGCTGACCGGCAGCCCAGGCGGCTCGCCGACCGGCGGCGGCGCGAACACCATCGCGTCCCTCGGCAGCGGCCCGGGGCTCGGCAGCGGCGGGATCGGCGGCACGCTGACCGGCACCGCCGTGCGCACCGACGGCACCGGCCTCGGCGGGTTGACCGGCGTGCAGACGGCCACCCCGCTCTCCGCCGGCGGGGGCACCGCCGCGGACCCGTCCGGCGCCGGTTATCCGCCCGGCATGCCCGGGATGGGCTCCGGCATGGGCGGGATGGGCGGCCAGCAGAACCAGGACCGGGAGCGCGAACGGAAGACCTGGCTGGAGGAGGACGAGGACGTCTGGGGCACCGACCCGGACTGCGGCCCCGCGGTCATCGGCCGCACCGACCAGCCGGAGACCGCGCCGGCGCAGCCCGGTCGCGCCGCGCCGTCCCGCGGCACCGCACGTCAGCAGGGCACGGCCCGGCCGTTCGCCCGCGGCTGAGACGCGAACAGGAGGAACCACGTTGTCCAGTCCATTGCACAACCAGGTCGAGGCGGCGTACGCGGAGTTGTCCCGGCAGCGGGCCGCGCTCGCCGAGGTGCAGACCGGCCTCGCGAGCACGACCAGCACCGTGACGTCCCGCAACCGGGCCGTCTCGGTCACCGTGGACAGCCGCGGCGCGGTCACCGAGATCAGGTTCCCGACCGGCGCGCAGCGCTCGATGGCGTCGGCGGAGCTGGGCGCGCTGCTGGTCGAGACGATCGAGGCGGCGCGGAGTGAGGCGATGCACCGTACCGTGGCGGCTTTCGACGGTCTTCTGCCCGAAGGGCTGCCGGTCGCGGAGCTGCTGCTCGGCTCCGGCCCCGGCGACGACCCCGTTCCTGACCTGAGCACGCTGATCACCGAGGCGCTGCGCGGCACCGGCGGGCCGGAGCAGCGGCGATGAGCGAGATCAGGGCGGACACCGACCGGCTGCGGCAGGACTCGTTCGGGCCGTACCGGGAGTTCACCAAGTCGAACCACGACACGTTCGTCGCGACCTGCGAGGCGAACGCGGAGGTGCTGCCGGGCAAGCGCCGGTCCGATGTGGACGACGTCGTGGCGCAGCTGCCGGGCACCGACCGGGCCGCGACGATCCTGGAGGTCATCTTCAGGCTGCCGGACGCGGACCGGGAGGAGCTGCTGGCGGCGGCGGACACGTTCGAGCGGATCGAGGAGGAGAACCGGCAGGTGGCCGGCTCCACCGACCCGTCCGGCGCCGGGCGTCACTGAGCTCCGATGGCGATCGAGGTCGACGACGAGCTGGCCGGGTTCCTGAAGTTCCTGTCGGGCGAGGACTTCCCGGTGGCGAACGAGGACCGGATCGCCCGGATCGCCGCCGCGCACGTCACCGCGGCCGAGAACATCGACGCGTCGGCCGCGTACTTCGTCGAGGGCGTGCAGGCGTACCGGGCCGGGCTGGGCGGCAGCGCGGAGGACGCGTTCCTCGCGGCCAAGGAGCAGTACGTCCTGCACGACCCGGGTTACCTCGCGATCGCCTCGAAGTACGTGCACCGGATGGGCGACAGCTACCAGGACGCGGCCGCCACGGTCGAGTACGCCAAGCTCATGATCATCGCGGGGCTGATCCAGCTGTTCCTGGAGTTCGCGCTGGCGCTCGCGATGGCCTGGTTCAACCCGGCCGCCGCGCTCGCCCGGATCGCGCTGATCCGGCAGATCTTCCGGATCCTCTACGGCACCACGACCCGGCGCGTGCTCACCGCGATCGTGTCCAGCCAGGTCGCCGGCATCGTGCTGCAGGTCGCGATGGACCTGTTCGTACAGCTCTACCAGATCAAGGGCTCCGGCACCCGCGAGCGCATCGACCTCGCGCTGACCCGGGCCGCGGCCGAGATCGGCTCGCTCGGCGGCGCGTTCAACCTCGGCTTCGACGGCCTGGTCAGGATCGTCGACGACGTCTTCAAGAAATACGTCCCGGACCTCTTCGACATTCCAGGACCAGGCCCCGGGGGTACGCCGGGCGGCGGCCCGTCCCCGGTCCGTGATCCGGCCCCGCGCCCGGGTGCCGGGCCGGTCCCGGACGCCGCACCGCGACCGGACGTCCTGCCCGGCCCGCCGCCCGGCGACGCGCCCGGCATCATCCGCCGGGTGTTCGGGAACGAGCCGGTCTCCGATTCGATCGCCGAGTACCTGACCGAGGGCTTCTACGGCGTCTTCACCGAGGGCGAGTGGAACGTCGGCTGGGGAGCGGCCGCCTCCGGTTTCGTGTCCGGCCTGGTCAGCATGGGCGGAACGGCGCTCGGGCTCCGCCTGCGCGGCGAGGACGCGGACGACCGGGGGCCGGCGACGCGTGATGTGGGGCCGGGTGGGCCCGGCGGGCCGATGCCGCCACGGTCATCCGCGGCCGGCGGATCCGGGCCGTCCGGCGGATCGGCGTCGCGCGGAGGGCCGGTGTCGCCCGGCGGATCCGCGCCCGGCAGGCCGGCGCCGGACCGTGCCGGAGCGTCCGGACCGGACCTCGGGGGCGACGACGAGGACCCGTTACCGCTCTACACGTCCGATTACCCGAACCACCCGCCGCCCGGATACGACGGGCATGCTCCGCGAGCGGACGGTCCGGGGGCGGACCGCACAGGCTCGGAGAGCGCGGCGCCGGCCGGGCCGCGGGAGGTCGATCCGCGGGCGCTGCTCCCGCAGGACGGTTCCAGCGGATCGGGACTGCCCGGTGGGACCGATGCGCCCGGCCCGGGCGACGGTGCCGGTCTCGGCGGGACGCACGGCTCGGGTGCCGCCGCGGACGGCGCCGGCGCAGCGCACGACTCAGGTGGCGCCGCGGTCGAGCCGGGGACCCACGCTACCGGAGCCGGCGCGGCGCGGGGAACCGAAGACGACGCGGCACCGCTCACGAACGCGGGTGACAGCGGCACGCCGCCACCCATGGGGCCCTTCGGCGCCGGTGCGACGAACACGGCCGGAAGCGGCCTGGGCAACGCCCCGAACACCGGGAGTACCGGCGACGCCCGGAACACCGGGAACAATGGGAACACCGCCGCCGGCGGGCACGCCGGCGGACGTCCCGGCGCAGACGGCACAGTACCCGGCAGCCCGGCGACCGGGGCCGGCCCACAGCCTGTGCGCACGAACCCGGCCACGAGCGGTGCAGTCCCGGCGCCGGCGACCGGTGCTCCGGCGGGAACCGGCCCGAAGCCGGTCGGCGCCGTGACCGCGCCGGCCACGCGGGCACCGTCGTGGACGCCTGTACCGCCGCTGTCCGGCGCCGCGCCCGCGGTACCGGCCACGTCCGCCGCTGCCCCGGCCACCCCGGTTCTCCCCACCGCCCCGGCAGCGGTGCGAGCGGCGTCGGCCTCCTCGGTCGCCCCCGCCACGCCGCCGCCGTCGGCGACGCCCGCACCGGACGGCCCGGGTGCCGGCCGTCCTGACCCGGCACCGGTGACCGGCGGGCCTGTCGCGGTGGCACCGCGAGCACCCGGCGATGCCGCCCGGATGCAGGCGGTGCTGCGGGCCGGCTGGACCCAGGCTCCGCAACCGCGGAGCCCGATGCTGGGCCCGGACTACTTCGGCGTGCGCAACCCGGCCCCGCGGCCCGCCTGGCTCGCGAACTTCGACGTCACCGACGTGAAGTCGCACCAGCAGGCGTCGTTCTTCGAAGGGGTTCACCTCGGCCGCGGAGCGCTGACCGGCCCTCCTCCGCTCACGAGCCGGTCCGGGACGGTCATCGAGTCGTCGCTGCTGCGCACCGTGCCGAGCCGCACCGGTCTCATCAAGCGCAAGACCGTGCACATCCCGCGCATCTCCCATTCGATCTGGCTGGGCGGGCCGCTCGCCGCGACCGGGACGCAAGGCGCCTTCCGGCAGAACCTGGAGCTGATAGCGCAGACATCCGGCTTCGACGTGGTGCTCTGGACCGATGTGACGCGTGGGCAGGCGATCGACGCCATGAACGCCCAGCCCGGCTCGCCGGCGCACGCGGCCACACACACCGTGCGTGAGTTCGTCGAGTGGGCCGGCCGGCACGGGATCCGGCTCGTCAACGTCGACGAGATCTTCCACGCCGACGCGCGGATGCGGTTACACGACGAGTTCGCGGCGGAACGGCACCGGGGCACCGGGCTGGGATACGCGTCGGCCAGTGACATCCTCCGTGCGGAGATGCTGTACCGGTACGGCGGTGTCTACACGGACGGCGACAATGTCCTGCACGACGGCCTGGCGAACGCCGTCGGAGCCGTCGCGAACAGCACCGTCGGCATGGCGGTCGGCGATACCGTGCCGGCGGCCGCCCCCGCGGCCACCCTCCCGCGGTACAACAACGCGGTCCTGGTGGCGCCCGCCCGGCACGAGGGCATGTCGGCATATCTGGATGCCATCCGCGACTCCTACGCTCGCAGCGAGCACGACAACGCGACCTTCGCGCGCCTCGGAACGATTCCGGATCCGCCCAATCCCCCGGTCCCCACCGACGTCACGGCCCAGGGCGTCCGCACGGGGGTGATCAGTCGCACCGGGCCGTCCCGCGCTCTGTTCAGGCCGCTCGCCGCGAGCCTCGGCGTTTCCCCGGACGGCATCCCACACCTGCCCAGAGACGTATTCACCATCGGTCAGGCGCACACCTGGGAGCCGGCGGCCGCTCCGCCCAGCCGCCCGCACACGGAGGAGGAGACCCGGAGACTGGTCATCCGGGTCGCCGCCGCGCTGTTGTACCGGATGCACGCGGAGGGCGGCGCGCTCAACCTGGTCGCCGTGCGTGACCTGGTGGAGGCGCACCCCGACCCGGAGATGATCTGGAACGCCGTGCTCGGTTTCCTCGCCGGTCAGCTCGAGGTGCGCAACCGGGTCACGGCCGTCATCTACTCGATGACCCCGCACCCGGCGCAGCGGCCCCCCGTCGCCCTTTCCCAGTACGCTCAAGGGCTCTTCGTGATCCAGCCGCCGGGCAATCGGCAGCAGCTCAGCGACGGCGACTACGTACGGATGGTCGCGCCGGCCGCCGCTCCACCGGCTCCACGCATGACCGGCGCGGGCTCGGCGATCCCGGACCCCACACGTGGTCCGGTGATCTCCGATGATCCCGGCTGGCGACGCGCGCGGTCCGATGCCGTCGCGGTCGTCCGGCGGCACCTCTGGACCGATCCGGTGTCGAAACCCGGGCCGTCCTCCGACCATCGGTACGTGGTCGACGCGCATTTCGACGCGCGCCGGTTCGAGACGGGCGGCACGACCGTCACCGACCTCACCGTGCGGGTCTGGTACGGCGACTCGGACGCCGGCACCGCCGGCCGGGTGCACGCGGCCATGGAGCGGGGCGTGCGCCAGTACCTCAACGCGCCCGCGTACCGGCTGCCCGGCGGCGGCTCGCTCCTGCACGTCACGGTGGAACGCGCCGAGTCGGCGGCGGACGCGCACCTCGTCGTCTCGGTGGACGGCACCGCTCCGATGGACCAGCGCACCTGGCCGCCCGACGCGGACCCTGTCCTCTACACCCACGAGATCGCCCACCAGATCGGCCTGCGCGACGAGTACCGGGACGAGATCACCGCTCCGCACCGCCCGGACGTGGCCGGCAGCCTGGCCGGCGATCCGCTGCGCGCACCGGAGACCGACGGCTTGACGTCCGATGAGGTCACCGCGCTGGCACAGCTGGTCCGCGGCGGCCTCCGGGACCGCCACCTGTACCTGATCGCTGCCGGCGTCGGCGACCTCGACGAACCACCTGCCGCGCCTTACCGGGGGCCGGCGACCACCGCCGCCGCGCCCGCACGCGCCCCCGGGCCGTCGAGGGCCATGCCGGCACAGGCGCCGGCCCGTACCCCGGGCTCGCCGGGGACGGAGTCCGTCCCGCGCACCGAGGCGCCGCTGGTCGCCGTACCCGCGGATGGGAATTGTCTGCTCTATTCCGCGCTGGCCGGTGACCCGGCGCTGGTCCTGGCGCGCCTGCGGGAAAAGCTGCCGGATCATCCGCTGTTGCGGGACGCGGACGCGGTGGCCTGGCTGGCCGATCCGGCGCGGGTCCGGGGCGACGTCGGCACCGCGGCGGCGAACCTGTCCACGCACACCTGGCCGGTCCCGGCCGCCTCGCCCGCGGCGCGGGCCGTGGGTGCGCTGGCGGATCTGGTCGCGCACCGGATCGGCGACGGGAGCGCGCTGCCGGCGGACGTGCTGGCCGCCCGTCACACCTTCGCGGAGCCGATGCCGGCCCGCACGGAGATGCTGGCCGAGCTGCGCCGGCTCGGGCCGGACCGGGTCACCGACGCCACGATGGCCGACCCGGACACGCTGTTCCGGCGCTACGTCGACGTGCTGCTCCGCGAGATGCGGGAGGTGGACCCGGCGACGACCGAGTTCGACGCGCGGGCGATGGCCGCGTTCGACGACGCGACGCCGTGGGACCGCCTGGCACGGGTCGAGCCGTTCCCGCTGGAGTCGCTGAGCGACACGCAGCTCGCGGCCGAGCTGGTCACCCGCCGTTCCGGGGCCGGGGCGCCGCTGACCGACGGCGAGCGGGACACGCTGCTGACCGCGGTCCGGAGCTGGTCGTCCAGCTGGGACAGTGACGCCGGCGAGACGTTCCCGGCGCTGGTGGCGCACGCGCTCGGCGTACAGCTGCAGGTCTTCGATCGTGTCTCCCGGTCCCGGCGCACCACGATCGGTGCGGACGACGCGCCGCCGCTGGTGCTGTTCCACAACGGCACCGATCACTGGGACGCCGGCGCCGAGCCGGGAACCGCGCTGCCCGAGGCCCGGCCCGCGGACCTGGACGCCGACTACGGCCCGACCGTGGACCCGGGCGTGCCGCGGCGCGCGGACCTGGACGAGGACGGCGGCCTGCGGCTGAACCCGCTGTGGTATCCGCTGGAGTCGTTCCCGGCCGCGGCGCTGCGCCCGGGGCGGCGGCAGGACTGGCGCTACGTGGTGGCCGGCGACGGCCGGATCTACCTGGGTGCGCCGGAGGCCGGTGCCGCGCTGCGCGACCGGGACTGGCAGCGGCTGCTGGCCGGCATGCGGCGCGCCGACCCGGACCTGACCATGACGGAGCTGCGCCGCCGGATCGACGGCACCGGCGACCTGAGCATCAACCCCGACTTCGACGCCGCGGGTACAGCACGGGCGCGCCCCGGCCGTGCCACAGGTGACCTGCGCTGGAACGCGGACCGGAACAGCTGGGAGGTCACCGGCGGCTCGGACACCGCGGCCGCGCACGTCGCCACCCGGATGTCCGGCCAGCTCGGCGTGCCGATGGCGGTGGCACCGCCGCAGAACGGCGAGGCGCTGGTCGACTTCGCCGAGGGTGACTCGCGGCTCGGCCCGGCGAGCCGCCGGCGGATCGACGACGTGGTCGCGTACGCGGTCCGCGACGCCGTCACGTCCTGGTCCGGCCCGGATCCGCGGCCGGTCCGGATCCGGGTCGAGGCCGGCGGCAACGGCAGCCGGTCCGGCGCGCTGCGGGTCGAGGCGATCCGGCGCGCGGCCGAGTCCGCGCTGCGCCGCGAGCTGGGCCGGCACCGGGTCCCGCACGGCATGGTGTCGGTGGAGGCCACCGACCGCCGCGACGGCCCGTCCGCCGCGCCGCAACTCGACGGCCGTCCGGAGCGCGGCGCGGCCCGGCGGCAGGCCGCGCTGTGGACCGAGCCCGGCCCGGTCCCGGCCGGCGACTCGACGCTGGTCGCGCTGCACGAGGCGGTGCAGCCCCCCGCGGTGACCACGCTGACCCGCGGCGCGGACGGCACCTGGCGGGCGGACGGGCAGCCGCTGCTCCTGACCGCCGCGAACGACGGGTTGATGCTGCTCACCGGCGCGGAGCGGGCCGGGATGGCGGACCGCCCGGCCACGCCCGGATCGGTCCCGGTGCTGGTGCACGGCGCCGGCCGGTACGTGTCGGTCCCGGTCAGCACGCCGGACGGCGAGGCACGGGTCCGGCTCACGCCGTTCCAGCTCGCCCAGATCATCGGCGCGCACACGCCGGGCGACGACCCGATCGCGCTGATCTCGTGCGCCGCCGGTGCGATCCGCGGCGGTTTCGCCCGACGCCTGGCGTCCGTGACCGGCCGCGACGTGATCAGTCCTCAGGGTGACGTGATCGCCGGCGGCCCGGAGCATGACGAGACCACGCTGTCCACGGACGGCACGCCGTGGCTTTTGTACACATCGGACGGTGGGGACGCCTGGGATCTGGTCAACGACGAGGTCCGGGACGACGACGGCGCCGTGACGGTCCGGCCGTTCGCCGGGTACGCCGCGCGGACCCCGGCGGAGGGCGGGATCCAGGGTGGGGTCCGGCTGAGCGATCCGGCACCGCCACCGCGCGCGAACGACCTGGCCGGCGTCCTGCGGCCGTACGGCGTGACCGTGGAGGCACCGCTCCTGGACGGCGACCGGGACGTCCACGCGATCGTGCGGGTGACCACCACGGAGCCGGCGCGGAGCGTGCTGCTCACCGTGTTGCGGGGCCGGCGGGCGGACGACGGCGGCGTCCACTGGACCGACCTCGGGCACGGCGTCCGGCGCGTTCCCGGCGCCGGTCAGGCCGCCGAGCTGGAGGTCGTGGGCCCGGCCTCGGCCGAGCGGAACCGGGAGACCGCGCGGGCCTGGCGGGACCTGTTCGTCGAGCGGGCGGAGCGGATCGCCACGGCGCTGGCGGCGGACTCGTCGGCCGGGCGGGACGAGGCCGGGTACCGGGCGTGGCTCGACGCGCTGCACCGGAAGCCGGCGCAGGAGCTGAGCACGGCCGAGATCGCCCAGCTCGCCTACGTCTGGGCGCTGCACGACCACCGGGACGCACGGCCGGTGCCCGCGCCGCGGCGGCCGGACCTGGTGGCGATGGTCGCGCAGGTGGAGGAGCTGCTCGGCGAGCCGGTCGCGCAGGACGGGCGACGGGAGAGCCTGATCGACGGCGAGTTCACCCTCGCCGGGCTGCGGCGGGACCGGGAGCTGCTCGGACCGGCCCGTGCACCGGCGGGCGACGCCTTCGCCGAGGCGGAGCGCACCGCCCGCGCCGGTCGGGCTCGGGTGGAGCACGTCCCGGACGCGCGTGCCACCGCGCTCCTCGCCCGGCCGGCCGCGGAACGGGAGGCGGTGATCGATCTCGCGGTGCGGGCGCAGCGAAGTGACCGGGTGCTGGCGGCGCTCGGCGAGCTCGGGCCACGACCGCCGTGGTTCAGCACCGGCTTCGGGTCGATGGGCGACGGGTACGTGCTGCGGGCCGGTCCACCGGACGCCGCCGAGGTCACCCGCCTCACCGGCTGGGCCCACGACCGGCTCCACGCGCCCGGCCCGCGCGACCTCGCGGTCGAATGGCTGCGCGGCGTGCTGGAGAGCACGGACCCGACGGACTGGCAGGATCTGCTGATCGAGGACCGGACCCGCAGGTTCGGCCCGTACCTCGTCCGGATCTCCGTGCGGGTCGGTGGCTTCGATCCGGCCGGTGCGGCCGGGGCCGACCCGGCGGTGTCCACCTACAAGAGCAAGTACGGCGACACCACCGTCGTCGCCGAGCGGGAGTGGAGCAGCGGCCTGGGCCTGACCGTCCCGGTCGACCTGCTGTGGACGCTGCCGCTGCCGGTGCTCGAGCACGTCGTCCTGCCGCGGATCGGCCTGCACGCGAAGACGACCGTGGACGGCGCCGACCGGCACGGCGCGGAGGTCCAGTCCGGCAACCGCGCGCTGCTCAACGACGTGGCGCCGCACACGGTCCGGGGCACGCTGATGATCTCGATTCGCGACGGCGCGGCGCCGTGGCGGTCCGAGCGCTCCGACCTCGGGGAGCGGCTGGTGGCGGGCCTGCCGCAGGCGCTCGGCGGCCCGATCGACGTCCTGGACTACCCGCCGATCGAGGTGAGCCGGCCGGAGGCGATCCACACGGTCGACGCGACGGTCAACGCGCTCGACCTGCGCGGGCTGGACGACGAGCTGCGGGAGGCGCTGCACCCGCTGGATCTGAACGACCTCCAGACGGACGACCTGATCGCGGAACTCCGCCGGGAGATCCTGAACGAGAAGGTGCTGAAGGACCGTACCCAGTGGTTGTGGACCGGCTCGTACACGCCGCCGCTGGTGCACGTCCACAGCGATCCCGGCCGGTCCGAGGGCCGGATGCCGGATCAGGCCTACTCGGTGCGCGTGTCCCTGGCCCTGGCCGAGCTGCGCCTGCTGCCGGAGACCGAGCGGGACGTGCCGATCCGCAACGACATGGCCGGGACCGACATCGGCCAGCGCATGTACCGGGCCGGATTCAGCTGGGGCGCCGTCATGCGTCTCCTCTTCCCGATGTCGTTCTTCGCACACCAGTGGGTGCCCACGCCGACGATCAGCGGTGGCTACACCCGCAAGGACCAGATCGACTCCAAGAACACCGAGATCGCGCAGGCGAAGACGGCCCTGATGCGGTCCGGGCCGCTTCGCCGGGCCGCGGCCGTGCTGGAGCTCACGGTCTCGGTGACCCGGCTACTCGACGGGACCGTGGCCGGGCTGAGCCGGCGCACCGGGGCCGAGCTGGGCCTGCCCGCGGACCGGACCGCCGCGTTCGTGGCCGAGGCGAGGTCGGCGCGCCTGCCGGACCCACCACCCGTGCCGGACCTGAACGGCCGGCGACCGCTGCCGCAGCGGGGCACGCCCGTGCTCTCGGACGTGACGGCGGTGGCGCTCGCACAGGATGTCCAGGTCGAGACCGACTCGGCGACGCCGCTGCCGCCGGCCGCCGGCAACGTGCGGCCGTACCGGCGCGATGACGATCCGAACTGGACACCGGCGTTCCGGTATCTGTTCCACGACGGGCTGATCACCGGCGTCTTCGTGCTCGACGGGACCGCGCAGCGCCGGGTCGTCGCCTACCGGCCGGTGGCGCCGTCGCACGGCGGGACGGCCGGGCCGGTGGTGGCGCCGCCGAGGATCCACGCCGGCGACCCGGCCCGGCAGGATCCGCCACCACAGCTCGGCGGGCCGTGGCCGCTCGCGGCCGGTACCGGCCTCGGACAGGGCGTCGGCAAGGAGATGCCCGGGGCCCAGCGGGTACGCGCGGAACTGGACCGGCTCACCACGCTGGCACTGGCGCTGGCCGGTCACCGGCTCGATCCCGCCCAGCGGCACAACCTCGACACACAGCTGAACGCCGGCTTCGGCGTGCCCGCGCTGCGCGGCCACGCCCGCACCCTCTTCGACGGCCGAAGCACGCTGGACGTCACCATCGGCGACCTCGTCCTCCGCGTCGAGGTGGCGGGCGTCTTCACCGGGCCGCTCCGCCGGGACGGCGACAGCACCGATTCCGGCACCACCATCGACGTGCAGGGGCGGACGACGTCCGGCGCGGCGTTCGGTCACCGGCAGCTGCTCGACCGGGACGGCGGCGGAGGGCTGAGCAACTACGTCTCGCTCGACGGCTGGCCGGTGGCGGTGCGTCTGCGGCTACCGGAGTACCAGGTGTCGTCGAGCCGGCAGTCGACGGTCGGTGCGGAGATCTCGGCCAAGGGCTATCAGCGCCGGGTGGTGTCCGGCCCGGCCGTGGTCACGGACCTGCGGACCGCGTACGGCCTGCTGGTCACCGTGCGATCCGGCGAGACGGTCCGGGCGTGGGCGGTCGGCGCCGTCGAGGGCCCGGACGTCTGGACCAGGGTGCGCACCGCGGAGAGCGACGCCGCCGGCCGGCCGCCGCTCGGCCCGGTGGGCCCGGCCCGTACCGAGACGTTCCGCGACCTCGCTCCCACGGCCGTCGTACCGGACAACTTCTACCTGTGGCTGAACCGGCTCCGCGCGGTCGCCGACCTCGTCCAGGAACGGATCGGCCCGACCGCGTTCGACCTGTCCACACTGGTCAGCCCGGACAGGCTGGAGCCCCGCGCCGCGGAGTTGCTCAGCGCGGACGGCTTCCGGCCGCTGCCGGTCCGCAGCTCCGACGGCACGATCGAGACGCTGCGTCTGCGGCTTCGCTGGGACAGCCCGGTCTTCGAGAACACGTCGGAGGACGCCCGCCACGAGCGCTACACCGAGGCCGATTCGCGGGCCGGGCACGGCGAGGGCGGCGAGACCGTGCATCACGTGGGCGGGGGCGCGGGGCTGATGGCGCACGTGGGCGACCACGGCCACCCGGCCCCGCCCGCTGCCCCGGCGCCGGGAACGCTGGAACGCCGGGCCGCCGCGCCCACGGACGACGCCACCGCGGCGAACCCGTTCGGCACCGACCACGTCGGCGGCAGCGTCGTCTACTCGTACGGCTGGCAGCACGGCGACGACTCGTCATCGGCCCGCTCCGCCAACGAGCTGGCCATCGCGACGATCACCGGCCCGTCCCACCGTTTCGCCGCGACCGCCCGGCTGCTGGTCGAATATCAGCGGCACGGACTGGACGGGCCGGCGGGACCGCCGGTCGCGATCACGGTCGCGGTGCCGCTCGGCATGCAGATGTCGGTGCCGGACGACTACGTCGAGGCGTGGGGCCTGACCGTGGACGGCCGGGTCCCGCCACCGCCCGGGCGGCCGCGCGTGCCGCGGAACACCGCGCTGGCGATGAACTTCTCCGCCGTCGAAACCCTGCACACCGCGAACCCGCACTCCGGGAACCTGCTCACGCAGGTGACGACGTGGCTGCGGACCGCCGGCGTCCCCGTCGACGACCCGGACATCACCGCGCGGCTCAGCACACTCCTCGCCGACGTCCCGCTGCGCGCGCTCTACCACCAGGTGCGACGGGACGGACTGCGCCTGGCGATCGTGCGTTCGAGCGGGCCGACCGACGGCGTCGAACTGATCGAGATCGTCATCACCGCCACCGAGGGCGAACTGAGGTTCGTCCGGCAGCGGGGCCGAGTCAAGGTCACCACCGGTGGCCAGGGCATCAGCCAGACCGAGAAGGGACACGGCAAGGGCGGCGCGCACCGGCTCACGTTCGATCCCGACGGCCGTCTCGCGAACGAGGCCGCACGCGGTGCGCTCGCCGACGACGTGAAGAAGGACTCGCACAGCGGCGCCGAGGTGGTCGCGAAGAAGACCACCCGGGACATCCGCCGCGCGGCCACCCGGCAGAACGGGGCGGTCGAGCTGACCGCGCCGGTGCGGTTCACCGTCACCATCCGCCGGGAGACGATCCTGCACCCGGTGGACCGGCTCATCCGCGACGCCACGGCCGCGGCCGCGGCCGGACTGGCCTACGCCGCCGTCATCCTGCCCGGCCTGGCCGACTGGCGGACCACGACCGCGACCGCACCGGCACGCCCGCCGGTCACCGAGGCCACGACCTCGGTGCTGCCGGCGATCCACGGCACGGTGACGATCCTGACGCCCATGGCGCTCACCGTCCCGCGGAGCCTCAGCGTCGACCCCGCCTGGCCGGCACCGGGCCGCACGACATCCGGTCCGCCCGCGGTCCCGGAGGAGGCCCGGAGGCTCACCTCGGCGCTGCGCGGGACGGTGCAGGTCCTCGGCGTCGTCCCGCCGAGCGGCATGACCGGCGCGGTCCGGGGGCATCTCGGTCCACCTCCGGGCGACGTCGCGCATCCCGGCCGGGCGTTCGCCGACGAGCAGGCACTCCGGCTGCGGATCGACGGCGGCAGTCTCCGCACACACACCGGTGAGCTGCTCGGCGACGGCTACCCGGTGGCGGGTGACGGGTCGCCGCGGCTCCGCCTGGTGCTCACCCGGGGGACCTGGATCACCGACATCGACCTGGACGGGCTCAGCTTCCCGGAGACCTCCCGGGAGCAGGAGTACAAGCAGGCGGCCGGCTCCGGCCTCGGCCTCGGCTTCCACCTCTCCGGCGGAAACCCCGCCGGGTTGCTGCGGATCCTCGCCGGGCTCGGCGTCGAGGGCGAGTCGGGGCAGGCGCGGGCGCTGGCGTCCTCGGCGGCCGGTTACGTGGAGGACAACGCACTGCGCAAGGAGACCTACCAGGCGTACGCGTTCGACGCCCGGTTCGCGCTCGGCGACGACGGGGAACTGCTCCGCTCCGACGTCGCGAACAGCGTCCTCGCGCTGGTCCCCGACTCGGTCGTCCGGGCGCTGCGCGGCGGCGACGACACCGCCGTCGCCGCGCTGCTCGACGAGCCGGGTGTGCGCGAAGCCGGCACCGGCGGGCTGTCCGTCCGGGTGGACGCCGGGGACCTGTCCACGCTGAGCCCGCCGGATCTGGCCGGTGCGCGCGACCGGATCCCGGCGCACGCGCCGGACGGCCCGAGGCTGTTCCTCACGGCCGCACCGGGCGGCACCACGGTCAGCGTGCCGGTCGACCTGGCCGGAGTGCCCGGCCTCACCGTGACGCCGGACGCGCACGAGACGGCCGAGCTCGTCACCGCGTACCTGCCGGGTCTCGCCGATGACGACCGGCCGCCGGTGCTGGTCGTGCACGGGCCGGTGCGGCTGAGCGAGGAGTTCGTCCGGGAGCTCGCGACCGCGCTCGGCCGGCCCGTCACCGCGCACACGACCATGCTGACCGCCGACCCGCTGGGCGTCGCACCGGCTGCGGCGTCCCCATCCTGGCGCGACTATCACCCCGTCCCGGCCGTACCGGCGCGGCCTCCGGTCACCGATGGCCCGCGGCCGCTGAACCGGACCGCGCTGACCGCGGCCGTGGACGCGGCGGCCACCGCGCACCAGCACGTCGAGGTCCTGACCCGGCTGCACGAGCGGCTCGTCCCGGGCGGAGCCCGCACCGGCGGCCCGGAGCTGCGCCCGGTGGGCGACTGGGCGCCGGTGCCGTCCTGGCGGTCGGTCGAGGAACGGCTCCGGGAGACCGGGCCGGGCAGCGTGGCGATGCTGCTGCGGCCGCCCGGGACCGCGGACCCGGGGCACGCGGCCGGTGCGTACCTGACCGCCGACGGCGCGGTCGTCTGGCTGGAGCCACGGGCCGGAGCCGATGAGCGCCTCGGCGGTACGCCGGACGGCACGGTGCCGGACGGCACGGTCGCGCTGATCACCGCCCCGGACGGCGGGACGGTCACGGAACCGTTCGGCGACCCGGCCGCGGTACGCGCGGAACGCCTCCGCGACGGCCTCACGGTCGCCGCGCCGGTGGCCGGCACCTCCCCGAGCCGGCTCGGCGTCATCGCGGACGGCGTCGTCCGGCGCGTACGCGGACCCGCCCCGGCCCCGGCCACCCAGACCGACTGCGTCGACCTGACCAGGGCCTTCGGCGAGCGGTTGTACGGCCGGCGCCCGGGCGCCGGCACCCTCGACGACGCCGCGCTCCCGGCGCACCGGGCGGCACCCCGGCCGGCCGCCGCGCGGGCGGAGCTGCTCGGCGACGCGACCTGGGCCCCGACCGCCGACCTGTCCAGCGTGGAGTCCCGGGTACGCGAGCTCGGCCCGGGCGCCTCCGCCTTCGTCATCATGACGCGTCAGGGCGACCGCCCCGCCCACGCGCTGGTCCTGCACCACACGGACGCGGGCCCGCGCTGGATCGACCTGCACGGCCGGGCCGGTGCGAGAGTGTCGGACGCGGGCACGCTCCCACCGGTGCTGAGCCAGGCGGACACGCTCACGGTGGCGATCACCGACCGGCGCGGCGTGTCGGTGGCCCCGGCCGTCGTCCCCGCCTCCGCCTCGACCTCGGCCGCGGGCACCACACCGGCCGGGGACGGCCCGGTCGGTGCCGGTCTCGCCGGGGACCCGCCGGTGCCGCCCGTTCCGAACTCGACCGCGGTCCGGGGCCACGTCGTGGTGCGGTCGCTCGACGAGCTGCGCGACGCCACACACCTCCAGCTGCTGCCGGAATCACCACCGCCCGCGACCGGCCTGCGCCTCGAGGTGACCGCCGGGCCCGGCGGCGCGCAGCACATGCCGGACGGCACCGTCCGGCTACCGGCCGGCGAGTTCGACCGGGTGATCGTGACCGGCGGCGAGCCCGGCATGCTCGGCCGCAGACTCAGCGACGTGGCCCGGGAGGTCAGGATCCCGGTGGACCGGACCGACAAGGAGGATCTGGCGCCATCGCCGATGCCGTCGTTCAGCACGGACTGGCGCCGGTGGACCAAACGGCAGATGCTCCGCCTGCGCGGCACGGTCGCCGGGCTGCAACCCGGTGCCCCGATCACCATCGGCGGGTCCAGCTACCTCGCGCACGCGGCGATCACGGACGCCGACTGGGCGGAGGACCGGCACACCGCCGTGGTCTCCTTCCACACCCGGCGCGAGCTGGAGATCATCGGGCAGTCGTCCGCCCCCCTCAGGTTCCCCTGGCCGCTCCACGCCGATCCGGTGTACCGCGTCAGACGCCCCGGCGGCGGCCCCGAGCCGCTCCGCCGCCTCCCGTTCGACCTGGGACCCGGCACGTTCGCCGCGGTCGGCCACGCCAGCCAGTACGGCCTGCGAGTCGGCTACGACGGGCGGACGGGACCGTGGGACACCTCCGGCGGATACCTGAGCGTCGACGGCACGCAGTTCGGCCGCCGGCTGCTGACCGACGAGAACTATCAGGCACACGTCGCCCGGCACGGCGACGAGCTCACCGTGGTGGTCGCCGCCTGCCGGGCGGTCCCGCACGCCCCGGCCATCGCCCGGGCGCTCGGCCGCCCGGTCTGGGCCACCAACGGCGTCGTGGTGTCCGGCAGCAACGGCCTCTCGCTGCAGCAGGAGGGACCGGACGAGCCGCGGTGGTACCTCGCACATCCGAACGGCCTGCTGGAGAGCAGAACGCCGGAGCCACCGGACAGCACGGCCGACGACGACGAGACGGAATTCGCCCGGCGACCGTCGCGTGCGGACTCCGTCGAGCTCGGCTCGCCGCCGCCGGACCGCGGGCCCGCGACCGCGCGGCAGTTGCTGGCCGGGCTCTGGAACGACGTGCACCGCCGATCGGTACGCCCGGGCGCGCTGGTCCAGCGGCCGCAGGACGACGCGCTGCTCGGCCGCGACCCGTTCGGCCTGCGCGACGTGCCGCCGCCGCCCACGTTCCTGGCCGGGGTGGAGCCGTCCCGCGTGTTCACCGGCCGGCTGGCCGACCTGTTCCGGCGGCTCGACCTCACTCGGCAGCAGGCCCGGCCGGACCTCGCCGACCTGGCCGCGGGCACGGTGTGGGAGAGCACCGGCGTGACCTGGACCGGTCCGTACCCCGCCGCCGTCGACCTGCCGCACGGCCGGCTGGAGCACGTGGAGATGCCGGCGATCGTGCACACCGTGTGGTACGGCAGCCCGCTGGACGACTCCCGGGACATCCGGGACGACATCGCGGCGACGTCCCGGACCGCCACCGCGCAGGGCTTCACCACGGTCCTGTGGACGGACCTCGGCCGGGACCGCTTCCTGACACCCGATCCGGCCGTGGCGGAGATGCGCCGCTGGGCCGTGGAGCACGGGATCGTCGTGGTGGACGTGCACGAGGTCTTCCACGCGGCCGCGCCGATGATGCTGCGGCACGCGTTCGCACTCGCGCTGTCGAAGGGGACCGGCGCCGGGTTCGCCGAGGCGAAGGACATCTCGCTGCCGGAGATCCTGTGGCGGTTCGGCGGCATCGGCCTGGACGCGGACAACGTCCTCCTCGACGCGACCGGGCTGGAGCAGGCGTTCCAGGCACACGGGTACGCGCTGGAGTACATCCCGGCCGCGTCGAACTTCGCCAACTCGTCGCTGATGTTCGCCCGCCACCACCCGGTGGCGCACCGGCTGCTCGTCATGCTGGGCCGCAACTACGACGTGCCGCTGTCCGAACTGGACGCGTTCCGGCACGACATCGAGAACACCGGCGATACGCACCGCAACTTCTACGCCCGGGGCGATCTGCGGCACATGGCCCGGTCCATCATGGAGCGAAGCGGCCCGGTCCCGGTGGCGTCGCTGGTGCTGGATATCGGCCACATCGATCCGGAGACCGTGCCGATGATCACGCCGGCCCACATCCGGACCGGGACCGCGCACACCTGGCTGCCCGAGCAGACGAACCGGGCGGACCGGCCGGTCGCGGGCCCGCCGGCACCACTCGCCCCGGAAGCGGTCGCGCCGGTGTTGCGCAGCGCGGTCACGTACCTCATCCGGGAGCTGACCAACCGGGACGGTGATCTCCACCTGGTCGCGGTCGAGCCGCTGATCGCCCGGCTGCCCGACCCGGACGCCGCGTGGGAGGCGGTGGTCGGCTTCATCCTCAGCGCACCGGGTCTCCGCTACCGGGTCCGCACGGTCACCTACGCCCGCTGGGTCAACCTGAACGACGAGGTCGGGGACGACGCGGAGACGGAGTTCCGTGCGGTCGCGCTGCCGGCGCCGGTGCTGACCGCGCTCGGCCTGCCACCGGCGCCCGGCCCGGACGCCGAGGGCGCCTGGCGCCGCGGTGCTCCGGTCGTCGACGTCGATCTGCCACCGTGGACGTCGCTCACGGTCCGGGACGGCGACACGGCCGAGCTCGAGATCCTCGCCGCCGCGCTGGCCGACGACGTCGACCGCGGCTTCCGGACCGATTTCGACGTGTCCGGCGACGGCCCGGCCGCACGGGACGTGGTGCAGCTGCTCGAGGATCACCGGCGCGGCCGGGCCGTTCCGGACGGTCGCTGGACGATCCGCACCCATCCGGCCGCGGACGGCTCCGCCGTGGTCGTCCGGTGGCACCGGACGCCGTTCGGCCCGGTGCACGTCGCCGCCGGCAGGGTACCGCTGCCCGGCATCACGGTCGACGCGCTGCGGCACCTGTCCGACTCGATCGCGGAGACCGCGGCGCACACCCCGCAACGCGTGACGGTGACCGGCGCGGACCCGGCAGCGACGTGGTCCGTGCTGGACATGTTGCTTCCGCAGCTGCACCGCCGCGTCGGGCGGCACGGGCAGTTGTCCGGCGCGGTGCATGTCGCACCGGCGCCACCGGATCCGGCCGTGCCCGCCGGCACGGTCCGGATCGAGTCGGTGCCGCAGCTGGCCCGGCCGGTCTCCGCGGCGGAGATCGCGCTGGTCCGGCAGGTCAACGACCGGTTGCTGCGCTTCCACCCCGGCGGCGGGCTGGCCGCGGCCGACGTGCTGCGGCACGGCAGCGCGCTCACCGGAACCGCGCCGGACCGGCTGACCGGGGCCGGCCTGGAGCAGCTGGCCGACGCGGTGGCCGACCTCGCCCTCGGCGAACGAGGTCTGCGGTCCGGGCGCCTCGACACGCTGGAGGACATGATCCTGCCCGGCCTGATCGCCCGTCGCCAGCACCTCGCGCACCGGGTGGCCGTCGCGCTCGCCACGACCGCGCGGGCGATGGGCGTGGCCGGGCCGGCCGAGGTGATCGATCACGTCTTCGACGGGGCGCCGGGTGGCCTTCCGCGGCACACGCGGGAGCAGAGCACGCTCACTCCGCTACCGCCGGGCGCGGCCACGCTCGTCTTCTTCAACGGCCGGGAACACCTGGTCATCGGCACGGAGGTGCCGACCAGCCCGGTGCTGATCCGGCTCGACGACGGCACCGTCCTGCTCGGCTTCGACCCGTTGCAGGAGAGCGCGATGGCCGTCGGCGTCCCGCAGGGGAACCTGCCGGTCGAGCTGCCCCTGACACCGGACGGCACGTACCTGCCGCATCTCGTCCTGGATCACATGGGTGACCCGCACCTGCGGTACGCCGGGCCGCTCGGCACCGAGGCCCTCCCGCAGGCCCCGCGCCGGTTCGCGATCGACACCCGGCCGCTCGCGGGGACGCACACCGGTCTGGCCCTGCTGCCGGAGGATCAGGCCCGGGCGGTGCCGGACCGGATCCTCCGGGAACCGGGGAAGACGTTCGTGGTCCTCGTCCACGCCGCACAGGGCGGCGTGCGGGTGCCGGTGCACTACGACAACGACGAGACCGGCGAACGGATCGTGACCGTGCGGCAGCTCGCCGAGCTGCTCGCGGCACAGAACATACCCGAGGACGCCACGATCACGCTGCTGTCGTGCTCGGCGGGCGCACTGGACAACGGGTTCGCGCTCACTCTGGCGGAACTCATGAGACGGGACGTCCTGGCGCCGGTGTCGGACCTGTTCGTGCGGACCGGCGACGGAGACCACCCGGCGCTGCTGACCGACGGCGGCGAGAGCTGGACGCTCAGCACCCCGAGTGGCGACGTCTGGGACGTCGTCAACGACGACGTCGACGGCCAGACCTGGTCCTTCCAGGGATTCCGCGCCGACGACCTCGCGGACGCCGAGGGGCCGGCCGACGGCTTCCTCCTCAGCGACCCGCACGGCGCCGACCCGAACGACGGCAGCGCTGACGGCGACGATCCGGACGACGGCGCGCCCCGGCCGATCGCGGAGACCGACCCGGAGGTGTTGATCACCGATCCTCGGCACGACGTCATCGTCGAGGCCGGCCAGGACGGTGAGCTGGGGGACGCCGCGCTCTCGGCGCTGCGGCGATGGGCATTCGCCCTGGGGGTCGCGGCGGCCACCGGCGACGTCACCGGCCGGTCCGGCACCGGGTACGCCGTCACCGTCTGGCGTGGTGAGGACCTGCTGAGCACCGCGGAGTCGGACGTGTTACCCGCTGTCCGGCAGGTCGCCCAGGTCCTGGGCGTCACGATCCGCGCGGGCATCGCGCAACGGCAGGAGGAGCTGACGACCGCCGGCCTGGAAACCCGCACGCCGGTTCTGGACCTGGCCAGAGGGCTCAGCTTCCGCCGGTTGGAGGCCGGCCCGGGCAGCCGATCCGCCGCCACCGGGCCGGTCGTGCTCCGGCTGCAGGGTTTCAACGTCTCCGCACCCTGGTGGGCCGCGCACCCGGACGCCCGGCCCGCGCCCCGGCCGGCCGCACCCCTGTGGACCGGGCACGTCGGCTTGGCCGGCCGGGCGTGGCACGAGCGCAGGATCCCGATGACCATGATCCGGCTCGACGGGCTGGACGACGCACCGACCGTCGCCTACGACACCGGCGCCTTCCGGAGCCGGGTCATCGGTGCCGCGGAGACGCAGATCTTCGCGCTGCGCCTGCACCTGGTGCCGTCGCCCGAGATCGACGACGGCTCCCTGAGCATGCTGCGGCACCGTCTGCGGCAGGCCGTAGCGTGGGCCAACGGGCGGCACGGCCTGCCCGGCAACGGCCTGTTCCACCTGCACGTCGACCTCGTCGACGCGGACACGGACGCGCTCTGGAAGGTCCACGTGCTGCCGGACGCTGCCCTGGACGCGGTCACGGTCTGGCCTCTGGACGCGGGTGAGGGCGACATCCTGGTGCGGCTGCTCCGAATGATCGGCGGGCCGCGGCCGGGCTCATACGGCCTGGACCAGGTCATCCCCGAGCACGTGCTGGATCAGATCTGGATGCTCCGCGAATCGCACGCGCACATCCGGCCCCATCGGGATCCGCCCGCACCGGGACTGCTCGAGTACGTCGCCGGCGACGGAGGCGACCCGCTGCCGGCGGCGGTCCAGCCGGATCTGCTCCGGATCGCGCGCCACTACGCCGACGAGAGCGCGCTCGTCACACTGGCCGGGAACGACCGCACCCCGGCCCCGCTGACCGTCGGGGCGGCGAACCGCGACGACGCGGAGCAGGTGCTCCATCACCTCCTCACCATGACCGGCGACCATCTCCACGACCTGCTCAGCGAGGAGGACGCCGAGACGGCCGAGTCGTCACTCGACGCGGTCACCTCCGTTGTCGGCGGCGCGGCCGGAGTCGTGGCCATCCGGTACCACCGCGTGCACGAGCAGGCCGGGATCGGGCTGGGCGAGACGCCGTGGGACCTGCTCGACGACACACCGGAGCCGGGATGGTGGCACGCGCTCGACCCGGTCGACGGCGCGGACGTCGCTGTCGACGGCTACCACGACTTCCTCGACATGGGCCGCGGGATCTCCTTCAGCGCGGCCGCCGCGCGAGTGCCGCGGCGCACCCCGTCCGGTTCGCCGGCGCGGGACCAGGTCGCCGACGTGGTGGTCGTCCGCCTGCTGATCCGTCTGATTCCCGGTGACGGCGTCTCCGCGGAACAGACGCGCGCGCTGGGCGAACGGATGCTGCGCGCCGGGCACACCATCAATCACCGCTACCAGCTTCCCAACGGCAACCAGGTGCATCTCCGGCCGGTCGTGGTGCACGACACGGCCGCCGACATGGTCGCCACGGTCTCGCCCGAGCTCCTCGAGATGGCGGATCTCAACCTAGTACAAAGCATGCTGTCCCTGGCCGGGGTCGCGTATCAGGAGGTGGCGGAGTCCATCGACGAGCAGCTCCTGCTCACCCCGCGCGCGCTGCTGCAGCTGTACGCCTCGCTGACGACCATGACCGGTTCCCCGTCGGCGTTCGCCGGCGACCGGTTCGGCGGCCAGGACACCGGCCGCGCGTTCCCCGCACCCGTCCGGCACCCGCGACCGCGCGCGATCCGCCCGCTGCCCAACGGCATGTGGCTGGTCCCGGCCCCGGCCGAGGCCGACGGCCGAGGCGATCCCGGCGCCGGCCTCGCGGAGAGCGTGGCCGGGCTGACCGCCGTCGACGACGCCGTGACGGTCACCGGGGTCGCCACCGACGGCGGCATCGCGGGAGCCGGTGGCGACGTGAGCATCCGGGAACTGCTCGACGAGTTGTTCGGTGAGCCGGACGCGGGCCCGGACGCGCGACGACCGCTCGTGCTGCTCCTGCGCGGGTCGTCCCAGCGGATGTACACGCTCGCCGCCCGGATCCAGGCCGAGATGGCCGACCGCATGGACCAGGGGCTGCCGGCGCCGCACGGCGTGGTGGCCCGCATCCCCGGCGCGCCGGCCGGATGGCACGTCTGGCTGCCCGGCGGGGGTCCCGCGATCGGCCCCGAGCTGACCCTGCACGCCGCACTGGACCTGGCCCGGGCCGCCGACCGGCCGTCGCTGGACCTGACACACGAGCTGCGCACCCTGATCGACGGCGGCAGTCCGGCGGTGCCGGCCGTGCTCCTCGCGCAGATCGTCCGGCAGCGCGTCGGCCGGGACGACCGGGTCCCGCGGTACGCCCCGGCCGACCGCACCGTCACGGACAACGACGGTCTCGACCCCCGGTGGATCCGGATCCCGGTGTCGCGCGGCGCGCCGGTGCGGGAGCAGCTCGAGGTCGCGCGCCGGTGGCTGCGCCCGCACGAGGTCCGCGAGGTGCTCCCCGCGGACCGGACGACGGCCGTCGTGCGCCTCGGGCCGGGCCTGTGGACGCCGACGCTGCGCTTGCCGGCGACCGGGAACACACCCGAGTCGCGCGTCTCGGTGCTGCGCGAGATCGACGACGACGCGTCGAACGACGCGATGCGGGCGGACGTCTGGGTGAACCGCTATCACACGCCCGACGGCCCGGTCCTGACCGCGGTGCTCCTGCCGGACGTCGGCGGGGACGACAACACCCCATCCGCACCGGTACGGCTACGGCGCGCGGACCTCGAACCGCTCGTCCCCCTCGACCTGCTGGAACGGCTCGTCGTCGAACCCGGCGACCTCGATCCCGGCGGTTACCTGATCCGCTCGCCGCTGGACGGGAAGACCTGGCTGACCGCCGACGAGTACCTCCCGCTCGTCGGCGGCGAGGCAGCGCGCCCGGTCGTCGTCGTGTCCGGCCGGCACACCGGCCGGCAGGCCGGCTTCGCACAGCAACTGTCCGCCGCGGTGACGGTGCTTTACGCCAGGGAACCGCTGGCCGGGCAGCTGGCGGCCCATTCCGTGCTCGGCCCGCCGCTTCGCCTCGGGCCGGCCCTGCAACGGCTGCGCGCGTCCGGCACGCTGACCGGCGACGGTGACGCCGCGCTGGTGATCCGGCGCGCGTGGGATGCCGGATCGACGCTGCCCGGCACCCTGCCGGTCCGGGTGCGGCTGCCGGTCGACGTCCGCACCACCGCCGGTCTCGCCGCGCTGTACCGATCGGATCTGGCCGAGGACGTCCCGCCGGGCGGTGCCGACCGGCCCGTCGTGCTCCTTCCGGCCCGCTACCTGCGGCAGATCAGCGCCGACGGGCAGACGGCCGGCGTGGTCGACGTGGCGGCGCTGCGCCGGGACCGGGCCGAGGTCGTCGCGGACGGCGGCGATCCGGCCGTGCACCGGTTCGCCGTACCCACCGGTCCGGACCTGCTCCGCCGCGCGCTGGAGTCGGCCGGCGATCCCGGCGGCGACGACGCGGTCCGCGCCGCGACGTTCCTCAACGAGCTGCTCCACCCGGCCCGGCACGCGGACGCGGACGTCAGCGCCGGCGCGCTGGTGGCCGCCGCGCTGCGCGGCCGGTGGACGACCGGGCACCGGGCCGACCTGGACGCGCTGGCCGGCGACGCGGTCACCGTGGTGCGGGGCCGCGAGCCCGGCGGGCGGGCCCGCTTCGTGCTGGCACACCGCCGCCCGGGCGGCCGGCCGGTGCTGCGGGAGATCTCGCGGAGGCCGGCCGAGGTGACGGCCGAGACGTTCGGCCCGGCGATCCAGCTGGTGACGGACGCGTCCGGCGCGTTGGCCCAGGTCGACCTGACCGCGCCCGGTGGCCCCGCGGTCCGTGTCGGGCAGCGTGCCGCGGACGGCATCTCCGCGCGGATGGAGTGGCTCGACCTGGCGCAGCCCGCCGGCCCGGGGACGGCCACCACCACGGCGGGCACGTCGCCGGCCGGCCACCGTCTCCTGCAGCGGCTCGCCGGCCGGCTGCCCGACGCGACGATCGCGGCGAGCCGCCAGTGGCTGGCGGCCGGTGACCTCGGGTCCGTGACCCAGACCGTCCTGTTCGCACTGTCGTCTGAGGACGTCGCGGTCACCGAGGAGGACGCGCGGCTGCTGCTGGCGGCCGGTGCTGCCCCGGCCGACGTGGCGGCACTGCCCCGGGGCGCGGCCGTGCCGCCGTTCCGGTTCGCACCAAGCGGCCCGGACCCGTCCGGCGATCCACCGCCCTACACCGACCCGGCCACCGGCTATGCCGGGCCCGGCGCCGTCACCGACCTCCACGACCGGGCGGCCGTCGACGCGGCCGGAGCGGCGAGACTGTGGCGCACCTGGCGATACCCGGTCTCCGGCGACGGCCCGCCCAAACGGGTCTACCTGCTGCTGGCGGCCGTCGACGCGGACGTCGTCGCGCTCACCGCCGCGGTGCAGGCCGCGCTGGCCGCGGCCGGCGAGACGGATCCACAGGTGGAGGTGTTCGTCGACGCGGACGACCTGCCGCCCTACCAGCGCGCCGCGCTCGACGACGCGGTGCTGCTCCGAGCCTGACGTTCGCCGGTACAGAATCCGTGATCAAGGCGTCCCCATGCTGCTCCGACGACCTCGGGACGCCCCGATCACGGACGACCCGCCCGGCGGGCGCACGGGCGACTTCATCGACGATCATCGTCTCTTCACTGTCCGTCAAGTGCCGGTTCCTACGCTTCGGACGAGCCTGGGAGGCACTGGTGACGGTGGACGGTGAGCGGGACGTGCTGGTCCGGCATCTGTATGACGAGTACGGGGATCCGCTGATGAAGTTCCTGACGCGGCTCACGTCGGAGCGGCAGCACGCCGAGGATCTGTTGCAGGAGACGATGCTGCGCGCCTGGCGGCACAGCGACAGCCTGCCCGAGGGGTGGGAGTCGCGGCGGCGGTGGCTGTTCACGGTCGCGCGGCGGCTGGCGATCGACGCGGCCCGGTTCCGGCGGAAGCGGCCGTCCGAGGTCGGCGCGCTGGACCTGACCCGGATGCCGGCCGACCGCGACGAGGCCGAGGCGGTGGTCGCCAAGCACACCGTGCGCGGCGCGCTGCCGCGGCTGAGCGAGGCGCACCGGACCGTGCTGGTCGCGCTCTTCCACCAGGGCCTGTCCCGGGCCGAGCTGGCCGCGGCGCTCGACGTGCCGGAGGGCACCATCAAGTCCCGCACCCACTACGCCCTTCGCGCGCTCCGCGACCTCGTCGAAAGCCAATAGCGGAAACCGTTTTCCCGCTTCCGGCGTGGCCACTTCCGCATGCTCCCGCGGGCACCGGCCGGCCGCGGGCGGCCTCCCTGCACGTCCGCGGGTGGCCGGCAGGAACCAGGCGGCTCCGGCCGAGTCCCGAGGAGGCGCGTCCCCACGGCCTCACGCCCCGCCGCGTGCCTGCGCGGCGCCGAGCACCGGGCCGGTCGGCAGCAGGCCGAGCAGGGCCGGGTCGACCACGGCGGGAGCGGTGGCGTCGTAGCCGAGCGTGGTCGCGGCCGCCGCGTCCGCCAGCGGATACTTCACGCCCGCGTCGGTGACCAGGTAGTACGTTCCCGAGGCGATCTCCCCCGGCCTCCCGCCGCGGACCAGCCCGCCGAGTCCCGGCTCGATCGCGATCGCGTCCGCGGTGCGCGCGCTACGGGTCACGCCGAGCCCGTCCCGCACCACTTCGAGCGCGCCCGGCGGGTCCTGCGCGGTGATCTCCGGCGCGGCGCCGGCGGACGTGGTCACGCACCAGTTCCCGCCGCCCGCCACCTCCGGTGGTTCCGCGGGCAGGCCGTCCGGCAGCGCCGGCGTGGTGGCGAGCGCGGCGGTGGCGAGCGCGGCCGGCCCGAGCGGCACGGCCGCGACCGGGACACCGCCGTACGCCGCCGCCGTCGCCGGATCGCCGAGCAGCAGCGCCGCCCCGGTGCCGGTCAGCCGGGCCAGCCCGTCCCGGCGCAGCAGGTAGTGCCGGGTGCCCACGTTGAAGATCTGGCCGACCCGGGTGTCCCGGCCGTCCAGGCGCGGCCCTGGCTCGCCACGGCCGGGCACGTCGACCGGCGCGAGGTCGGGCCCGGCCGGGATCAGGTCGAGCCAGGCGGCCGGGACGGCGAGCGGCGCGGTCTCGTAGCCGAGCACCGTGGAGATCCACGTTCCGGTGATCCGGTGCCGGTGCCCGGCCCGGATCAGGTACCGGTCGGCCGCGCCCGCGACCTGCGCGACGATCGCGGTCCCGTCGGCCGGCGGTGCGCCGGTGGGCGCGGTGGTGACCGCGAGCGCGGTCGCGGTCCGGTCGCCGCCGGCCAGGTCGCGGGCGGTGACCGCGCAGACGTTCCACCGGCTGCCGCCGAACCCGGCCGCGGGCAGCGTGTCCGGCGCACCGGCGATGCCGATCGGCTGCCCGTGCGGCACGCCGCGCAGCGACTTCCCGGAGACGGACATCGGCTGCGGGGGCGCGCCGAGCAGCAGCCGCGCGGACGCCAGGTTCAGCACCGGGTGCAGCCGGCCCTGCACGTACAGATAGCGGGTCCCGGTCTCCTTCTCCACCACCAGCGTGCCGGGGGTGCGCCAGCGCGTGGACCCGCCCGGCACCAGGAATCCGTAGAGCGTGAAGCCGCCGGCCACCAGCGCGGCGACGAGCAGGCCGAGCAGCAGCCCGGCCGAGGTGCGGCGGTGCGGCGTCTCCAGGCCGTCCGGTTCCGCGCTGACCAGCGCGGACGACAACCTGCCCATCAGGTACGACTGGGCCTGCGCCTGATCCCGGCGATTCTGCACGGCGGTCAGCCCCCGAGCGCCCGGAAGAAGCCGTACACGCCGAGCAGCGCCAGCAGCACCGGCAGCAGCGCGATCGTGGCCGTGCTCTGCGCGATGTCGCCGGCCCGCCCCCACCAGGGCATGAGCCGCCGTTCCGGCAGGATCCGGGACGTCACCAGCAGCACCGGCACGGCCGGGGCCAGCAGCAGGAGCGCGCCGAGCCGGACGACCGGGTCGAGCACCGCGAGCCCGTGCACCGCGGCGACGGTCAGCCCGGCCAGCGCCGGCGCCCCGGCGCTCGCCCGGTGGAACAGGCTGGTCATCGGCCGCGCGGACAGCAGCCAGACCAGCGCGGTGAGGCAGGCGAGCGTGGCCGGTGCCCAGCCGGGCGCGGCCGCGAGCAGCAGCACGGCCACGGTGACCGCGGCGCCGGCGCCGGCATAGAGGCCGGTCATGAACCGGTCGGTGACCCTGGCCCGGTCCAGCAGCGGCGGCGCCGGGATCGGCTCGACGTCCTCCTGTAGATGCTCGGGCCGGGTCGGTATCGGGGCGAGGCGCATCCCGGCCAGCCGGAACGCGAGCGGCGGCACGACCGGCAGCAGCGCGGTCGCGACGATCACCAGCACGCCGGCCGATCGCGGGCCGTCCAGCCCGGCGAAGAGCGCGGACGCGGACGCGGCCAGGCCGAGCAGCAGCGTGACCGAGACCGCGGTGAGCAGCGGGACGGCCGTGCCGAGCAGCCCGGCCGCGGTCACGGCCGCGGCGAGCCCGGCGGCGGTGCCGGCGAACAGTTGCGCCGCGGTCAGCGCGGCCGGGGCGAACGCGGCGTCGCCGGGTGCGAGCAGCGCGAGACCGCCGCAGGCCGCGAAGCCGACGCCGGCCAGCGCGAGCAGCACGCCGAACACGGTGTCCCCGGCCGCGCGGACGGTCGCGAACGCACCGGCCAGGGCGCCGGCCGCGAGCAGCAGCGCGATGCCGCCGCGCGGGCTGGCCGGGCCGGGCAGCCCGGTCGCGATCAGGCCGGTCGTCAGCAGCAGCGCGGTCACCAGCGCGATCGCCCAGCGGCTCATCTCCGGGCGCCAGAGGCCGGCCCGGTCGCGCACGCCGGTGGCCATGCCGTCGACCAGGTCGTCGAAGTCCGCCTCGGGCAGCTGCGCCGCGCGCGGGCGCAGGTGGACGACGTCGCCGTCGTGCAGGTCGTGCGCCGCGACCGACGTCTCGTCGTCCAGCGGTGGCGCGCCGAGCCGCTGCAGCACCCAGCCGCCGTGATCGAGGCCGCGGTCGGCGAGGCCGTCGCCGAGGTGGTGCAGCAGCGCCGGGAGCAGGTCGGCGACGAGGACGTGCGCGGGCACCGCGACCTCGATCTGCCGGTCCGGGCCGACCACGGTCAGCCGGCACATGTCGCTCGTCGCAGCAGCCGTCATGTGCCACACAACGGCGTACCCGCGAAGTGGTTCGAACGGTTCTTCGGTTCTGCCGTTGTGTGCCCGGAGGGATGACCGTGTGCCCGGAGGGATGACCATGTCGACCGTGTTGTTCCGGCGCCCCGCGCGGCGGCCGGGCCCGGAGATGCCCACCGGGGAACTCAACCTGCAGGAGCCGCCGGAGCTGCCGGAGGTGCAGCCGAACCGGTTGCGGTACGCGTTGCTGTTCCTGCCGATGGCGCTGATGTCCGGCGTGATGATGCTGCTGTTCTTCGGCCCGGCGCGCGGCGCGGTCACCTGGGTGATGGCCGGCATGATGGTGGTGGCGATGGGCGGCATGATGATCGGCCAGGCCATGTTCACCGGCGGTGACCGGCAGCGGCGGATCGGTGGTGACCGCCGCGACTACCTGCGCTACCTCGGGCAGAACCGGCGGCGGGTCCGGGGTTACGCGACCCGGCAGCGCGACTCCAGCCTGTGGCGGCACCCGGATCCGGCGGCACTGTGGACGGTCGCGATGACCACGCGCCGCTGGGAGCGGCGGCCGACCCACCCGGACTTCCTGGAGGTCCGGGTCGGCATCGGCGACCAGCGGCTGGCCGTGCGGATCTCGCCGATGCAGACCCGGCCGATCGAGGACCTGGAGCCGCTCTCCGCGATGGCGCTGCGCCGGTTCATCAAGGCCTACAGCGTGCTGCCGGACCAGCCGGTCGCGCTGTTCCTGCCCGGGTTCGCCCAGATCCGGGTGGCCGGCCCGGCCGTGGCGCGCCGCGCGCTGGCCACCGCGATCGTGGCGCAGCTGGTCACGCTGCACGCGCCGGAGGAGGTTCGGTTGGCGCTCTGCACCGGCTCGGACGGCACCGCCGCGTGGGAGTGGGCGAAGTGGCTGCCGCACGCGCAGTCCGGCACCGAGCAGGACGCGGCCGGCCCGGCCCGGCTGGCCGCGGACGGCGCGGACGGGCTGGAGCGGCTGCTCGGCGAGGAGTTCACCGAACGCGCGCGGTACGAGTCCGGCGCGGCCCCGGACCGGGACGAGCCGTTCGTGGTGGTGATCCGGGACGGCGGCCGGATCCCGGGCGGCAGCCGGCTCACCGGCGACGGCTACCGCAACACGGTGCTGATCGACCTGGACGACGCCGCGCCGTCCGCGTCCACGACCGTGCTGCTGCTGGAGGTGGACGGCGATCCGGCCGCGCTGACCATGGTCCGGCTGGACCGCACCGGGCAGGAGCACCGCACGCCGCTCGGGATCGCGGACGCGTGCGGGCCGGGCCGGGCGCGCGCGCTGGCCAGGCTGCTCTCCCCGTACCGGCTGGGGCTGGCTACCGAACTGGCCCAGGAGCCGATGAAGGCCGACTTCAGCCTGGGCACGCTGCTCGGCATCGCGGACCTGGAACGGCTGGACCTGGCCGCGGCGTGGGGCGGCCGGCCGGTCTCGCAGCGGCTGCGGGTGCCGATCGGCATCGACGCGTCCGGCGCGCCGGTCGACCTCGACCTGAAGGAGTCCGCGCTCGGCGGCATGGGACCGCACGGCATGCTCATCGGCGCCACCGGCTCCGGCAAGTCCGAACTGCTCCGCACACTCGTGCTCTCACTCGCCGCCACCCACTCCTCCGAAACGCTCAACCTCGTCCTCGTCGACTTCAAGGGCGGCGCCACCTTCCTCGGACTCGACCGCCTCCCGCACACCTCCGCCGTCATCACCAACCTCGCCGACGAAGCCGGACTCGTCCAGCGCATGCGCGACGCCCTCCACGGCGAACTCGTCCGCCGCCAGGAACTCCTCCGCGCCGCCGGCGGCTACAGCTCCGTCCTCGAATACGAACGCGCCCGCGCCGACGGCACCGCACTCGACCCGCTGCCCACACTCTTCGTCGTCGTCGACGAGTTCTCCGAACTCCTCGCCGCACACCGCGACTTCATCGACCTGTTCGTCATGATCGGACGCCTCGGCCGTTCCCTCGCCGTCCACCTCCTCCTCGCCAGCCAGCGCGTCGACGACGGCCGCATCGGACAACTCGAATCCCACCTCTCCTACCGCATCGGCCTCCGCACGTTCTCCGCCATGGAATCCCGCTCCGTCATCGGCGTCCCCGACGCCTACGAACTACCACCCTCACCCGGCAACGGATACCTGCGGATGGACGTCTCCACGCTGATCCGGTTCAAGGCCGCCTACGTCTCCGGACCACACACACCGAAGACCTCGCGGGTACGGCAGGAGGTCGTCCAACGGCAGGTCGTCCCGTACCTGCTGGAGCACGTGCCGCATCGGGAGACCCCGGCCGCGGAGGAGGCACCGGACCCGGCGGAGACCGAGACCGCGCGGCGCAGCGTGCTGGAGGTGGTCACCGGCCAGCTCGTCGACGCCGGCCCGCCCGCGCACCAGGTGTGGCTGCCGCCGCTGTCCGACTCCCCCACGCTCGACGCGCTCCTCGGCGCGCTGGTCCCGGGCCCCGGCACCGGCCTGCGCGCCCAGGACTGGCCCGGCTCCGGCCGGCTGGTCGTGCCGCTCGGCTTCATCGACAAGCCGTTCGAGCAGCTCCGCGACCTGCTGATGGTGGACCTGACCGGAGCGGGCGGGCACATCGGCGTGGCCGGCGGCACCCGCTCCGGCAAGAGCACGCTGCTGCGCACACTGATCTGCGCGCTCGCGCTCACCCACGGCCCGGCCGACGCCCAGTTCTACTGCCTCGACTTCGGCGGTGGCACGCTCGCCACGATCGGCGAGCTGCCGCACGTCGGCAGCGTCGCCGGCCGGCTCGACGCGGACCGGGTCGGCCGGACCGTCGCGGAGATCACCGCGCTGATCACGGCGCGCGAGCGGCGCTTCGCCGAGCTCGGCGTGGACGGCATGGCCACCTACCGGCGGATGCGGGCGGACGGGACGGCGGACGACCCGTACGGCGACGTGTTCCTGGTCGTCGACGGCTGGTTCACGCTCCGCCAGGAGTTCGAGGCGCTGGAGCCCGCGATGCGGCAGATCGCGGCGCGCGGCCTCACGTTCGGCGTACACCTCATCGTCAGCGCCACCCGCTGGTCGGAGATCAACCACGGGCTGCGCGACCAGATCGGCACGAAGCTGGAGCTGCGGCTCGGCGACGCGGTCGACTCCGCGATCGACCTGCGCCTGGCCGCGACCGTGCCGAAGGTGCCCGGTCACGGCCTCACGCCGGACAAGCTGCACTTCCTGGCCGCGCTGCCACGCATCGACGGTGACCCGGACCCGGAGACGACCGCGGACGGCGCACGCCGTCTCGCCGCGCTGGCAGCGGAGTTCTGGGACGGGCCGCCGGCGCCGCCGGTCCGCACGCTCCCGGCCGTGCTGGACGTCGCGGAACTGCCGCCGGCCGAGGGTGACCTGCGGGTGCCGCTCGGTCTGGACGAGGAGCGGATGCGGCCGTACTGGCACGACTTCGCCGAACTGCCGCACCTGACCGTACTCGGCGACGCGCAGGCCGGTAAGACGAACCTGCTGCGGCACGTCGCGGCCGCGATCGCCGGCCGGTTCGGCCCGGACGAGGCGCGCATCATGTTCGTGGACTACCGGCGCGTGCTGTTCGACGCGGTCCCGCCGGCGTACCGGCTGGGCTACTCGGTCTCGGCCGAGTCCACCGCGGACACGGTGGCGGACGCGGTCGCCGGGCTGCGCGGCCGGGTCCCCGGCAAGGACGTCACGCCGGAGCAGCTGCGCCGCCGCGACTGGTGGACCGGGCCGCGGCTGTTCGTCCTGGTCGACGACTTCGAGCTGGTGGCCGGCGCGGACAACCCGCTGCTGCCGCTGCTGCCCTACCTGCCGCACGGCACCGACATCGGCTTCCACCTGATCGTGGCGCGCGGCACCGCGAACCTGATGCGGCTGTCGATGGACCCGGTGCTGCGCCGGTTGCAGGAGGCGAACAGCCCGGACGTGGCGCTGTCCTGCCCGCCGAGCGAGGGCCCGCTGCTCGGCGGCGTGAAGGCCCGGCACCTGCCGCCGGGCCGGGCGATGGTGCTGACCCGGCGCGGCCACCGGACCGTGCAGACCCCGTTCGTCGGCGAGGCGGCGTGACGTACCTGCCGATCATGGTGGCGGTCCTGCTCGCCGGCGCACCGCCGGCGCTCCCGGACGGCGGCACCGCCTGCGCCGGCCCGTCCCCGGTCACCGAGACCGGGACCTCCTGGGCCGCCGGTACGCTCGCCGCGCCCGCCGTCTGGCCGCTCACCCGGGGCGCCGGCGTCACGGTCGCGGTGCTGGACACCGGCGTCAGCGCGGACGCGCCCGCGCTGGCCGGCGCGGTCCGGCCCGGCACCGACGTGGTCTCCGGCGGCACCGCCGACGACGACTGCCGGGGCCGGGGCACCGCGCTGGCCGGGATCGTCGCGGCCCGCCCGCAGCGCGGCTCCGGCGTGACCGGGATGGCCCCGGACGCGGCCGTGCTGCCGATCCGGATCGTCACGCCGGACGGCACGCTGACCCCGGCCGCGCTCGCCTCAGGCGTCCGCGCCGCGACCGCCGCCGGTGCCGGCGTCATCCTGATCGGAACCGGCGTCACCGCACCCGAACCCGGCCTGCGCGCCGCGGTCGCGGACGCGGTGGCCCACGACGTCCTGGTCGTCGCCGCAGCGAACGCGGTCACCGCCACGGCCGGGCCCGAACCTCCCGTCTGGTATCCGGCCGCGTTCGACGGCGTGCTCGCGGTCAACGCGGTCGGCACGGACGGCGTGCCCGGCGCGGTCGCGGAGACGGCCGGCACCGACCTGGCCGCGCCCGGCGCCGGCGCGGTCAGCATCGGACCGCACGGGACCGGCCACTACACGGTCTCCGGCACCGGCGTGGCCGCCGCGTTCGTGGCCGGCGCGGCCGTGCTCGTCCGCGCCTACCACCCCGGGCTGTCCGAGGCCGAGGTGCGCGCCCGGCTCGCCGCGACCGCGCGCCCCGGCACCCCGGCCATGGGCGCCGGCCTGCTCGACGCCTACGCCGCGGTCGCCGGGATCGCACCCGGCGAGGACGGCCGCCCCCGCACCGGTGCGGCCGCCCCGATCGTGGTCCCGCGCGCGCCCGGCCAGGACGCGCACACCGGCCGGGCCCTCGCGGTCGCGGCCGGCGCGCTGGCCGCGGCCGGCATCGCGATCACGGCCGAGCTCACCCGGCGCCGCTCCCGGCGGCGGCCGGCGTGACGTCCTCGACCCGCAGGATCCGCAGGTCGGCCACGGTCGGCGCGGTCAGGCCGCGGATCCGGCCGGCCTGCCGGGTGATCGAGGCGTCCAGCACCTGCCGGGCGTAGCGGCCGTTGCCGAACGCGCCGCCGCGCGGGGCGTGCTCGAAGTGCTCGCGCAGCGCCACCAGCGTGTCCCCCGGGCAGTCGTAGCCGCCCGCGCGAGCCAGGCCCTCGACGATCGCGACCAGCTCGTCCGCGGTGTACGGCGCGAACCGGATCCGGCGGGAGAAGCGCGAGGCCAGGCCCGCGTTCGCGGCCAGGAACGTCTCGATCTCGGCCTCGTAGCCGGCGACGATCACCACCACCTCGTCGCGGTGGTCCTCCATCAGCTTGACCAGTGTGTCGATCGCCTCGCGGCCGAAGTCGTTGCGCGCGTCCGGCGGCGCCAGCGTGTACGCCTCGTCGATGAACAGCACGCCGCCGCGCGCCCGGTCGAACGCCTCCCGGGTGCGGTGCGCCGTGTGCCCGACGTACTCGCCGACCAGGTCCGCGCGGGCGACCTCGACCACCTGGCCGCCGCGCAGCACGCCGAGCGCGGAGAGCAGCTCGCCGTAGAGCCGCGCGACCGTGGTCTTGCCGGTGCCGGGCGGGCCGGAGAAGACCAGGTGCCGGCCGACCGACGGCGCGGGCAGACCGGCCGCGACCCGGGTGCGCACCGTCATCAGCAGGTCGATCAGCTCCGCGACCTCGCGCTTCACCTCGTCCAGGCCGATCATGTTGCGCAAGCGGGACAGCAGCGCGTCGACCTCGGCACCGCCGGGCGCGGCGGGCACCCGTACCGCGTCGTCGCCCAGGTCCTGCGGCAGCAGCTGGGCCAGCTCCACGCCGGACGCGCCGGCCGCCTCGGAGAGCCGGAACGCCTGCCGGCTGATCATCTCCTCGAACACCTGGCGGGCCACCCGCGCGTTGCCGAACGACTCGGTGCGCGGCATCCGCTCGAACCAGGCGTGCAGCGCGGTCCGGGTGTCGTACTCCAGCGCGTAGTGGTTCTCCCGGCACATCGACTCGACGATGCTGACCAGCTCGTCGCTGCTGTAGCTGTCGAACTCGACGGTCTTCGCGAACCGCGAGCCGAGGCCCGGGTTCGCCGCCAGGAACGTGCGCATCTGCGTGGAGTATCCGGCCACGATCACCACCACCTCGTCCCGGTGGTCCTCCATCAGCTTGACCAGCGTGTCGACCGCCTCCCGGCCGAAGTCGTGGCCGCCGGCACCGTCCACCGGGGACAGCGTGTAGGCCTCGTCGACGAACAGCACGCCGCCGCGCGCCTGCATGAACCTCTCCGTGGTCTTCATGGCCGTGCCGCCGATGTGCTCGGCCACCAGGTCCGCGCGCGCCACCTCGACGATCGCGCCACCGCGCAGCACGCCGAGCGCGGCCAGGATCCGGCCGTAGAGCCGGGCCACCGTGGTCTTGCCGGTGCCGGGCGCGCCCGCGAACACCATGTGCCGGGACATCGGCGGCACCGGCAGGCCCGCGGCCGCGCGTCGCCGGCCCATCCGGTGCAGCCCGACCAGCGTCGCCACCTCGCGCTTCACGCCGGCCAGCCCGACCAGCGCGTGCAACTCGGCCAGCAGCCGCGCCTCCTCGCCGTCCTCCGGCACATTCTCGGCACCAGGTTTCGGGGGTACGGAAGCAGCCTCGCCGTCCGGCCCGATCACCCGCGCGGCACCGTCCGTGCGCAGCTGCGCGCCGCCGTTGCCGGTCAGCGCGGTCGCCACCAGCCGGACCGGCTCCGACGTCTCGACCTGCACGCCGCCGTCCGCGTTGCCGAGCACCTCGCAGCCCTGCAACTCGCCGCGCGAACCCGGCTCGAACCGCACGCCCGCACCGCCGCCGTCCCGCACCCGGGTCCGCAGCAGGCTCAGCTCCGCACCGCGCCGCGCGACCGCGCCCTCGGCCCGCGACCGGTCCACCTCACACCCGGTCGCACGCAGCGTGCCGTGCGCCTCCAGGCCCCGGACCGCGGCCCGGACCAGCAGGTCGTGCAGCTCCACCGTGGACCGGTCGTATGCGCCGACGCCGGCGCCGGCGCAGTCGTGCACGGTGCCGCCGCGGGCGCTGAGCCGCGCCTTGCCGGTCACCCGCAGGCCGTCGCCGGCCGGGTTCGTCACGTCGGCGCCGGACAGTTCCGCGGTCGCCTCCTCGGTCACCGCGACCCCGCCGGCCACGGACGGGCCGGTCAGCGTGAGCCGCACGGTGCCGGCGACGACCACGCCCGGGGCCAGCGTGCCGTCGCGCACGGCCGGCGCGGCCGAGCCGGCGGCCGCCAGCGCCGATCCACCCGGCCCGCCGGTGATCCGGCACCGCGCGATCGTGCCGGCCGCCTCGTCCAGCAGCACCAGCGCGTCCCCGGCCGCGGCCGTGACCGTGCAGTCGTCCAGCACGGCGGCGGCGGTGCCGGTCAGCAGCACGGCCGGGCCCTCGCCCGCGTCGATCTCGCAGCCGGTCAGCTCCGGGCGGCCGGCCGCGACCAGCACCACGGGCACGCCCGCGCGCCCGATCACGGTGTTCCGCAGCCGGACACCGCCGTCGTCCTCGACCGCGACCGCCGGGCCGTCCGTGCCGTGCACCCTGCACTCCTCCAGCAGGCCGGTGCCGCCCCGGGAGAGCACGCCGGCGCCGCGCACGTCCGTGATCACGCAGCGGCGGAACACCGGGCCGGCGCCGGACGCGATCACCACGCCCACGCTGCCGATCCCCTCGATCGTGGTGTCGGACAGCTCGCCGCCGCCGGACCGCTCGAACATCAGCCCGGCGCCGGACGGGTTCGTCACCCGGCTGCGGCGCGCGTCCAGCCGGCCGCCCGGCGCGTGCAGCGCCAGCACGCCCGCGCCGGTGACCGTCACGCCGTCCAGCACCACCCGGCCGGCCGCGACCTGCACCACCGGCATCGCCGCGCCGCCGCCGCGCACGTCCACGCCGGTCAGCACGACGGTCCCGCCGGCCACGAAGAGCGCCACGCCGTCGCCGCCGTCCAGCGTCACCGTGCCCGGCCCGTCCTCCGCGATCACGGTCACGTCCGCGCTGATCCGCAACTGCTCCCGGTACACGCCCGGCTGCACCACCACGGTCGCACCCGGCGCGGCCGACTCCAGCGCGGCCGTGATCGTCGGCAGGCAGCCCGGTTCCGTCCGGGACACCGCCACCATCGTGCTGCCGTTCACTCGGCCTCCTCCGCCGTCGTGTACCCGCGTCCCCGCTCGTCCCGGCCCGGCACCAGCGCGACACCGATCGTGGCCGGCGCGGCCGGGCCGAGCGCGGCCAGCCGCTCCCGGACGCTGTCCGCCCCGCGCCGCCCGCCGCCCGGCGGCACCTCCCGCAGCAGCGTGCGATCGTCGCCGCCGCTCAACACCTCGAACCGGGTGCCGGCCGGGAACACGGCCCGCCCACCGCCGGCCGCGGCCAGCACACCGAGCCGCCGGGCGCCGATCGACCAGATCAGCAGCTCCGTGCCGGGCTCGGGCGGTTCCTCGTCCGCGGACCGCGGCGCCCCGGGGAACGCGGCGTCCAGGAATCCCGGCTCGACGATGACCTCACCCGGCCGGTACGTGACGCCGGCCGGCACGCGCAGCACCAGCGGGCCGAGCACCACCGGCAGCCGGCGCAGTCCGAACGCGGCCGCGCGGGCCAGCACCATCGCCTCGTCGCCGGGCTCGGCCGGGTCCGGCGCCCGCAGCGCCGCGTTGATCCGGTCCCGTTCACCCAGCGCGTACGCGCGCACCGCGACCAGGCCGGCCGGCAGCCCCGGTGCGGAGAGCGCGGCCACCCGCAGGCCCGGCTCCTGCGCGAGCATCCGGGTCACCACCCGCGCGTAGCCGTCGTACCGCCCGGTCAGCACGGCCCGCACCGCGGCCTGATCGGCGGCGGACAGCGTGCCGCCGGTCGCCCGGTTCGGCGCCGCGACCCGGGCCGCGCCCGCGCCGTTCCGGTCGGCCGCCGGCTCCTCCGCCGACGCGGCCGGGACCTGCGCGACGGACGTCGCCGGCACTCCGGCCCGCGGGGCCGGCGGCGACGCGGGTGGCGGGGACACCGGTGCCGGCGGCCGCAGCCGGTCCAGCACGGCGGGCCGCTCCCATCGCCACCGCCCGGCCTCCACCGTGGCGGCGAACTCGGCACCGATCACGCCGGGCACTGCGTCCACCGGCGCCGGCACCTGTCCGGACGGCAGCGGCGCGGCCGTCTCCGGAAGCACCATGGATCCGGCCGGGACCGACGTCGGTGCCGGCCGGTCCTGCGCCGGTCCCGGCGGAACGTCAACCGCGGGCGACACCACCGAGGCCGACGCCGGTACCGATTCCGGAGCACCCGAGGCCAGCGGACCGTCAGCCGCAACCGGCTTCGACTGTGTCGGCGCCGATCCCGGCGGAACGTCAGTCAGTACCGATCCCGGCAGAGCCGAAGCCCGTGATGATTCCGGCGGATCCGGTTCGGCGTCGCCCGGTTCCGCGGTGCCCGGCTGTTCCCCCGGGCCGGCCGGTCCGGCGGGCGCCGGAAAGCGAGAACCGAGCACATCGACGGCACGGCCGTCCGTGTTCTCCAGCCGTGGGTGCCAGCGCCGGAACGTGCCGGTCGTCTCCAGCCCGCCGCCCGCCGCCGGGATGATCGCCGCGTCCGCGCCGACCACCGGCGACGCCAGTGCGTCCGCGAGCGCGCCCAGCAGGATGTCGGCCGCCCGCCCGCTCGGCGGAAGCCCGTCCATCCGCAGCACCAGCGGCGCCTCCGCCGCCCCGGCGACCGCGCGGATCGCACGCGCGACCGCGGCCGGTGGCGCCAGGCGCCCGGCCAGCCGAAAGCCCGACCGTCCGACATGGACCGTCACGATCCACGCGCCGTCGACCGCCCGGTCCTCGGCCGCCCGCTCCGCCGACTCGCCGTCGAGAAAGCTCCAGCCCTCCGGCGTCGCCCGCCCCAGGACCTCCGGCGTCGTGGGGCGCACAGCCACGTCGCCCCCCGTCGATTCCGGGCCCGAATCCGAAGCCGGCGCGGCCGGTCTCGCCTGCGCGGCACGCTCGTCCGCGGGCGCCCCGGCCGGTCGCGAGTCCACGACCACCCCGGCCCGACGCGCCTCCGCCGGGACCTCGGCCGGGCTCGGGACGGAAGACGCCCCGATCGGGCGCGAGTCCGGAACCGCCGGCGCCGGCCGGGCGGCCGGCGGCGCCTCGACCAGCAGCGCCTCCACCGGCAGCGCCTCCACCGGCAGCGCCTCCACCGGCAGCGCCTCCACCGGCAGCGCCTCCACCGGCAGCGCCTCCACCGGCAGCGCCTCCACCGGCGGCGCCTCGACCGGCGGCGCGGATCGTTCGCGCACGACCGGCGGCGCCGGCTGCCAGGAGTGGTCCGGGCGCAGCCGCAGGTCCGCGTCGATGCTGATCCAGGCCCCGGTCAGTACCTCGCCGGACGGCGTCACCGCCGGCGCCCGCAGCGGCACCGTGACCGTGCACCCGACCCGGTCCGCGAGCAGCCGGGCGTCCGCCGTGACGGTCGCCGGATCCGCGTACGGACCGAGCGGCACCAGCCGTACCCCCGATGCGGTTCCGCCCAGGTGTTCCGCCAGCACGTCCGGGAGCAGCTCGAACAGGTCCGGCCGGGCCGAGACCTCGCCGCTGCACACGACCGGCACGTGGCCGGGGTCGGACGGCAGCCCGGCCGGGACCGCCACGCCCGGCTCGGCCGCGGCGCGGAGCAGCAGCGCGTCACCCGAGGCCGCCACGACCGGCGCGGGACGTCGCATCACCGGCCTCCCCTCGCGGACCCGGCCGCGACCCGCCGCCGCCGCCGATCGCGGTCCCGTCCGTCACGGACCCGCCTGGCACACGACGACGGACTCCCGCCACCGGTTCACTTCCCTTCGACAGCGGCGCGCGCGTCGTGCTACCTTCCGACTCTCCCGTTAATGGGAACGGTTTTCAAGTCCGAAAACCTCGGGAAGGTAAAACCATGAACGCTCTGCGACGACGAGCGACAGCCGGCTCGGTCGCGGCGACCCTGCTGGCCGGCCTGCTCACGGCCACGCCGGCGCACGCCGCCGGCACCGTGGTGCTCTCCGCGGGCCACACCGACGCGATCGACGTGCATTACACGAACGGAGAGCTCGCGCTGCGGGTCAACGACGACACCGTCAGCCCGCCGGTCCCCCGCGCGGTCGAGGACGTCACGTTCCAGGTGCTCCCGGGCGCGCGGACCGAGGTCCCGGACCTCGCGGCCTTCGCGTTCCTGGGCGCGCCGGGCACGCCGATCTGGATGCTGCCGCAGGTCCAGGAGCCGGGGCTGCTCTGGCCCGGCTGGAACACGACCTCGCTCGCGCCCGGCACGTTCCGCGACGACCGCGTGCGGCTCAGCCTGACCGGCGTGGACGGGCCCGGCGCGGTCACCGTCTTCGACACCAGCTCGCTCGGCGAGCCGAACATCCGTTTCCGCAGCTCGGACGGGCTGCCCGACCGCATCGACGTGCCGGTCCACACGCACGCGCACGCCAGTTGGGTGTTCGGCGCGACCGGCCGCTACACGCTCACGTTCCAGGCCGACGCCACGCTGGCGGACGGCACCGCACTCACCACCGGCCCGGTCGGCTACTCGTTCCTGGTCGGCGACGCGATCGGGCTCTCCATCAACGGCCTGGCAAGCTCCTACTCGCCCGGACAGACCGTCACGCTCCAGGCCGTGCAGACGCCGCAGGGGCCGTCCACCGACTACCGGTGGTTCAGCCGCCGCACCGGCACGGACGCGTTCACCGAGATCGCGGGCGAGACCGGCGCGGCCTACCGGTTCACCGCCACCGAGGCGCTGGACAGGACCGAATACCAGGTCAGACTCGCGGACGGCACGGCGAGCGCACCGGTCACGCTGCGCGTCGCCTCATCACCACCACCATCCGGGGGTACGTCGAAGAGCGTCACCGCGTCGATCGATCCGTCGGCCGGCGCGCTCGTGATGAGCGTGCTGCCGGAGGACCGGGCGATCACGCTCCCGCCGGCCGCGCTCGCCCCAGGCGGTGACGCGTGGCAGACCGGCGGCGCGCTGCGGCCGGTCACCGTGACCGACACCCGCGCCGGCACGCCCGGCTGGAGCGTGGTCGGCCAGGTCTCCGGCGGCTTCCGCACGGACGGCGGCGCGTCGTTCGGCGCGGAGCACCTCGGCTGGACGCCCGCGGTCGTGTCGCAGGGCGCGGCGCAGGGCGTGCTGGCCGGCCCGGTCGCGACGCCCGGCACGTCCGGCCTCGGCACCGGCGCACTGCTCGCCACCGCCCCGGCCGGCGCGGGCCGCGGCACTGCGCGGCTCGACGCCCAACTCCGGTTGAGCGTCCCGACCGAGACCGCGCCCGGCACCTACACCGGCACGCTCACCCTCACCGCCATCTGACCCCTCCCACCTCGTGATCGAGGCGTCCCCATGCGGCTCCGACGGCATGCGGGACGCACCGATCACGGATGTGCCGCGCGCCGCCGACGGCCGCGGCACGCGGGGCGGCGGCCCATGCCCCCGCCCCCCGCACCCACCCCGGCCACCTCCTCCCCCGCACCGTGATCCAGGCAGCGGGCGGGCACCGATCGGACACATGCGATGCACAGGCTCCTCGGCCTGCTGATGACACCCCTGCTGGCCACCGCGCCGGTGCCGGCCCCGATGCCGGCCCCGGCGCCGTCCGCGCCCGCCGCGATCACCTGGTCCGTCGCGCCCTCCGGGCCGGCCGGGCCGGACGGGCGGCCGGCGCTGGACTACAAGCTCGATCCCGGTGCCACGCTGACGGATCACGTGGTGGTGGCGAACCACTCGCGGCAGACGCTGACGCTGCGGCTCTACGCCAGCGACGCGCTGACCACGGCGGAGGGCGGCTTCGACCTGCTGCCCGCGGACCGCGCGCCGGTCGACGCGGGCGCCTGGATCGTGCCGGAGCGCGACACGATCGTGCTGCCGTCCACGTCGCGCGTGGTCGTGCCGGTCACGGTCGCGGTCCCGGCGAACGCGACGCCGGGCGATCACGTCGGCGGAATCGTGGCGTCGCTGACCGCGCGGACCACCGGGCCGGACGGATCCGAGGTCTCGGTCGACCACCGGGTCGGCACGCGCGTGCACCTGCGGGTGACCGGTGCGCTGCGGCCGGAGCTGAGCGTGCGCGCGCCGCGGATCACCCGGCACACGTCGTGGAACCCGTTGCGGCTGCCCACGCTGACCGCCGCCTACACGGTCGCGAACACCGGCAACGTGCGGCTCGCCGGCGCGCCTTCCATCCGTACCCCCGGGAAGGCTTTCGACCTGCCGGACCTGCCGCAGATCCTGCCCGGCCGCGAGATGCGTGCGACCGCGACGACCGGTGGCGTGTGGCCGCTGTTCCGGGTGCCGGTGGAACTCGCGGTCCAGCCGGTGCCGATGGACGGGCAGCCGCTCGATCCGGCGCCGGCGACCGCGGTCGCTCGTACCACGGTCTGGCTCGTGCCCTGGTCCCAACTGGCCGCGCTCGGTGCGCTCCTGCCGCTGGTGGCGGCCGGGCTGCTGCTTCGCCGGCGTCGGCGGCTGCGGACCGCCGCCGCGCTCGCGGAGGCCGAGCGGCGTGGCCGTGATCGTGCCCTTTCGTCCCTGAAGGAGTCCACATCATGACGAGACGTTTCCGTGCGGCCGCGGCGATGGCCGCGTCGCTGACCATGCTGGCGATGACCGGCGCGCCGGGTGCGGCCGTCGCCGCGCCGGCCAACCCGTCCGCGGACGGCGCCGGCCTGCTGTCGATCGATCGCGAGGACGGTGGCGCGCTGTCGCTGCGGTTCCGCGACGCGGCCGGGACCGTGCGCGATCCGGGCGGCCTGCGCTTCGGGCCCGGCGGCGGGCTGTCCACGACCGTGCCGGCCGATCCGGCCTACGCGTTCCTGGGCACGCCCGGCCGTGCGGTCTGGTCCCTGTCCGCCGGCGGCGGCCACTTCCCTTCGATCGACACCACGGGGGTACGCGGCGGGGGCGCGCTCTCGCTGCGTCTGACCGATGTGGACGGTCCCGGCGGGTTCGCGGCCTACACGGTGTCGCGCTGGGGCCGGCCGGCCGTGCTGCTGGACAGCGACGGGCCGGCCGAGGCCACGCTGACCGCGGGGACGCGGCTGCCGAACGTGGCCTGGACGTTCGACACGGCCGGCGTCCACCGGCTCACCTTCACCGTCTCCGGCGCGGCCGGCACCGATGCGGGCACGGCGTCAGCGGTCTACACGGTCACGGTCCCGGAGATCACTCCAGCGGCTCCCGCGCCGGCACCGCCGGCTGCGGCACCGGCCGCCCCGGCCCCGCCCGCGCCGGTCACTCCAGCCCTGCCCGCGCCGGCCACTCCAGCCCCGCCCCCGGACGGCACATCGCCGGACGACTCCGCCGCCGACTCCTCCGCGCCCGGCCCGGCCGAAGCGGGCTCCACACCGGACTCGTCGGCTCAGGCCCGCGCCCAGGCCCAGGCCCAGGCGCCCGCCGCCGAGGCCGGGGCCGCCGCCACCACGGTCGCGCCCGCGAGCGGCACCGTGATCAGCGACGGCCACGTGGACATGGGGCCGACGCTGGAGAACGGCACCTGGCGGATCAGGCTGAAGGACGACGCCGCCACCCCGCCGGTCTGGCGCGAGCTGTCCGACGTGGTGCTGAAGGTGTCGGACAAGGCGAGGATCCCGGTCCCGGCCGGCACCGGCTACGCGTTCCTCGGCACGGCCGGCGCGCGGATCCACATGCTGCCGCAGACCCAGCAGTCCGGCATCGTCTGGCCCGGCTGGAACACCCAGCACGCCACGGTCACGTCCGGCGTCGACGGCGACGTCACCTGGAATCTCAAGGGCGTACAGGGCCCGGGCGCGTTCAAACTGTTCCTGGCCGGATCGTTCGGTGCGCCGCAGGTGCTGTTCGACTCCGCGAAGGCGATGCCGCAGAAGCTCGCGATCCCGCTGAACACGCACGCGCACGGCAACTGGGCGTTCACCGCGCCCGGCCTCTACCGCCTCTCCGTCGAGATGACCGCCACCACCAAGGCCGGCAAGGCCGTCGCCGACACGCGCACGCTGACCATCGCGGTCGGCGACGCGACGGACGCGGGCGCGGGCTTCACCGGCGGCGGGTCCGACTCCGGCGGCACGGACACCGGCACGGACACCGGCACCGGGCAGAGCGGCGGGCGGCTGCCGCTCACCGGCGGCAGCGTGCTGACCGTCGTGGCGGCCGGCGCGGTCCTGGTCGTGCTCGGCCTCGCCGCCGTCGTGATCAGCCGGCGCCGAACCGTGACCCACGACACGCTTCCCCACTCTTAATGAAAACGATTATCGTTTGGCGAGAGTCATCCACTGGGGACGGCTCATCGATGGGAGAACGCATGCGACACTCCATCCGCCTGCTCGCCGGCACCGGCGCCGTGGCCGCCGCGCTGGTCGCGGCCGCCGGCCCGGCCCAGGCGTACACCGCACCGGCCGTGCTCAGCGCCGGCCACGTCGACGCGATCGACGTGGAGTTCGAGGACGGCGCGCTCGAGCTCGCGATCCACGACGAGAACAGCGACTCCGAGTTCGCGCCGTCCGAGGCCGTGCTGCTGGTCAAGCGCGAGGCGAAGACCGCGATCCCGGCCGAGGAGGCCTACGCGTTCCTCGGCAGCGCCGGCCAGCCGGTCTGGGTGCTTCCGCAGGTGCAGGACCCGGAGCTGCTCTTCGCCGGGCTGTCCGCCGAGGAGCTGGAGGCCGGCGTGTTCACCGGCGACACGGTCCGGATCAACCTCACCGGCGTGCAGGGCCCGGGCGACATCGCGATCTTCACGCAGGACGCGGTCGGCGCGCCCACCGTGCTCGCGGACGACACCGACGGCCTGCCGGACACGCTGTCGATCGGCGTCGGCGACCACGAGCACGTCAACTGGGCGTTCGACCGGGCCGGCACCTACCGGTTCACGGTCACCGCGTCCGCCACGCTGGCCGCCACCGGCGAGACCGTCACGTCCGAGCCGGCCGTCTACACGTTCCGGGTGCAGCGATGAAGGTCGCGGTCGCGCTGATCGCGGCCGTCGCCTCCACGCTGATCGCGGCACCGGCGCAGGCCGCGCCGGTCACGCTGACGGCCGGGCACGTCGACGTGCTCGACGTCGACTACGCCGGCGGCGCGCTCACGCTGGACCTGCGGGACGGCACCGGCGCCACCCCGGTCGACCGGGACCCGGCGGACGTCACGCTCGGCGTGCCGGCCGCCGCGAAGGTCACCGTGCCCAGCGGCAGCGCGTGGTCGTTCCTCGGCACGCCGGGCAGCACGGTCTGGGTGCTGCCGCAGTCACAGAACCCGAACCTGCTCTACGCGGGCTGGGACACCGCCGGGGTCGCGTCCGGCGCGGTGCAGGGGAACACGCTGACGTTCCGGCTCACCGGGGTCAGCGGGCCCGGCCGGTTCAGCGTCTACACGACCAGCGCGTTCGGCACGCCGACGAAGCTGTTCGACTCCGGTGACGGCCTGCCGGACAGCGGGACCGTGGCGACCGCGGCGCACGCCCACGCGAACTGGGCGTTCAGCGCGGCCGGCACCTACGCGGTGACGTTCGAGGTCACGGCGACCACACCGTCCGGCGCCGCGCTCACCACGGGCGCGCGGACGTACACCTTCCAGGTTTCGAACTAGATCGGGCCGCGGTCCCGCTCCACCGGAATTGGAGCGGGACCGCGACTCCCACCAGCGTACGGAGATCAGATGAGGGTGCTGCTCGCGGTGCTCAGCGTGCTTGCCCTGACCGGGTGCGCGGCGCCGCCCGCGTTCACCGGCGACGAGGGCCGGGTGCAGGTCGTCACCACCACCGGCATCCTCGCCGACCTGGTCCGCAACGTCGGCGGCGACCGGGTGCTGGTCGACTCGCTGGTGCCGGACGACGCGGACCCGCACGGCTACGAGCCGACCCTGCGCGACGTGCGCAACACGGTCTACGCGGACCTGGCGTTCAGCAACTACCTGCTGCTCGAACCGGCCGCCGTGATCAAGGCGCTGGACGCGAACCTGCGCGACGGCATCCCGAACGTCTCGCTGGCCGAGGGCGCCACGAAGTACGCCGCCGAGATCATCCCGCTGGTCGAGAACGTCTCGCTGGACACGATCTGGCTCGGCCTGCGCGCCCGCGGCACCGGCTCGGCCTACGGCGTCACCCGCTCCTCCGACGTCCGTCTCACCGCGGTCCGCGCGGAGGGACCCGGGCGGTTACTCGCCTATCTGACCGGCTCGTTCGGCAAGCCGGAGATGGTATTCGACTCCTCGGAAAAGCAGGGCACCGTCGTGCTGCCGGCCGACGCGCACACGCACATGAGCTGGGCGTTCACCGAGCCGGGCGTCTACCGGCTGACGCTGCGCGCGGACCTGGCGATCGAGGCGGACGCCGGTGCCGTGCCGCTCGGCGAGAACACGTTCACGTTCGCGGTCGGCGTCGACCCGCACGGCGTCCCCGGCATGGCCGGCGCGGACGTGCTCGGGCAGGGCCACGCGGATCTGACCGCGGACATCGACACCGGCGAGCTGTACCTCTACGCGGACCCGCACGGCGGCGGCGAGTCCGGCCAGCACCGGCACGACCCGGCGCGGACCGTGATCGAGGTGCCGGCCAAGGCGCTGCAGGAGGTGCCCGGCGGCACCGCGTTCCGGTTCCTCGGCCGGGACCGGGTCTACCAGCTGCCGCAGGCCGTGCTGGGCCGGCACGTGCACGGCGAGATCGACCCGCACCTGTGGCAGGACGCCGGCAACGCGATGGCCTACACCGAGCTGATCCGGGACACGCTGATCGGCGTCGACCCGGCCGGGACCGGCACCTACCGGGAGAACGCGGACCGCTACCTGCGCGAGCTGACCACATTGGACGCCTACCTGACCGGCACGATCGCGTCGATCCCGGCGTCGCGGCGCTACCTGGTCACCACGCACGACGCGTTCGGCTACCTGGCCAAGGCGTACGGCATCCCGGTCGCGGGCTTCGTCACGCCGAACCCGGCGGCCGAGCCGAGCCTGGCCGACCGCCGCAAGCTCACCGAGACGCTGCGCACGCTCGAGATCCGGGCCGTGTTCCTGGAGCCGAACCTGCGCGCCCGCTCGTCCACGCTGGTCGAGGTCGCGCGCGAGCAGGACGTCGCGGTCTGCGACATCTACGGCGACACGTTCGACGGCCGGATCACCACGTACCTCGCGATGATGCGCTTCAACGCGGACTCGCTCAAACGCTGCCTCTCCTAAGGAAAACGCTGTGTTGGCACTCCTCGGCCGCGTCATGGTGGCCGCCGCGCTGGCCGTACCGTCGCCGGACGGCCTCTCCCAGAGCCTCGACCCGGACCAGGGACTGGCCACCGGTCCCGCGATCCTGGAGACCGGGCACGTCGACGTGGGCCCGCGGTTCCGCGACGACACGTGGAGCATCCAGATCCACGACGACGAGGCGGCGCCGCCGGTGTGGCGGAGCCCGGACGAGGCCGTCATCCGCGTGCGCGACGCGGCGAAGCAGGAGGTCCCGGACGACCCGGCCTACGCGTTCCTCGGCGCGCCCGCGGGCACGTCCGTGCACGTGCTGCCGCAGACCCAGCAGGAGGGCGTGGTCTGGCTCGGCTGGAACACGCAGGACCCCGGCCTGCTGGCCCAAGCCGGCCGCGGCGTCACGATGAACCTGCGCGGCGTGCAAGGGCCGGGCAGACTGACCGTGTTCCTCCAGTCGGGCACGCTCGGCGCGCCACAGGTGCTGTGGGACTCGGCGAACGCGTACCCGCAGCCGCTCTGGGTCGACCGGAACACGCACACGCACGCGAACTGGGTGTTCGGCGCGCCCGGCGTCTACCTGATCGCGCTGGACGTGACCGCGGAACTGGCCGGCGGCGGCACCGCGACCGCGAGCACCACGCTGCGCTTCGCGGTCGGCGACGCGGCCGGCCCGGACGAGGCCCGCGCCGGCACGATCGCGGTCGCGTCGCCGTCCGCGCCGCCGTCCGTACCCGCTGATGATCGAGGTTTTCCGGGGTGGCTCCTCGGTGTGCTCGGCCTGGCCGCGCTGCTGCTGATCGCGCTACTGGTCAGCGTGGCCGTGCGCGGTGCCGCGGTACGCCGGGCCGCCGAGCGCGCGCGGGAGTCGGCATGAGCCCGGTGCTGTCGCTCGACGACGTGACGGTGCGGCTCGGCGGCCGTCCCGCACTGGAGAACGTCACCATGAGCGTGGCCGCGGGCGAGTTCACCGCGCTGCTCGGCCCGAACGGTGCCGGCAAGACCACGCTGCTCCGCGCCGCCCTCGGCCTCCTGCCACTGACCGGCGGAAAGACCACGATCACCAATCCGGGGTACGTGCCGCAGCGCCACGAGTTCGCCTGGGACTTCCCCGCCTCCGTGCAGGACGTGGTGCTCAGCGGACTCGTGCGCCGGATCGGCCTGTTCCGCCGCCCCCGGGTCGCGCACTGGACCGCGGTCTGGGACGCGCTCGACCGGGTCCGGCTGGGCGACCTGCGCACCCGGCCGGTCGGCGAGCTCTCCGGCGGCCAGCGGCAGCGCGTGCTGGTCGCCCGCGCGCTCGCGCTCGACCCGGCCGTGCTGCTGCTCGACGAGCCGTTCACCGGCCTGGACATGCCCTCCCAGGAGGTGCTGACCGAGCTGTTCACCACGATCGCACGGGAACGGGCGGTGCTGATGGCCACGCACGATCTGGCTGCCGCGGCGTACACCTGCGATCGTCTGATTCTGATCAACCGCACCGTGCTGGCCGCGGCGCCCCCGGCGGAACTGCGCGACCGCGACGTGTGGATGCGCGCGTTCGGAGTCGGCGCGGAGAGCCACCTGCTCAAGGCCCTGGGGGTCTGAATGTCACCGCTGGACTTCCTCGCCGACCTGCTCAACCCTGATCTGGCGTTCCTGCCGAAGGCGCTGGCGATCGCGGTGATGTCCGCGATCATGTGCGGCGTGATCGGCTGCCACGTGGTGCTGCGCGGCATGGCGTTCATCGGCGACGCGGTCGCGCACGCGGTCTTCCCCGGCCTGGCCGTCGCATTCCTGTTCTCCGGCAGCCTGGTGCTCGGCGGCATCACGGCCGGCGTGATCACCGCGCTGCTGGTCGCGATCTTCTCGCAGAACCGGCGGATCAAGGAGGACTCGGTCATCGGGATCTTCTTCGTCGCCGCGTTCGCGCTCGGCATCGTGATCATCTCGCGCGCCCCCGGGTACGCCGGCTCGCTCCAGCAGTTTCTCTTCGGCTCGATCACCGGCATCCCGGACCGGGACCTGCTGATCGTCGGCGGCACCGGCCTGCTCCTGCTGCTCGCGGTCGCGCTGCTGCACAAGGAGTTCGTCGCGGTCACGCTGGACCGGGAGATGGCCCGCGCGCTCGGCCTGCGCGTCTTCTGGCTCGACGTCACCCTCTACGTGCTGGTCACGCTCGCGGTGGTGATGGCGGTCCAGACGATCGGCAACATCCTGGTGCTCGCGCTGCTGGTCACCCCGGCCGCGACCGCCCGGCTGCTCACCGACCGCCTGGTCGCCATGATGCTGCTGGCCCCGGCGGTCGGTGCGCTCTCCGCACTGGTCGGCCTCTACCTGTCCTGGTCCTGGGACCTGCCGGTCGGCGGCACCATCGTGCTGGTACTCACCGGCATGTTCCTGCTCGCCTTCCTGCTGGCCCCGCGGCACGGCGCCCTCACCGGGCTGGCCCGGGCCCGCTGACGTCCGCGAAGTCCGCACCCCGGGCGGTCCGCTCGTGTGCCCTGATCCCGGCGAGCTGCGCCTCCAGGTGGGACACCGCCATGTCGAAACCGGCACCCCCGAGGACCAGCCGGTGCGGCGGCCGCTCCGCGTCGACCGCGTCGGCGAGCGCACGAGCCGCCGCACGGGGATCGCCGGGCTGGTCGCCGTGCTGCTCCACCATGCTGTCCCGGACCGAGAGCAGCAGCGGGCCGTAGTCCGCGATGCCCTCGTCGATCGGCTCGACCGCGAAACCGGCGTAGGCGTTGGTGCGGAACGCGCCCGGCTCGAGCGCGAGCACGGTGATACCGAACGGCTCCACCTCGTGGCGCAGCACCTCGGTCATCCCCTCGACCGCGAACTTGGCCGCCGAGTAGGAGCCGAACGCCGGCGCACCGACGAGCCCGGCGACCGACGAGACGTTGACGACCGTGCCGGACCGCCGCTCCCGCATCCCGGGCAGGACCGCGCGCAGCACGGTGAGCGCGGCGAAGAAGTTGAGCTCGAAGGAGTCCCGCACCGCCCGGTCGGCCATGCCCTCGACCGTGCCGACCCAGCCCCGGCCGGCGTTGTTGACGAGCACGTCGATGCCGCCGAACCGCTCCTCCGCGGCCGCGACGGCGGCGCCGACCTGAGCCGGGTCGGTGACGTCGGCCGGGAGCAGGAGCAGCCGGTCGCCGTGCGCGCGGGCCCACTCCGACAGCTGCGCGGGCCGGCGGGTGGTCAGGGCGACGCGGTCGCCGCGGGTGAGGGCCTCGTCGGCGAACGCGACGCCGAGACCGCCGGGGGTGCCTCCGGTGATGAACCATGTCTTCATGGCCGGAACGGTGCCGCCTCCGGCGACCGGAGGGTCCACCGGGTGTGACAGCGGTCACCGGAGCTGGAACCCTCCGGTTACCGGATGGTGCAGGCTGGTGCCGTGACCGCGCTGCTGAGCGTCGGCGAGTTCGCCGCGATGACGCACCTGAGCATCAAGACCCTGCACCACTACCACGACATCGGGCTGCTCGCTCCGGCCAGCGTCGACCCACGGTCCGGCTACCGGTACTACTCGCCGGACCAGATCCCGACCGCGCAGGTCATCCGCCGGTTCCGGGACCTCGACATGCCGGTCCGGGACATCGCCCGGCTGCTCGGCGCGGACGCGGACGAGCGGGCCGCACTGATCACCGGCCACCTGGACCGTCTCCAGGAGCGGCTGGCCGCCACGACCGCGGCCGTCGGCGCGCTGCAACGCCTGCTCACGCCGGACCCGCCGCGCCTGGAGGTGGTCCGGCGGCACGAGCCGGCCCGCCGGGTCACCGCGGTCAGCGATGTGATCACCCAAGAGCAGACACTGGCCTGGTACGCGGACGCGATGCGCGAGATCGACGCCGCGATCGCCGCGGCCGGGGCGCGACCGGCCGGGCCGCCCGCCGGGCAGTACGACAACGAGCTGCTCACCCACGGCACCGGCCGGCTCACCGTCTTCGTCCCCACCGACCGGGACGTGGCGGCGGGCCGGGTGCGGCCGCGTCACCTGCCCGCGCGCGAGCTCGCGCTGGTCGTCCACCACGGCGCGCACGACGACATCGACGTCACGTACGGCGCGCTCGGCGCCCACCTCACCGCGCACGCGCTGATCCTGGACGGGCCGATCCACGAGACCTACCTGGTCGGGCCGCGCGACACCCCGGACCCGGCGGCCTGGCGCACCGAGATCGGCTGGCCGGTCTTCACCACCACCCCGAGGAGAACCGCATGAACGACATCACGCTGCCGCCGCTCCTGGCCCGGCACTTCCGGGCCGCCGAGGACCACGACTGGGCGGCCCTCGTGGACTGCTTCGACGAACGCGCGGTGGTGGTCGACGACTCCCGGATCCACGTCGGGCGCGAGGCCATCCGCGCCTGGCGGGAGGAGGACGCCGGCACCTGGACCTACACCTCCACGCTGACGCTGGCCGAGCCGGTCGGACTGACCGGGCACCACGTCGTCGTCCACCTGGAGGGCGACTTCCCGGGCGGCGTCGTCGACCTCCACTACCAGTTCACCGTCGCCGGCGACCTGATCCGCTCCCTCACCATCGCACCCTGATCCTGACCGGCCGCCGCTCAGCGGCGGTCCTTCATCCGGCGCGCGTGCGCGGATCGCCGGGTGCGATCAGCGGGCAGGTCACCGGGCGCGACCAGCGGACGGATCACCGAGCGCGACCAGCGGGCAGATCACCGAGCACGACCAGCGGGCAGATCACCGAGCACGACCAGCGAGCGGATCAGCGAGCGGATCACCGGTGCGGTCAGCGGGCGACCGCGGACCAGCGGGCGCGGAGCACCCTGCCTACCAGCACGGCCACGGCCCGGCCGTCGGTCCGGGCGGTGAGCGTGCGGGCGGCGGCGAGGTCGGCGCCGCGCAGGCCGCCGCTGATCACCAGGCCGGGGTCCGTGTGCTCGCCGACAGCCGGAAAGGCGTCGAGCCGGGTCACACCGGGCGGCTCGGCCTCGCCGAGCACGTCGCCGACCACGTGGACCCGATGCCCGTCGGCCAGCGCGTCCGCCGCGATCTCGGCGGCCCGCAACCTGGCGTTCTCGACCGGGCCGGTGACGGTCAGGAGGTCCGGGCCACGGGCGAGATCCACCCACAGGATCCAGTCGTCCCGCCGTCCGAGCCGGACCGGGAACGCCATCGCGGGCACCTCCTCGACCCGCTCGCTCCACGCGAACGGCGGCGGATCCATCGCACCGGAGCCGGTCAGCCGCACCGCGAGATCACCGGAGGACAGGCGCACCCCGAGATCGAGATCCCCGGCGACCACCGGCCTCGGCCCGGCCGCGGCCAGTGCCGGAGCGGCTTCGGGTCCGGCCACGGCCGGACCGCCGGCGGGGAACGACGCCGGGGCCTCACCGGCCGCCTCCGGACCAGCAGCGGCAATCGGCGCTGGGGCCGCACCCGGCTCTGCCGCTCCCGGACCAGCCACGGGAACCAGCACCGGGGATGCCCCCTGTCCGACCGCCTCTGGGCCAGCCGCGAAGACCGGCGCCGTGGAGCCGGCGGGCGGTGTCACCTCCCGACCCGCCGGAGACACCGACGAGACCGGCGGCACCGACAGCGCATCGACCGGCGAGACCGGCAGCAGCGACGAGACCGGCGGCACCGACAGGGCTTCGACCGGCGAGACCGGCAGCACCGACGAGACCGGCAGCACCGACAGGGCTTCGACCGGCGAGACCGGCAGCACCGACGAGACCGGCAGCACCGACAGGGCTTCGACCGGCGAGACCGGCAGCACCGACGAGACCGGCAGCACCGACAGGGCTTCGACCGGCGAGACCGGCAGCACCGACGAGACCGGCAGCACCGACAGGGCTTCGACCGGCGAGACCGGCAGCACCGACGAGACCGGCAGCACCGACAGGGCTTCGACCGGCGAGACCGGCAGCACCGACAGGGCTTCGGCCAGTGAGTCCGGCGGCAGTGACGGGAACTCGGCCGGGGAGACCGGCGGCACCAGGGAGGCATCGGCCACCGGGACGAAAGGTGCGAAGGTCGCGGATCTGCTCTCCGCGACGTCGGCCGCCCCGGTTCTCGCCGGCCGGGTCGCCGACGCGAAGGTCTCCGAGGTGGGCACCGCGGAGGCCGTCTGTGCGCGAGCCGTCGCCTCGGAAGCGAACACGGGCGACGGAACCGTCGCGGCGGTGGAGTCGCCGACGGGCGAACCCGCCGGCCACCATCCCCGCGCCACTTCCGGCGGCCCGTCCGCCGGGCGCCGCCGCCGCGGCCACCGCCACACCACCGCGCCCAGCAGCGCGGCGATCACGATCGCCACGGCAGCTACCAGCATCGCCGAACGCACCTGCCCGCCGCCGTCCCCGCCCGGCGGCCCGGCCGCAACCGGCGCGGACGGCAGCGCACCGGCGCGCACCGACGGCCCGGCCGCGTCCGGCGGCAGCAGCAGGATCCAGCCGGGTTCCAGCACCGCCGGGTCGGTCAGCCGCCGGCCGTCCGGCTGCACCCGGTTCTCGTTGAGCGCCACGATCTCCGGGAACCGGTTTCCGTCGCCCAGTGTCTCCACCGCGATCTGATAGAGGTACTCCCGCCGGCCATCGACCGGCTCCCCCACCACGTAATACCGTGTCTCGTCCGGCTCCGGCACACCAGGTGCCGCGCCCTGGCCAGCGTGAATCGCGCCCTGAGCGCCGCGGGCCACGCCCGCCGCCTCCCTCGGTGCGCTCGCCCTCTCCCGCGCCGGGCCCGCCGTGCCCCGCGTCACCCCCGCCGCTTCCCGTGCCGCGCCCGCGGCGCCACGGGCAACGCCCGCCACCTCCAGGGCTGCGTCCGTCGCACCATGGGCAGCGGTGGGCGTCAGTAGAGCGCATCCGGCCAGCAGGACCGTTGCCGCCAGCATGCCGCGCCGTCCTCTGGCCGCTGGAACCTGTATCGGCCTGGGGACCGGAGCGAGGCGCGGTCCAGGTGTCGGCCGGGTGTGCGCCGCGGAAGCCCTCATACCGGTGTTGTGTGTGGGCTCGTGCGACGTGCGGCCAGGCGGCGCCTGGGCCTCGCCGCAGCCCGTCGGGATCCACCGAACACGCCCTCGCACCGGCACGCCGCGTCGCACCATGGCCACCACCGTCCTCCCGCCAGACGCCGACTGCCATACGACGACGGCAATCGTCATCGGTTCAACAGCGCCAGAGAGCGGTGCCGGAAACCGGCGCCGGAGAGCAGCGGCAGAGAGCAGCGCCGGAAACCGGCGGCGAGCAGCAGCAGCGGCGAGCAGCAGCGGCGAGCAGCAGCAGCAGCGGCGAGCAGCGGCGGCGAGCAGCAGCAGCGGCGGCGGCGGCGAGCAGCAGCAGCGGCGGCGAGCAGCGGCGGGCTGCCGCCGCGCGGGGCGGCGGCAGCCTTCGGCAGCGTCAGCGGAACAGGCTGACCAGTGCCTTCTTCAGTGCGCCGTCGTGCCGGTCGCCGGCCCACAGTGCGGTGTCCAGCGAACGGCCCTCGCGGCGGGCCTGCGAGCAGTACGCCTGCACGTCCTCCGCGACCGGCAGGTCCGTGATGGCCAGCGCCGCGTGGGCCCGGTGGTGGTAGGCCGCCTCCTCCGCGTCGCGGACCGCGACCCGGCCGTCGTCGCCGTGCCGGGGTGCGATCGCCACCCGGCGGCCGAACAGCGGCACCAGCAGCACCCCGGCCGGTCCCGAGTGCGGGATCAGAACCTCCGTGTTCGCCCTGGCCAGCGCGTCCGCGACCGCCCGCTCGTAGTGCGGCGCGACCGCGGCCTGGGCCTGCCGCGGGTCCATCTTCGACAGCACGTCCGGCTGCACCGCGGACGGCAGCGAGCCGTAGAGCGCGCTCGACACCGGGCCGGGAAGCCGGTCGACGATCGCGACCAGCTGTTCCTCCGGCAGCGAGCGCAGCACCGTCACCGCGGACTCCTGCGGCAGCTTCCCGGCCACGCCGATCAGCTGGGCCTCGGAGAGCATCCCGACGACCCGGGTGCGGTAGTCCACCGCCATCACGGGCAGCAGACGTGCCAGATCGGCCGGGGTCAGCTCCTTCAGCACCACCGGCAGGCGGTCCGGCGGCATACCTTTCATCAATGTCACGCCGTTAGCCGGCGGTGAGTTTCTGATCATGAGTATCAGCTGGGTAACGGGCATCATCCCGCCCATCAGCATGGTGTCTCCCTGTGGTCGCCCGGCCGCCGAGACAGGCCGTGGAGGACCTGCTTACCGATTGCTCAGGACTGGATAGCACGACCAGGTTACGAACACCATCGCCGAACGGCGCTGATCACACCCCGTTCGACCAGGGGTGACGGCCCGGTCGTCGCCGGGCCGCCACGCTGTGTCACTTCTTGACGGTCCAGGACTGCTTGTCGTGGTGGACGCACCACCAGATGACGACCGGCAGGCCCGCCTCGCTCTGGTTCAGGTCCAGGCAGTAGTTGCTGTCGAGTCCTGTGTAGAGCGTGTTGTCCGCGATCGTCCACTGCTGCGCGGCCGTACCGTTGCAATTGGCGGTCTGGACCTTGACGTTGTTGTCGACCTTCGCCCACGCCACGTCCAGGCAGAGCCCGGTCACGTACGACCGGATCGTGCCGTCCGAGCGGACGTCCCAGCGCTGCGCGGTCCCGGACGTCGGGTTGCAGTCCGTAACCGTCATGATCACGCCGTCGGTGGCCGCTCCGGCGTCGATGCACCTACCGGTTTTCCAGTGGGTGATCTGCTGGCCGGGCAGCGGCGGCGGCTTCGGCGCGCTCGTGGTGCCCTGCGGCGCCGGTGCGACCGGGGCGGGGGCGGCGGCCTGGGCCGGCGTGCCCGGCGTCGGGCTGGGCGTCGCGGACGGCGTCGCCTTCGGGCTGGCGGAGGCGCTCGCGGACGGCGAACCCGCGACCGGGGACGGCGCCACCGGCGCGCCGAGGCGCGAGTCGAGGCGGTAGTACTCGGTGTAGTCCGTGACCTTCTTCAGGAACGCGCGGGTCATCACGTCCGGCAGGCCACCGGCCCGGCGCACCGTGTCCGGCCCGGCGTGGAACGCGGCGAGCGCGGCCGCGTACGGATCGCCCTCCAGCCCGTCGAGCTCGTCGGTGAGCTTGCAGAGCACCCGGCCGAGCGCCGGGATCGCCGAGCCCGGCTCCCACGTGGACGCGCCGGCCGGTGCGTACCGCGACCAGACGTCCGTGCGGAACTGCGCCACTCCCTGGCGGCCGGCCTCGCCCAGCTTGCCCTCGTCGAACGCGGACGCGGCCATCAGCTCGGCCGCCACCGCGGCGGGCGTCACCTCGGGGCAGACCCGGCCCGCGTCGGCGACCAGGGCGACGTACGCGTCCGGCAGCGGCTGCGCCTCCGGCACGTCCCCGGCGACCGTGTCCACGACCTCGGCCGCGCCGGCGCCGCCGAACTGGGGCAGGTCCGCGTAGTAGGCCGCGTAACCCGCGGACTCGTCGACGTAGACCCGCGCCGCCTCCGGCACCTCGCCGGTCGCGGTCACCGCGTCCAGCCCGGAGTGGTACGCCGCCAGCGAGAGCCGCCACAGGTCGCCGTCCACGCCGACCTGCCGCAGCTCGCCGCTGAGGCCGCACATCCGGTGGGCGAGCGCGAGCGCGCCGGCCGTGGTGTCGGTGCGCGGCGCGCCCGGCCACGGCGCCCACTTCTTCCAGTCCTCGTCCGTCAGCCCTGCCAGGCCGGAGCCGCCCGAGGCGGTGCCGGTCGCGGTGCTGTCGAAGCCGGACTCGGCCATCAACTGCCCGGCGATCCGGTGCGAGCCGAGCATCGGGCAGGAGTGCGCCGCGCGCAGCACCGCGGAGAGCTGCACGTCCGAGACGGCGACGCCGGTGATCTTCTCGTCGTCCGCGCGGGCCACCCCCCAGCCGAGGACCGCGGCGGTCAGGACCACGATCGCCAGGGCCGTGCACATGGCCGCGGTGATCCGCCCGGACCCGCTCGCCGGTAGCCGGAGACTGATGTTCGGCACGACTCGCACCTCTCTACACGCCGGAGTTCGGCATTAATGACGTACGCCGGCGTGCCCGAGTTCAACGTCCCGCCGAAGTTCCCGCCGGTAGCCGGGTCATCGCGTGCTTGACCAGCGCGATCAGCGCCTGCTTGCTGGACTGCCGGTCGCGGGCGTCACACCAGACCAGCGGCACGGACGCGTTCAGCTTGAGCGCGCCACGGATCTCGTCCTCGGTGTACGGGCACTCGCCGAAGAACATGTTGACCGCGGCCACGAACGGGATGCGCCGCCGCTCGAAGTAGTCGATCGCCGGGAAGCTCGCGTCCAGCCGGCGCGTGTCGACCAGCACGATCGCGCCGATCGCGCCGACCGCCAGCTCGTCCCAGATGAACCAGAACCGGTCCTGGCCGGGCGTGCCGAAGAGGTAGAGCACCACGTCGGAGTTGACCGTGATCCGGCCGAAGTCGAGCGCGACCGTGGTCCTGGTCTTGTCCTCGATGCCGGTCAGGTCGTCGACGCCTTCGCTCGGTGCGGTCAGCACCTCCTCCGTGGTCAGCGGCGCGATCTCGCTGACCGAGCCGACGAGCGTGGTCTTGCCGGTGCCGAACCCGCCCGCGACCACCACCTTGACCGATTTGCGATTCACGAAGCAGAGTCCTTCTATCTAGAGGCGCTGGAGTCGATCGAGAATGGTTTCCAGGAGCCGGTAGTCGGCCACGGTGCGCTCGGCGGGGTCGCCCAGCGCCAGGAAGCCACGCTCCAGAAGCACATCCACCAGCAGCTTCACCACGGTGAGCTGCTTGTTGAGGTAGGCGGCGAGCTCGGCGACGGAGATCCAGCCGTTGCAGCAGGCGATGATCTCGCGGTACTCGGGCTCCAGCGCCGAGGTGTCCACCGGCAGCGCGGTCACCTGGGTGGCGAGGTTGAGGCTGGTGTTGCGCGGCGAGGTGCGCCCGTTGACCAGCATGTAGAGCGGGACCAGGCGACCGCCGGGCTCGCCGTCGTCTCCGTACCAGGTCTCGTCCGGCATTAGGCGGCTCCCTGCGGCACTCGCAGCGTGGTCCCGAGGTACTGGCCGATGCGGGTGACCAGGCGGCCCATCTCGTAGGCGACCGTGCCCATGTCCACGTCCTGGCCGCAGAGCACCGCGAGCCGCGCGTGCGGACCGGCCGCCGCGACGAAGAGCGTGTGCCCCTGGTACTCCACGATCACCTGACCGACCGGCCCGCTCTCGAACCGCCGGCCGGTCCCGGCCGCCACGCTGTGCAGCGAGGACGCGCCGGCCGCGAGCAGCTCCGCGGCGTCCTGCGGCAGCGCCGTGGACTTCTGGATGATCAGGCCGTCCGCGCTCAGGACCACCGCGTGATGCACGTCGGGGACCGTCACCAGCTCGTCGAGCATCCAGGTGAGATCGTTCTGCGATGTCGGGTCCATCAGGCTTTCCTGTCTCCGTCGGTACGAGATCCGTCCCCCTCGTCGGCGGCGCGGCCGGCCTTCCAGCCTCGCTGGTACTGCGAGAGGCGGGAGCGGGCCTGCTCCGGCGAGCGGGTGGTTTCCGGTGCCTGCGGCTCGGGCGCGGGGCCCGGGGGCTCGTCACGCAGCTGCTGCGCGAGGTGCTCCTGCGGGCGGCGGACCGGCAGCGGCGGGCGGGACGCGGGCCGGGGTGCCGGCGGCGCGTGGGTGGGTGCGATCGTCTGACCTCCTACGGCGGGGATCCCGTCCTTGATCGCCGGCATCTCGGCGGTGGGGTACGAGTCGTCCATCGGCGGTTCCGCCACGGCCACCGGGGCGGCCGTGGTCGCGGGGGTCTGTGGCGCCGGCGCCTCGGGAGCGCGCCGCGGGACGGCCGGGGGAACGGCCGCCGGCGGGGTCATCCGCTCCCGCGTGCTCGGCGGCGTCGTGGCCGCGTCCGGCGCGGTCAGGACGAGCCGGGTGGGCAGCAGCACGATCGCCATCAGGCCGCCGTACGCGCTGGTCCGCAGCGACACCTGGATGCCACCGCGCTTGGCCAGCTCCGCGACGACCCAGAGGCCGACCTGCGCGCCGTCCCGCAGCGCGGTCACGTCCGGCGTCGGCGCGTCCGCGAGCAGCGCGTTCGCCTTCTCCAGCGCGTCGTGCGGCATGCCGACGCCGGCGTCCTCGATCTCGATGACCACGCCGTGGCTGGCCTGGCCGCAGCTGATGAAGACCTCCGACTCCGGCGGCGAGAACGTCAGCGCGTTGTCCAGCAGCTCGGCCAGCAGGTGCGTGGTGCCGGCGACCGCGCCCGCGGCGAGCGACAGCTCCGGCGTGTTCCGCAGCGTGACCCGGCGATATTTCTGGGTCTCCGCGATCGCGCCGAGCAGCACGCGGCGCAGTGGCACCGGCTTGTGGAAGCGGCGGCCGATCTGCCCACCGGCCAGGATGACCAGGTTCTCCAGGAAGCGGCGGGTCTGCGCGAGCTGGTGGTTGACGTCGAACAGCTCCGCCAGCACGTCCTCGTCGCCGAGCTTGTTCTGCAGCTCCTCGATGGTGCGCAGGCCGCGCTGCAGCGGGCGCTGCGGGCGGCGGGCGACGCCCATCAACATCGCGGTACCGGCGGCGCGGGTCGCGGCCTCGTCGACGGCCGCGCCGACCGCGACGTTCAGCGAGCGGTTGAGCACGTCCGCGAGCCGGCCGATCTCGTCCTGGCCGTAGTCGCGGGAGGCCAGCTCGACGCGGGTGTCGACCTTCTCCCGGCGGCGCAGCCGGTCCATCATCTCCGGCAGCCGCTTGTCCACCATCGTGGCCGCGTCCGCACCGAGCTGCTCCAGGCGCACCGAGAGCGCGCGGTCGACCAGGATCCGGGACTGGCGGACGGCCCAGACGATCGCGGCCACCGCGACTCCGATCGCCGCCAGGCTGACCAGCAGCGCGGTGAGCAGCGTGGTGTTCGCGGCGTCGAGCGCGCGCTGGGAGACCGCGTCGGCCTGGGTGATCGACAGCTCCAGCAGCGCGTCGGAGATCGCGACGCTGGACGCCTCCCACGCGGCCGCGTCGACGTTCAGCCCGGCCGGCACGGTGCTGCCCCACGGACCGGCCGCGATCAGCTCGTTCTCCGCGGCGATCAGGCGGGACCAGGCGTCGCTCTTCAGCAGCGCCTCGTACTGCTCGCCGGCGGCCGGCTCCAGCGCCTCGGAGACCTCGTCCAGCTCACCGTGGTACGCCCCGACCAGGCCGGCGAACGCGCGGTGCTCCTCCGGCGTGAGCGACTTGGCACCGTACGCGCTGACGATGACCGACGCGGATCGGGACATCAGGTCGGAGACCCGGAACGCCTCGGTCGCGGTGTTGCCGCCGAGCGCGCCGTCCTTGGACGGCACCACCCGGGCCTGCTCGTCGAAGAGCGCGGTCGCCGAGTCCAGAATGCCGTCGTAGTACTCCGCGACCTTGTCCCGCGAGGTGGCCTTGTAGTCGATCGCGCTGCGCTGCTGCGGCAGCTGGTCCAGCCGCGCCACCAGATCGTCCCACCGGGTGGTGATCGAGTCCGGCGCGGCGGCCAGCGCACTCTCGGCGCTCTCCCGCATCGCCGCGAGCGCGGCGTCGGTGCGCACCCGCTGCTCCTGCAGCTCCTGCGCGGCGGCGCCGGGGCGGGCCGCGAAGTCGATGCTCAGGCGGCGTTCCCGCTGCACGTTCGCCAGACCGGTGGCCGCCGGGATGGACACCTCGCGCACGCTGGTCGCGACCGCCCGGGTGTAGTACCCATTGAAGACCAGGTATCCGGCGACGATCAGCGCCAGGATCAGCGCCACCACGCTGGGAATGAGAACGAGCCGGATGACCCGCCGGCTGATCGACTGCTGTCGTCCGCCCTTCGCCTGCGCAGCGCGGGGATCGGGTCGCTTCGTCACGATGCTTCGAGGTTCCTGACCGAGTGCGGGCATGCGGGCATGCGAAAGGAGCTGACGGCCCTCCCCATCCGCCGACCGGCCGCACAGGATCACCGGGCCCGATCAGCGAGGGCGATTCGCCGACCCTACCGAAGACGCCCGGTTTGCACCAGCCTGAGTGGACGGTGAACGGTCCACAAACGACTAACGCTGACCTGCGGCGCCACGTTCGAGACCGTCCAGGATCAGGGCAAGCGTGAATTCGAACTCAGTCTGGCCGTCACACCATCCGAGGACCGGATCAGCCGCGTCGTGCGCCTCCGCCGCCACCATCGCGGTGAGATGCGGCAGCGCCGCCGCCATCGCGGTCAGGTCCGCCTCGGCCGCGTCCACGTCCGCCGCACCACCGGCCGCCTCCGGCCGGAACAGCTCCTGGGTGAAGCCGAGCGCCATCGTCCCGAACGCGTGCACGGCCCGGTGCGCCAGCCGGTGCGAGAGTCCCCCGCCGGTCATCGTCCCGACGATGCCGTCGTAATAGGCGAAGAGCCGCGCGGGTACGGTCGTGCGCGCGCCGAGCATCCCCGGCGCCCACGGGTGGCGCAGCATGACCACGCGCGCGGCCAGGAACGTCTGGCGCAGCCGCTCCTTCCAGCCGGCCGCGTCGACCCGCAGCGCGGCCTCGGCCTGGATCTCCGCGATCAACGCGTCGGCCAACCCGTCGAGCAGCGCCTCCTTGCCGGGCAGGTGGTGGTAGAGCGACATCGCCTCGACGCCCAGCTCCGCGCCGAGCCGGCGCATGGTCAGCGCCTTGATCCCCTCGGCGTCCACCACCCGCATCGCGGCGGCCAGCACGCGCTCCCGGGTCAGCGGCGCCCGCTCCTCCACGCTCATCGGATCCCACCCTTGCACCCGGCGGCTACCTTACAACGTAAGGTTCTCATCCTTCAGGAGTCGCGAATGCGCGCCACCGCCCGTCTCACCGGCCTCTTCTACCTCGCCCTCGCCGTCGCCGGCGGCCTCGGCTTCCTCACCGTCCGACCGCTACTGTTCGCCGACGGCGACCCCGCCGGCACGCTCGCCCGGCTCACCGCGGACCCGGGCCTGGCCCGCACCGGCATCGCGCTGGAGCTCCTGGTCGTACTCTCCCAGGCGCTCTGTGCGGTCTGGTTCTTCCGGCTCTTCCGGGACACCGACGCGTTCGCGGCCGGCTGCATCGCCGCGTTCGGCCTGATCAACGGCGTCGCGGTGATGGGCAGCGCGGCCGCGCTCGGCACCGCCCACCAGATCGCCGCGGAGCCGTTCGGCGACGCCGCCGCGCTTGTGCAGGCGTGCTACCTGCTGGCCGGCAACCTGTGGACGGCCGGCTCGATCTTCTTCGGGCTGTGGCTGATCCCGATGGGCGTCTGCGTGCTGCGCTCCGGCCGGATGCCCACGCCGCTCGGCTGGATCCTGATCGCGGGCGGGCCGCTCTACGTGCTGAGCGCGTTCACGCCCTACCTGCTGGCCGGCGCGCCGCTGGTCACCGACCTGCTCGCCGTCCCAGCCTCACTCGGCGAGTTCTGGATGATCCTCTACCTGCTGTTCCGCGGCGTGCGCCCCTCCACCACCGGCCGAGACGTCCCCGCCACCTGAGAACACCCCGACCCGGCCCAGCCGGTCACGACCGGCCTGGCCGAACGTGACCGGCCATCCGAACGTGCGGGACCCAGGCAAACGCGGCCGGCCCTGCCGAACATGCAGGGACCAGCCAGCTCGACCCGGAGCAAGCCGGCTCAGCCGGAGCAGGCCCGCCCAGCCGAAGCAAGCCAGCCCAGCCGAAACAAACCGGCTCAGCCGGAGCAAGCCAGCTCAGCCGGAGCAAGCCAGCCCAGCCGAAACAAACCGGCTCAGCCGGAGCAAGCCAGCCCAGCCGAAACAAGCCAGCCCAGCCGAAGCAAGCCAGCCCAGCCGAAACAAACCGGCTCAGCCGGAGCAAGCCAGCCCAGCCGAAGGGAACCGGCTCAGCCGTTCGTGGCGATGACCTTCAGGCAGTCGTTCTTGGCCAGCGGGACCGCGCCGGCCGGGCTCGGGCCCGCCGGGCCGAGCGTGAGCGTGTAGAGCGCGCCCGCGCCGAACTTCTCCGGCCCGGTGACGGTGCCGTGCCGGGCGAGCATGGTGGCCACCTTCGCCTCGCCCGGCGTGCCACCGGCCTGCATCCCGAGGTAGACCAGCACCCGCGAGTAGTCGGGCGCGACCTGTTCCAGGACCGGTCCGGAGCGCATGCACGTGGTGTGCAGCAGCAGGACCGGGTCGAGCGTGGTCGCTCCCGCGTACCACTCGACCGCCGGCCACGACGACGGCGTGACCACGACGAGGTCGCCGGGCCGATGCGCGGCGACGAGCGCGGCGACCGCGGCACGGTCGTCGACACCGTTGGTGAGCGGGGCCGGCCGGGCCGCCGCGACCGCGGCCGGTGCGACGGCGAAGACCGCGAGCGCGGCGAGCACGACCGCTCCGGCGGTGGCGACGAGCCCGCGAGCCGCGACGGCCGACCGGCGCGGGGTGACACGGGAGGCGACCGCGCCCAGCAGCCACGCCGCGATCACGTCGGCGGCGATCGCGACCGCGAGGAACAGCGGCGGCAGCAGCTGCACCGCGAACCGCCCGTAGAGCGGCACCGCATGCACGGCCGCCGCACCGAACGCGCTCACCACCGGCGCCGCCAGCACCAGCCCCAGCACCCACCGCGACCCGCGCCGCCACCCCTCCACGCGACCGTCCGATCCGGACACCCCATCACCGGACCCGGACAGCTCCGCACCCGATCCAGACACGCCCGCAGCCGCACCGGACACACCCGCGGCCTCATCGGACGCGCCCGCAGCCACACCGGACACACCAGCACCCGCACCGGACGCGCCCGCAGCCTCATCGGACGCGCCCGCAGCCGGACCAGACACGCCCGCAGCCTCATCGGACCCGCCCGCAGCCGCACCGGACACACCAGCACCCGCACCGGACGCGCCCGCAGCCGCACCGGACACACCAGCACCCGGACCAGACACGCCCGCAGCCTCATCGGACGCGCCCGCAGCCGCACCGGGCATGCCGACCGACGGGCCAGACTCGCCGGTGGCCGACCCGGCGCCGACGCCGGCGGTCTGCTCGACGGCGGACCGGTGCGGAAGGAGAGCTGCGGCGATCGCGCCGGCGAGAGCCAGCAGCCAGAAGACGACGGCCAGCCACCACGGCACGCCGATCGGGTCGCCGGCCAGCGTGACCGGCCGGGCCAGCAGCCAGCGCGCGGTCGGCACCAGTCCCTCCGGCGGGAAGCCGAGCCGCGCGTTGAGCGCGGCCAGCGTGTCGTCGCCGATCGCGTACCGCAGCGCGAGCACGTAATGCGCGCCGACCGACACCGTCCACAGCGCGATGCCGGCCAGATGCCGCCGCACGGTCGCGATCCAGCCGGTCTCGCGCACCGCGACCACCAGCACGACCAGCGCGATCCCGGGCGTCGCCATGATCGCGGCGGTGCTGAACAGCCCGCTGACCGCGGCCGCGCCCCAGAAGCTCAGCGCCCAGGAGCCCAGCGCCGGCCGGCGGAACGCGAAAACGGCCAGGGCCAGCAGCAGGAGCACCGTGAACGCGTCCGCGGAGTACTGCTTGAGCTCGGTCGAGTACCGCATCAGGGACCCGTTCACCGCGAGCAGCGTGACCAGCACGAGCGTGCCGGCCGGGCCGAGCAGGCGACGCCCGGCCCAGTAGGCCAGCACCAGCGTGCCGACGCCGAAGAGCAGCGGGACGAGCCGCAACGCCAGACCACTGTCGCCGAGCGTGAGGTGCACCAGCCGCTGCGACCAGAGCCAGCCGATCGGCGCGCTCTGGTCGTGGGCGAGGTCGGTGGCGAGACCCGCGAATCCACGATCCCGGATGTTGATAGCGATCATCTGCTCGTCCAGCCACAACGGTTGGTCCGCCAGCCAGCGGACGATCCGGGCGGCCGAGCCGAGAACGACGACGAGGAGAGCCATTATGCGCACGATCGGCAGATGATAACGCCGTTTTGTCAGAGTTCCGCAGGAGGGCCGACCAGGTCACCACACGTCATCGACCGTGCGCCCTCCGACGTCGTTCGCGCTGGTCACACGCGACCCCGGAGGGCGACGAGATCAGGACGCGAGCCCGCGCAGCGCCGCGTCGATCGTGGCGAACACGACGTCGTCGCCACCCTCCCACGCCGGCACCGGATCCGGCTGCCCGGGCGCCGGCGACCACAGCCACCACAGGTTCCCCCACGGATCGAGCATCCGTGCCAGCGTCGTCTGTCCGTAGAACGGCACCGGCTCGGTCACCGTGGTCGCACCACGCGCGCCCGCCCGCTCCAACACCGCACCCGCGTCCCGCACCCACACCTGCAGCAGCCCGGCCCGCGCCGGCCACCCGTCGAGCCGGTCGGCGACCATCAGATCGACCGTCCCCAGCCGCACCTGCGCATGGATCAGCTTCCCGTCCGGCATCGGCGTCCGCGCCTCCACGGCCTCCTCCACCCCGAACACCGCACACACGAACTCGATCAACCCCGCCGCGCCGTCGACGATCACGAACGGATTCAGCACGGCGCCGCCCTCAGGCACATCCCCCGCCGCCAGCAGCATGGTGTCGGTCATGCCCACCACCCTGCCCACCATCCCGGTCAGTTCCTGACCTAAAACCCGCTTTTCCCACTTCCGGCGTGGTCGGTCTGGGCATGCTCCCGCGGGCACCGGTCCGATGCCGCTCACTCAACTCAAGAAAGAGCGGTACATCCCGCGCCGCCAGCCCGCGGAGACACACCCGGCTCAACCAGCCGCGTCGAGACAGAAGATCCCCGGAGAGCAGTCAATTCAACATCGCTCAGTGAAGAGATCCCCGGCCGCCCGCACGTCTGCCGACCGGCCGCGAGCGACCACCGCCGAGCCCGCCCACCGCCCAGATCATCACCCAGAGCCGCCGCGCACCAGACAACCACGATCACCATGCGAGCCGGGCGCTCCTGGCCCGAAATTTCCCCCTTATCCCGACCCGCTCGTGGCATCCACCCGCACACAACGCCACCCATCGACCCTGAGTGATCAATCAGTGGAGCAAAAGATAGGTCAACTAGCGATGTTGACCTATCTTTTGCTCCACTGATTGATCACTCAGGCGCTGTCGCCTGCCTGCCGAGGCCGTATCGGGGTGGCGAGGCGGAAGGTCTTCCCTTTTATGGTGAGATTTCGGGCACGGAGTGCCCGTGTAGCCAACCGCGTGCGCCGGGCCGGCGGGCGACCCGGGCTTCGCACGCCGGACCGGCGGATGACCCGAACTCCGCACGCCGGACCGCCGGATGACCCGAACCCCGCACGCCGCACCGACAGAAGACCCGAACCCCGCACGCCGCACCGACAGAAGACCCGAACCCCGCACGCCGGACCGGCGGATGACCCGAACTTCGCACGCCGCACCGGCAGAAGACCCGAACTGCCGGTCAGACCCGCAGGCTGCCGGGCGTGCCGGTCTACCGACCTGACGCCCGCGAAGGCCCGCGACACACGCCAATCCGGCGTGGGCAGGGCCGACGGGGGTGAGTTCGCTGTGGCGATGCTCGCCGGCCCGGCGGGCTGGGCGCGCGTGGATTGCCTGCCCCGATGCGGGCCGCGACACGCCGGGACCGGCAGGGAGGAGCGCCAGCGACGACCGGTGCCCGCGGGAGCACTGGGAACTCAGCCACGCCGGAAGCGGGAAACGAATGTGGACGTGGATTTGGTGGCCGGTGACACGTCAGGCCCTGAAGCAGGTGGCCTGACGTGTCGCTCGGTGTCAGCGTCGCCAGGTTTCCGGTGGGGTGAGCGGGACCGGGGAGGGACGGCCGGTGGTCGTGGTCAGGGTGATGCGGTGACCGTCGGTGGCGGAGCGGAGCAGCGCGGTCATCGCCTCCAGGACGTGCAGCGCCAGGGTGCCGCCGGCGCGCGGCTCGGGGGCGTCGGTGGTGATCATGTCGAGCAGGCCGATGCCGCGGGCGGAGTCGGCGTAGCCGGCCGAGGGTGGGAGTGTCTGCCAGGCGTCGCCGCCGAGCGGGAAGAGGCGGACGTCGCCGGCGAACGTGTTCGGGTCCGGGACGATCAGCGTGCCGGATTCGCCGTGCACCTCGATCGGGGCCGCGCTGGTGCGGACGCCGTCGAAGCTGGTGGTGATCGTCGAGAGTGCGCCGCCCGCGTGCTCCAGGACGCCCGTGACGTGCGTGTCCACGCCGACCGGGATGCGTTCACCCGCGCGCGTGCCGGACCCGATCGTCCGCTCGCCGCGCAGCCGCGCCCCGGCGCCGGTCACCGCGCGGATCGGGCCGAGCAGGTGGACCAGCGCGGACAGGTAGTACGGGCCCATGTCGAGCAGCGGCCCGCCGCCGGGCGCGTAGTAGAAGTCCGGGTTCGGGTGCCAGCGCTCGTGGCCCGGCGTCACCATCACGGCCAGCGCGGACAACGGCCGGCCGATCGTGCCGGCGTCGATCGCGGCGCGCGCGGTCTGGGTGCCGGTGCCGAGCACGGTGTCCGGCGCGCAGCCGAGGAGCACGTCCGCGCGGGCCGCCTCCGCGACCACGTGTGCCGCCTCCTCGAACGTCGCGGCCAGCGGTTTCTCGCCGTAGACGCGCTTGCCCGCGGTCACCGCCCGCAGCGCGATCTCCGCGTGCGCGGCCGGGATCGTGAGGTTCAGCACGGTGTCCACGTCCGGGCTGTCCAGCAGCGCGTCCACGGTCAGCGCGCGGGCGCCGGGCAACTCGGCCGCGACCGCGGCGGCCCGGTCCGGGTCCAGGTCGGCGACCGCGGTGATCCGGGCAGCCGGGTGCCCGGCCAGCGTGTCCAGGTAGGCGCGGGAGATGAATCCGGTGCCTACGATGCCGATGCCGTGCGGGTCGCCCACACCATGCCCCTCTCGATGATCGTCCGTACGCTCGGGTGTTCCAGCACGTCCAGGCTGTGTCCCGGGGTCGACACCACGATCCGGCCGGCGCCCCAGAGCCGCGTCCACACCGCCGGTGAGGTGACCGGCCGGTGCCACGGATGCCATTCCGGCGCCGGGTGCGTGGTGGTCGCCAGCACGTCGCTGAGGTCGTCGTGCAGCACCCAGTACTGCTCGGTGGTCAGCGCGAAGTCGTCCAGCCCCGCCGTGATCGGGTGCTCCCGGCCGAGCGTGGTGAGCTCGATCGTGTGCGGAAGGAAGTTGTCCTCCGGACCGCCCGCGCAGGCCTCCGGCGGCAGGCTCGGGTGCGTCGCGAACTGGCCGCCGACCAGTTGCAGGTAGTCCGACGACGCCCGGAACGAGTCCGCGATGCCGCCGTGCCATCCGGTGAACCCGGTCCCGGCCGCGACCGCCGCCCGCAGCCCCTTCACCTCGTCCGCCTTGATCTCGGACATGGTCACGCACTGCACGATCAGGTCCGTGCGCGCCATCTCGTCCGCGTCCGCGTAGACCGCGGTGTCCCCGGTGACCCGCACCTCATAGCCGCCGGCCTCCAGGAACGGCAGGAACAGGCCGGTCGCCTCGACCGGCCGATGCCCCTCCCAGCCACCCCGCACCACCAGTGCCCTCACACGCCGATCATTCATGACCGCCATTCTCCGTCCCGCCGCCCGGTACCGCACCGCTCTTTCCGGCTTCTGCGGTCTTCCCGGCTTCTCCGGCCCGCGCCGGGGTAGGGAGAGACGCATGACCGAACGAATCGCGATCGTCACCGGCGCCGGTGGCGGGCTGGAGCGCCTCGGCGGCGGCGCGATCCTGAACGTCTCCTCGTCCGCCGCGCTCGGCGCCGAGCCGTACGGCTCCCCCGAGTACGCCGCGGCCAAGGCCGCGTTGATCCGCTTCACGGCCGCCTCCGCCGGACTGTGGGAGCGCCACCGCGTCCGGATGACCTGCGTCGTCCCCGCCTGGATCGGCCTGCCGCGCGCCCACGCCAGGCTCGCCGCCATGTCACCGGCCGACCGCGCGCGTACGCCCCCGCTGATCCCGCCGGAGACCGTCGTCGCCACCGGTCTGGAGCTCGCTCCGCGGCGGCCGTCCGGGGACGGTCGTGGAGATCCGCTGAGGGTGGCGGGCCACGGCATGGCAGGCTGGGGGGATGTGGGAGACCGCCCGGATGGCCGGGTACTTCGCGGCGCACGCGGTGTGGAGCGTGTTCGACGGTGAGACGCTGGTGCCGATGTACGGCTATGAGAAGCCGGACGGGCAGCGCGGCCTCGACCGGTTCCCCGGCGATCTGCAGGTGGGTGCGGCGGCGGTGCAGGCGGCGCTGCGGGACAACTCGCACGGCGCGGTGCACGCGGTGACGGTGCTGGACGCGTTCGTCGACCTGCCGGGCGGCAGGACCGACGCGCTGATCGTGGAGGCGGCCGGCCACACGGACGGTTTCCTGCTGCGCATGGCGATCCCCTACCGCCCGCAGGACGCGCCGGACGGATTCGCGGTCCACCGGCCGAAGTTCCTCGCCGTGACCGGCGCGTCCCAGGACGACTATCAGAAGGTGGCGGAGGCGTTCTTCCAGGGCGTCGACGCGCACGAGAAGGCCGGCCCGATCTGGGCCGCGCACCTGGACGAGTCCCGCTGACCGGGATCAGGCCGGCGCGACCCCGATGCCCTTGACCTCGAGGTACTCCTCGAAGCCCCACAGCCCGGTCTCCCGCCCGAGACCACTCTGCCGGTAGCCGCCGAGCGGCGCGTTCTGGAAGTAGTGCGCGCCGTTGACCGCGACAACGCCGGTCCGCACCCGCCGGGCCACGGTCAGCGCCCGCTCCCGGTCCGCACTCCAGACCGCGCCGCTCAGCCCGTAGATGCTGTTGTTCGCGATCCGCACGGCCTCGTCGTCATCGTCGTACGGGATCACGCACACGACCGGGCCGAACACCTCGGTCTGCGCGATCGTCGAGTCCGGGTCGACGTCCGCGAGCAGCGTCTGCTGGACGTAGAAGCCGCGCGCCACGTCCGGCACCCCGCCGCCGACCACGACGCGGGCACCCTCCTCGCGCGCGGTCGCGATCAGGCCGAGGATCCGGTCCCGGTGCGCCGCGGAGACCTGCGGGCCCTGCCGGGTGGCCGGGTCGGCCGGGTCGCCGACCTCGACGTCACGCATCATCGCGGCCGCGAGCGCGATCCCCTCCTCGTAGCGGGAGCGGGGTAGCAGCAGGCGGCTGAGCATGCCGCACATCTGGCCGGCGAGCGCGCAGGACTGGCCGACCGAGGCGGCGACGGCCGCTTCGAGATCGCCGTCGTCGAGCACGATGTTCGCGGACTTGCCGCCGAGTTCGAGCACGAGCTTCTTGACTGTGCCCGCGGCCTGGGCCATGACCTGCCGGCCGACCGCGGTCGAGCCGGTGAACGAGACCATGTCCACCCGCGGGTCCTCGGTCAGCTGGACCGCGCGCGCCGGGCTGCTGGACGTCACCACGTTGACCACGCCCGCGGGGATGTCGGTCCGCTCCGCGATCAGGCGCGCGATGAACGTGGAGCCCCACGGCGTCTCCGGTGCCGGGCGGACCACGACCGTGTTGCCGGCCGCGAGCGCGGGCAGCACCTTCTCGATCCACAGGTAGAAACCGCAGTTCCAGGTGAGTACGGCCGCGACCACGCCGACCGCCTCGCGGCGCAGGATCCCGGCGTCGTTCGGGAGCGGCTGCTCGTAGCCGTAGGTCTCCGCCAGCTCGGCCAGCTGCGCGATCCTGGGCAGCATCGTGTCGATGGTCAGCCCGGTGGTGGTGACGAGCACGCCGAGCTCGGCGACGTCGATGCGCCGCAGTTCCTCGACGTCGTCCCGGATCGCGTCGCCGAGCTGGGTGAGGCAGCGGCGGCGGAACGCGTGGTCCGTGGCCCAGTCCGTCTCGTCGAACGCGCGGCGGGCGGCGGCGATCGCGGCGTCCATGTCCTCCGCGGTGGCCTCCTCGGCGTACCCGATGATCTCTTCGGTCGTGGGGCTGATGTTGGCGAAGCGCGAGCCGGACTCCACCAGTTTCCCGTCGATCAGCATGCCGTCGTTCCTCTCTGTGATTGACGGGTCCGATCCTCACGGCATCGCGCGGCGCGCGGCAGGGAGCGAAGATCCGGGTAGAAAAAGGGCCATCCCAGCGGTACGCCGCGCGGCCTACCGTGGACGGCATGGACAACGCCCTCGGGGATTTCCTGCGCGCGCGGCGGGAGCTGGTGACGCCGGCCGAGGTGGGCCTGCCGCCGGGTAACGGGCTGCGCCGGGTGCCCGGCCTGCGCCGCGAGGAGGTCGCGATGCTGGCCGGGATCAGCATCGACTACTACCTGCGCCTGGAGCGTGGCCGGGACCGCAGCCCGTCCGCCCGGGTGGCCGGCGCGCTCGCCTCGGTGCTGCAGCTGGACGAGGAGAGCACCGAATATCTGATGACGCTGTCCGGCCGGGCCGCGCAGCCCGCGCCGGCGCGCGACGAGGATCTGCCGCCGGGCCTCGCCACGCTGGTGCGCACGCTCAACGTGCCGTGCGTCGTGTTCAACCGGTACTGCGACGTGCTGGCCGCGAACCCGCACGCCCGCGAACTGGCACCGTTCCTGCGGCCCGGAGCCAACCTGCTGCGGGCGATCTTCCTGGGCGGCCCGGAACCGCTGCACCGTCCGGAACCGGCGGCTCTCACCGCGGGCGCGGTCGCGCACCTGCGCGCGTTGTGCGGCACGGACACCGACGATCCGCGGCTGCACGCGCTGATCGGCGAGCTGTCGCTGAAGAGCACGCGGTTCCGCCGGTTGTGGGCCCGCCACGACGTGCACCGCGGCGGCAGCGGCACGATCGTGATCCGGCATCCGCACGCCGGCGACCTGGAGCTTGAGACCCAGAAGCTGATCGTGGCCGGCGCGCCGGGCCTGGAGGTGCTCGTCCTGCACGCGCAGCCCGGCTCCCGATCGGCCGACGCGCTGGCCGCACTGCACCCGACAACCATCTACGTCGATTGACAAAGTTTGGCGACTCAACTTAGCCTCCGGCTGACCGGGCTTTCGCCCACGCCCGGAGGACAGGAGTCGCACGATCATGACCATCAGGAGCCGGTGGCGAGCCGGTTTGACAGTGAGCGCCGCCGCGGTGCTGCTGGCCGGCGGAGTCGCGGTGGCGTCCAGCGCGCAGGCCGCGGCCGGGTGCCGGGTGACCTACTCGGTGCCGTCGCAGTGGAACGGTGGGTTCACCGCGAACGTCGCCGTCACCAACCTCGGGGACGCGGTCAACGACTGGACGCTGACCTGGTCGTTCCCGGGGAGCCAGACGGTCACCCAGGCCTGGAACGCCACGGTCACCCAGTCCGGCGCGGCGGTCACCGCGCGGAACGCGAGCTACAACGCCGGCCTCGGCACCAACGCGTCGGTGAGCTTCGGCTTCAACGGCTCCTGGAGCGGCTCCAACGCGAACCCGGCCACGTTCGCGCTGAACGGCACCACCTGCACCGGCACGACGAGTCCGACGGGCTCGGTGAGTCCGACCCCCACCACGAGCCCGCGGCCGGCCGGCACCGCGATGGAGGCGGTCGCGGCGATGCAGCCGGGGTGGAACCTGGGCAACAGCTTCGACGCGGTCGGCGCGGACGAGACCGCCTGGGGCAATCCGCGGGTCACCGAGGCGCTGCTGGACAACGTACGCGCGCAGGGTTTCAACAGCATCCGGATCCCGGTCACCTGGAGCAACCACCACGGCGCCGCGCCGGACTACACGATCGACCCGGCCTGGCTGGCCCGGGTGCAGGAGGTGGTCGGCTGGGCACTGGACGACGGCTTCTACGTGATGATCAACATTCATCACGACTCGTGGCAGTGGATCAACACGATGCCCACCGACCGCGCGAACGTGACCGCCCGTTACGAAGCGCTCTGGACGCAGCTCGCGGCCGCGTTCCGGGACGCACCGGCGCGGCTGACGTTCGAGAGCGTCAACGAGCCGCAGTTCACCGGCTCGTCCGGCGACGCGCAGAACGCGGAGCTGCTCAACGAGCTGAACACGTCGTTCCACCGGATCGTGCGCGCGTCCGGCGGCGGCAACGCCACCCGGCTGCTGGTGCTGCCCACCCTGCACACGTCCGCGGAGCAGGCCCGGATCGACGAGCTGACCGCCACGTTCACCGCGCTGAACGACCCGAACCTGATCGCCACCGTGCACTTCTACGGCTACTGGCCGTTCAGCGTGAACGTGGCCGGCGGCACCCGGTTCGACGCGACCGCACAGCAGGATCTGATCGACGCGTTCGACCGGGTCCACAACGCGTTCGTGTCGAAGAACATCCCGGTGATCATCGGGGAGTACGGGCTGCTCGGCTTCGACCGGCACACCGGCACGATCCAGCAGGGCGAGAAGCTGAAGTTCTTCGAGTTCCTCGGCTACCACGCGCGGCTGCGGAGGATCACCACGATGCTCTGGGACAACGGCCAGCACTTCGGCCGGACGAGTTTCCAGTGGTCCGACCCGGAGCTGATCGCGCAGATCAGGTCGAGCTGGACGGTCCGGTCCGGCACTGCGGAAAGCGACCAGATCTACGTGCCGAGGACCGGCGCGATCACGGCGGAGTCGCTGACGCTCAACCTGAACGGCACCACGTTCGAAGGGCTGACCGGCGCCGACTACACGTTGAGCGGCAACACGCTCACGCTCAGCGCCGAGACCGTGACCCGGCTGGTCGGTGACCGGGCCTACGGCATCAACTCCACGCTCCAGGCCCGGTTCTCCACCGGCGTGCCGTGGCGGATCGACGTGATCACCTACGACCCGCCGCTGCTGTCCGCCGCGACCGGCACCACCGGCGCGTTCGCGGTGCCCACCCAGTTCCGCGGTGACCAGCTGGCCACCATGGAGGCGAAGTACGCGGACGGTTCGTTCGCCGGGCCGCACAACTGGACCGCGTTCAAGGAGTTCGACGTGGCGTTCGCGCCGGACTACCCCGGCGACCGCATCGTGCTCAAGCCGGAGTTCTTCGCCGAGGTCACCGACGGCGCCCGGGTCACGCTGACGTTCCACTTCTGGAGCGGCACCACGGTCACCTACTACGTGACCAGGTCGGGCACCTCGGTGACCGGCACGCTGTCGTAACACGGCGGTGCGGCGGCGGAGAACCTCCGCCGCCGCACCCTCGCCCGCGATCAGCTGCAGGTGGCGGCGAACGCCTGGCCGGTGCTGGTCGCACCGTCCGTCTCGGGCTCAGCAGACGGCGCAACGCCGTTCGACGGCAGCGGGAGCACGCCGGTCGGCGACGGCGGCATCATGTAACCGATCACCTCGAGGTCGTCGGTGAGGCCGCCCAGGGTGTAGAGCGAACCCTCCGGGTCGCCGGGCCGCACCGTTCGCACCTCGTCGCCGACCAGCACCACCGCGCCGGTGCCGCGCGAGAACACGATCGGCGCGGTCACCGTGGTGCCGGCCACCGCACCGTCCGAGGTCACCGCGACCGGCCAGACGATCTGCCCCGGCAGCGTGTCCAGCTCCTTCTCCGCGATGTTGTAGCGGAACGCGCTCCCGTCCGAGACCAGGCCGACCACCCAGTCGCCACGCGCCGCGGTCGGGCGCACCCACTCCGCACCCTCCGGCAACGGCAGCAGCTCCGGCGCGGCGTCGGCGGACGCCCAGATCGCGCCGGTCCCGCTGCTGTCGCTCCAGGTGATCTCCGTGGTCCGGCCGGTGCCGATCGTGCCGACCACGGTCCGGCCGTCGTCGCCGAGGCCCACGACCTCGCCGGACTTGTAGCCCTCCGGCAGCTTCAGCGCGGCCGGCTCCGCGGCCGGCGACGCCCAGACCACCGGCTTCTCGTTCGCCTTGCCGCCGAGCACGCCGTTCTCGGAGATCGCGGTGGCCTGTGCGTCGGTGCCCTTGAGCTGCGTGCCCGTACCCCCGTTGAAGACCCAGGCCTTCGAGGCCTCGCCGCCCGTGTAGGACCAGGCCGCGACGCTGCCCGCGGAGTTGACCTGGGCCGGGATCAGCTCACCGCCGGCGCCGACGCCGTCCATCGACAGCTCGGCGACCTGCTTGCCGTTCTCCAGCAGGACCGGCGCCTGGTACTTGCCGGCCATGGCCAGGGTCCACCGGCCGGTGCGGTCGGTGGCCCACGGCGTCACGTCCCGCCACACGAAATCGGCGGTGACGCAGTCCTTGCCCTCCGGGGCGAACGACCCGGCACCCGGCAGGGCCGGCGCTTCCGACGGCCCGGCCGCGAACGGCATCCCGCCGCCCGAGCCACCGGCGCCCGGCAGCGTGGCGAAGCCGACACCGGCCGTCACCGCGAGCACGGCCGCGAACGTGGCTCCGCCCGCCACCATCCGGGTCCGGCGCCGCCGGGTCCCCACGCGCATCGTCTCGTCCACGTCGACCTTCGGGTCGGCGGAGGGCTCCTCCGCCAGTGGCGCCAGCATCCGCCGGGCCTCCTCTTCCTCGTTACCGATGTTCATCGCGAAACCTCCAGGGTCAGGTTCGGCATCCGCTCGCCGAGGATCCTGCGCATGGCGGTCAGGGCGTGCTTGGTCTGGGACTTGACGGTGCCCTCGGACACGCCGAGGGCCTGCGCCGTGTCGGCCACGCTCTGATCGCAGAGGAACCGCAGCACCAGCACGGCCTGCTGACTCGGGGTGATCCGGGTCAGTGCGGCCCGCAGCACCTGCCGCTCCTCCACGTTCACGGAGCCCGACTGCTGCTCGGGGGTGGCGTCGCCGAACAGGCGCACCTTCCACCACCCCCGGCGGCGCTCGTTGAGGAACGTGCGCACGAGGATCCGGTGCACGTACCCGTCGATGTTGTCCGCCCGCGACACCCGGTGCCATCGCGAGTACACGGTCGTCAGCGTCTCCTGCACCAGGTCGTCCGCCTGGTGCGTGTCGCCACTGAGCAGGTACGCCCAGCGGCGCAGCGTCGCCATCCGCCCGTGTACGTACGCGAGGTAGTCGGCGTCCGTACCGTCGCTCATGTCCGCTCCTGTCGACATGTCACGAACGAGAGACACGCCTTCGCGAAAACCGGTTGTAGGTCGACCCCGAAATTCTCTCAGCGGGTACGGCGGCGCGAGTCCCCCGCCCGGCATCCGGTTCCCACCGATTCGCGTGGATCTCATCACTGTCTATATCGATGAACACTCCCTAGCATGACGATGCTGCCTAGACCTGTACTTCGCACATGCTTTGGAGTGAATGCCCGTCACTCTGATCAAGATCGATGTGTTGGACGGGTATGGGTGTGCCTCGTCGTAGTGCTGTGCGTCCTCGTGCCGAGTTGGTCGAGGGTGTGGTGCTGGAGAAACGTCTCGGTTCGTTGCCGGTGATCGCGGATTTCTGCCGCCGGATCGACATCGCCGGGATCATCGACGGGCTGTGCCCGATCCGTGATATCGCTCTTGCGACGCATGGTCAGGTCATCGAGGTCCTGATCGCGAACCGGCTGACGAACCCGTCCGCGATGGCCGGGATCGCTGACTGGGCGCGGGCGTGGGCGGTCCCGGAGGTGTACGGGATCGCCGCGTCCGCGTTCGGCGACGACCGGCTCGGCCGGGCGCTGGACGCGGTCGCCGAGCACACGGACACCATCGTCGGCACGGTCGGCGCGGCGGCGATCGACAGGTTCGGTATCGACGTGACCCGGCTGCACTGGGACATGACCTCGATCTCGCTCTGCGGCGCCTACGATCACAGCGATCCCGAATACCCGCAGCCGGGCTGGGGACACCCGAAAGACCGGCGCCCGGACCTGAAACAGATCCAAGCCGGGATCGCGGTCAGCGCTGACGGGGCGGTCCCGGTGTTTCATCAGGTCTACGACGGCGGCGCCGGTGAGGTCGCTCAGGTCGTCGAGGCCATGCACGCCCTGCAGAAACTGGCCGCCACGCCCGAATTCCTGATGGTCGGCGACTCGAAACTGATCTCTTACGGCAACGTCACCGCGATGACCGACGCCCGGGTCAGGTTCCTCGCCCCGCTGGCCGCGTCCCGGGTCCCGGCCGGTTTGTTCGCCGGTATCGACCCGGCGAGCACCACAACAGTGGACTACATCGCCCAGCGAGACACCCACAAGCCAGCCGGCCGGCGCTGCGCCTACCGGGTCACCGAAGACGTCATGGACCTGCCCGGCCCCCGCAGAACCGACCCGGTGCACCAGATCCGCCGGATCCTGGTCCACTCCACCGCGAACCAGAACGCCGCCGAGGCCGCCCGGCAACTGAAACTCGGCAAAGCCCGCACCGAACTCGACACCCTGACCCGCACCGCCGGCACACGGCACCACCCCGACACCACCGCCGTCACCGCAAAAGCCGTCCAGATCAGCAAGAAACGCCGTGTCAGCGCCTACCTGCGCACCACCATCACCACCGACCCGAACACCGACAAACCCACCTTCGCCTGGCACTTCGACCAGACCGCAATCGACGCCGAAGCCGCCACCGACGGCTGGTACGCACTCCTGACCAACCTCGACCCCACCGACGCCGACCCCACCGAAATCCTGCACCGCTACAAAGGCCAGAACACCGTCGAACAGCGCTACTCCACGATCAAAGGACCCCTCGCCGTCGCACCCCTATTCCTGCAAACCAACCGCAGGATCACCGCCCTGATCACCATCATCTGCCTGGCCCTGCTCATCTTCAGCCTCATCGAACGCGAAGTCCGCCTCCGCCTCGCCGAACAAGACCGCCACCACATGACCGGCTTCTACGCCTACGACAACCGCGCCGTCAGACCCACCGCACGACTCATCCTCCACGCCCTGCACGACCTACGACTCATCCCCGCCCACAACCGGCAACCACCCAAAATCCCCCAACCCGGCTGGCTCCAAGCCCAACTCCTCGCCCTACTCAACGTCGACCCCACCCGACCACGCTGGCTATAACGGCAGTCCACAACCATGTGCGAAGTCCAGGCCTAGACAGGGAGGAATTCCTTGATATCGGTACGAAGAGGCCTCGCGGCCACGATCGCCACGTTGATGGCCGTCGGCGCGAGCGCCCCCGCGACCGCCGCCGAGCCGGAGGGCACGGTGCTCGGCACCGGCGGCCCGCAGGCGATCGCCGGCTCCTACATCGTCTTCCTGAAGGACGCCGCCGTGGCCGCGGACGCGGTCCCCACCACGGCGGACACGCTGACCGGACGGCACGGCGGCACCGTCGTCCGCACGTACCAGCACGCGGTGCGCGGCTTCGAGGCGCACCTGACCGAGCGCGCGGCGCGCCGGCTGGCCGCGAACCCCGTGGTCGCGTCCGTGACCCAGAACGCCACGGTGACCGGCTCCGACGTGCAGTCGCCCACGCCGTCGTGGGGCCTGGACCGGATCGACCAGCGCGCGCTGCCGGCCGACAACAGCTTCACCCACCCCGGCGACGCCCCGAAGGTGACCGCGTACATCATCGACGGCGGCATCAACCTGACCCACACGGAGTTCACCGGCCGGGTCCGGTCCGGGTGGGACTTCATCGACAACGACGCCGAGGCCACGGACTGCCGCGGGCACGGCACGCACGTCGCCGGCACCATCGGCGGCACCACGTACGGCGTGGCCAAGAACGTCGAGCTGGTCGCGGTGCGCGTGCTCGACTGCGAGGGCCGCGGCACGATCGCCGGCGTCATCGCGGGCATCGACTGGGTCACCGCGGACCACGAGGCGGGCACGCCGGCCGTGGCGAACATGAGCATGAACGCGGCCCAGAAGGTCACCACCGAGGACACGGCGGTCAGCCGGTCCATCGCGGACGGCATCACCTACGTGATCTCGGCCGGCAACGACAACGGCGCGAACGCGTGCGACCACTCGCCCGCCGGTGTGCCGGAGGCGCTCACCGTGGGCGCGACCGGCCCGGACGACACCCGCGCGCCGTTCTCCAACATCGGTGCGTGCGTGGACCTGTTCGCGCCCGGCGTGGACATCGTCTCCGCGAACATCGGCGGCGACACCGCGTCCCGCAGCTGGAGCGGCACCTCGATGGCGGCGCCGCACGTCACCGGCGCGGCCGCGCTGATCCTGGCCGACCACCCGGCCTACACGCCGGCGGAGGTGGCCCGGGAGCTGCTGGCCGAGGCCACGCCGAACGTGGTCGGCGACGCCGGCACCGGCTCACCGAACAAGCTGCTCTACGTCGACTCCACCCGGCCGGCGAACGACTTCTCGCTCGCGGCCACGCCCGCGGACGGTGACGTGGTCGCGGGCGGCAGCACCACCGCCACGATCACCGGCACCGTCACCGGCGGCGCGGCACAGCAGGTCACGCTGAGCGCGCGCGGGCTGCCGGCCGGCGCGACCGCCACGTTCGCGCCCGCGACGATCGGCTCCGGTGGCAGCACCGAGCTGACGATCGCGACCACCACGAAGACCGCGCCCGGCACGTACGACGTGCTGGTCGTCGGCACCGGCCCGAGCGCGACCCGCCCGGTCTGGTTCGAGCTGACCGTCACGGCCGCGGCCGGCTGCGTCGGCGCGAACGACAGCAACGTCCCGCTCGAGAGCGACCACCCGGTCGAGGTGCCGATCACGATCGCCGGCTGCGCCGGGAACGCGGCCGCGAACAGCACGGTCGAGGTGCACATCGAGCACACCTACGTCGACGACCTCGAGGTGCGGCTGATCGCGCCGAGCGGCACGAACTACAACCTGCTCAACCGGACCGGCGACGACGTGGACGGGATCGACTACACGTTCACCCACGACCTGTCCGCGGAGCCGGCGAACGGCGTGTGGAAGCTGTGGGTGTTCGACAACGCGCCGAGCGGCACCGGCGACACCGACTCCTGGGTGCTGAACCTGGGCGGCGAGAACCTGCCGGTGCCGGTCTGCGGCGGCGTCTCCACCACCGACCACTCGTTCGCCGACATGGAGACGGTGCAGAGCCCGATCACGGTCCGTGGTTGCGACCGCGCGCCGTCCGACAGCAGCTACGTCGAGGTCCGCGTCCTGCACCCGCAGGAGCGGGACCTGGCCGTCTACCTCGTCGCGCCGGACGGTGAGCGGATCGACCTGCAGATCAACCAGGCGTACTACACGCCGAACTCGTTCCGCACCCACATCGCCCACCTGGCCGGCAAGCAGGCGAACGGCGTGTGGACGCTGCAGGTGTCGGACGACATCTGGGGCAACGAGCCCGGCACGCTGGACGGCTGGAGGCTCACCCTGTAGCGACCTCCGAAGGGGCGGAGTGCGATGCGAACCATTCGGTGGCGAGCATCGCGAAGTCCAGCTCCGTGGTCCACTCACCCTTGAAGAACTCGTTCTCGACCAGGCGCGCCTCCTGACGCATGCCCAGGCGGCGCGCCAGCCGGGCCGAGGCGACGTTGCGCTCGTCGATCCGCGCGATGATCCGGCGCAGGCCCAGCTCCTCGAAGCCGAGCCGGAGCATCGCGCGGGCGGCCTCGGTGGCATAGCCGTGGCCGCCGTGCGCCGGGTTGAGGATCCAGCCGACCTCGCCGCCCGCGTGCAGCCGGCTGTGATAGAAGAGGATCACGTCGCCGATCAGCTCGCCGGTCGCGGCCACCTCCATGCCGAGCGTGAGGTTCTGGCCCTCCGCGGTCAGCGCGTGGTTCGCGAACACTCCCTTGATCCGGGCCTGGATCTCGTCCCGGCTCTGCGGATGGAACGGCACGAAACGACAGAGATCCGGAATGCTGCGGTACGCGACGAGCGCGTCGGTGTCCGCCAGGGTGAGCGGCCGGAGGAGCAGCCGTTCGGTGCGGACCGGGTAGCTGGGGCGCAGTTCGGTTGGCATCGACTGCGATCCTGCCAGCTCCCGGCTCCGCTTCACAGCCCTTTCCACTCGCCGGACGGGCCGTGATCCGGGCGTCGTTCACGTCGTCAGAACGACGCCTGGGTCACGGATCGTGGGCCACGACGCGGTTGCGGCCGGCTGCCTTGGCGGCGTAGAGGGATTCGTCGGCGAGTTTGACCAGGGATTCGTGGCGGCCGATGCGGTCCGGGATGACGGCGGCCACGCCGACGCTGACGGTGACGATGCCGTGGTCGGAGAGTTCGTGGCGATGGTCGAGGGCCTCGACGGCGGAACGCATGCGCTCGGCGACCGCGACCGCGGTCGGAAGGTCCGCGCCGGGGAGCACGGCGGCGAACTCCTCGCCGCCGAAGCGGGCGACCGTGTCGGTGTCCCGGACGGCGCGGAGCAGGGTGCGGGCGACCTCGCTCAGGCATTCGTCGCCCGCCGGGTGGCCGTAGTAGTCGTTGTACAGCTTGAACCGATCGATGTCGATGAGCGCCACGGCCAGCGACAGGCCCGGGCGAACCGCGCGGCGCCAGGACTCCTCCAGCACCTCGGCGAGGCGGCGGCGATTGGCCAGGCCGGTGAGCGGGTCGGTGACGGCGAGCAGTTCGAGCTGTTCGTTGGCGGCGCGCAGCGCCTCGGTGCGTTCCGCGACCTTGCGTTCCAGGCTGGCGTAGAGCAGCGCGTTGTCCAGCGACACGGACAGCTGGCCGGCGATCAGCTGCACCGCGTCGATGCCGGTGACCGCGAACGCGTCGCGCCCGTGACGGCTCTCCAGCACCAGCAGCCCGCGCGGCTCACCGCGGCTGAGAATCGGGACGATCAAGAGCGAGCACGCGGGTACGGACCGCAGGTACGCATCACCGCGGAACCGGTCGTCCTCCGACGTGTCGCCGATCAGCAGCGGGACACCGGTGCGCTCCGCGTACCGGATGGCGGTCAGCGGCAGCTGCCCGGCCGCCTCGGCGAGCGGGATCACGTCCTCGTCCGCGCCGAGCAGGAACCAGCCGCCGGCCTCCACGTCGCGCAGCACCAGGCGGACGCCGGTCGCGCCGGTCAGCGCGGCCAGCACCTCGGCGACCTGCTCCTGCAGCCTGCCGACCCGGGTGGTGGAGCTGAGCGCCTGCGACGCGCGCAGCACCGCCGGCAGATCGACCGCGTCCGAGGTGATCGTGGTGCTGCCGGTGGACGGGCGGGCGGCGTGCCGCAGGAACGGGAACTCGGCGGCCAGCCGCGCGCAGACGCCGGCCGCGCCCCACTCGCCGTACCAGCGGAACGCGTCCATGATCAGGCGCTCGCCGGCGAAGCGCAGGCCCTCGGCCAGGTGGTACCGGCCGGCCCGCTCCGCGATCAACGCGCGGTGCCACGGACGCCGGCGCCCGGCCAGTTGCAGCGCCTCGTCGTAGAAGCGGATCGCGCCGTCGAAGTCGCCGTCCACGGCCGCGCGTTCCGCCTCCACGCACAGATGCAGGTGGGCGATGTTCGCCGGTCCCTGTGCCGCGCGCGCGGCCAGCCAGAGCCGGTTCCGGTCCAGTTCGGCCAGCAGGTCCGCGCGATGGAGCGCACCGGGACGGCGGAGTCGCGCGGCGAGTGCGAGGCAGCGCAGGAAGCAGCCGGTCAGGCTGAGCGGGGTGGCGACGCCGACGCACATCGCGTCCTCGACCGACGTGCGGTCCAGCGCGTCGTCGTCGCCGGAGATCGCCGCGACCAGCGCCTCCGTGAAGATCAGGTACGCGGCGGCGATCGGCACGTCCCGTACCCGCGCGAGGTTCTCGTCCCTGGAGAAACGGACGGTGGGCTCGGCGCCGCGCAGCACCCGGACCATCTCCCGCCAGCCGGCCAGACCGCCGCTGATCAGGTCGTTTCCGGTGCGGGCGGCCAGCGCGAGCCCCTGGTCGACCTCGGCGGCCAGGTCGTCGAGCGTGCCGCCGCAGTCCATCATCACCGGCACGCTCACCCAGTACGCGATGCACGCGTTGCCCTGGTCGCCGGCGGCCAGCATGCCCTCCCGGGCGCGGCGGAGCTGGCGGAGCGTCTCCTCGAGCGGCTCGAACCACGGCAGCGCGGACATCGCGCACAGGTAGCGGGCCTGTGAGGTCGCCGGTTCGTACCCCCGGCTCTCGCTCTCGGTCAGGACCTGGAGCGCGGCGAGATAGCCGGTGCGGTAGTCGTCGCGCGCGAGCACGGTGAGGAACATGACGTGCGCCATCGGCCCGGTCAGCTCGCGGCACGGGCCGCCCCGCACGCGCAGCCGGACCGCCTCGGAGACCAGCCACGGTACGAGGCCGGGCCGGCCCATGTACGCGCACAGCAGCAGCTGATTGATCAGCATCCCGGCCGCGGCCGTGCCCGGGTCGGTGTTCTCCGGCAGGTCGTCCGGGGCCGCCACCCACGCGGACACCAGGTCGGCCCCGTCGTCCACCGCGTCCGCCGGCACGTCCGGCACCGGGTGGCCGAGCGCGGCCAGCACGCCGAGGCCGAGCGCGCACCCCTCCTCCGCCCGGCCGCGCATCAGCAGGCTGCCCACCTGCAGCGTGGTGGCCGGTGCCAGCCGCAGCGGCGCGGCCACGGCCGTGATCGCGCGGTAGGCCGCGTCCGCCTCGTCCAGCCGCGCCAGCCCGACGAGCGCGGCGTGCCGCTCGGTGTCGATCGCGAGCCGGAGGTCGCCGCCCGGGTCCGGCAGCAGCGTGGCCGCGGCGGACAGCAGCTTCTCGGTGGCCGCGAAGTTCGAGATCAGGCGCGCCTGCCCGGCCGCCGCGACCAGCAGCTCGACCGCGCGCCGCCGCTCCGCCGGGTCGGTGACGTCCGCGGCGGCCAGCTGGTACTGCTCCGCCGCGGCCCCACCGCATCCGGGCCGGTCCGCGAGCCGCCGGGCCAGCCGGAGGTGCCGGGCGCGGCGCTCCTCCGGTTCCGGCCCGGTGTACGCCGCCTGCCGCACCCGGTCGTGCCGGAACCGCACGCCGTCCGCGCCCTCCGCGACCAGCAGCCCGTCCGTCAGCGCCGGCCCGAGCACGGTCTCCGGCTCGCCGCCGGTCAGCGCGGCCAGCACCGGGCCGGAGAGGTGGCCGCCGAGGCAGGCCAGGTCCGCCACCAGCTCCGCGGTGGCATCGGGCAGCGCCGCGATCCGGGCGCCGAGCAGGCCGAGCACGTCACCGTCGCCGATGTGCCGGCGCAGCGCGTCCGGGTCCCAGCGCCAGCCGTCCGGGCCGGGCGTCAGCACGCCCTCCCGGCGCAGCGCGTTGACCAGCACCACCGTGTCGAACGGGTTGCCGCCGGTGCGCTCGGCCACCGCGGCGGCGAGCCCGGCCGCGTCCACGGCCGGCAGCCGGAGCAGTTCGGCCAGCAGCCCGCCCACGTCCGCGTCGCCGAGGTTGGCCAGCTCCATCCGTACCGGCGGATCGGGCATCCGCTGCCAGCGCTGCAGCAGCGCGGTGAGCGGGTGGGCCGCATCCAGTTCCGCGTCCCGGTACGTGCCGACCAGCAGCAGCCCGGTCAGGTCGTCCGCGCCCACCACCTCGTCGATCAGGCCCAGCGGCGCCGGCCCGGCCCACTGGATGTCGTCGAGCACCAGCACCACCGGCCGGTCCGGGCGCGCCACCACCTGCAGCAGCTTCAGGCCCACGCGGGCGAGCCGGGCGGTCGCGGTGCGCGGGTCCGCGGGCTCGGTGGTCGCTCCGGCCAGGGGCGGGTGGCCGGGGCTCTCACCGGCCGGTATGCCGAGCACGGTCCGGAAGTCCGGGACGATCTCCGCGAGCAGGCCGGCCTCGATGCCGAGCGCGTCGCGCAGCCGCCAGCGCGCCTCGATCAGCTCCTCCTCCGGCTCGGCGAGCAGCATGCGGGCGATGGTGGCGACCGCGAGCCGGACCGGGCTGACGTCCGCACCGCGCCGGAGCGCGTCGAACCTGGCGGAGACGAACCAGCCACCCGCGTCGGTCACCGTGGGCCGAAGCTGATCGATCAGGCTGCTCTTACCGACCCCCGGAGACCCGGAGACCAGCAGGCAGCGGGTACGGCCGGCGACCGCGTCCCGGAACGCCCGGCGCAACGTCTCCAGCTCGTCGTCCCGGCCGACCAGCCGCGCGGGCGGGACCAGCCGCGCCGGGAAGTCGTGTTCACCGGGCGGAAACTCGGCGTCCGGCTCCGCGGCCAGCCGGCGCAGGTCGTGCAGCAGGCCCCCGGCGCTCTGATAGCGGCGGCCCGGCTCCTTCTCCAGCAGCCGCGCCACGACCGCGGCGAACTGGGCGGGGACACCGGTCAGCGGCGCGGGCGTGGCGGAGAGGTGCTGGCGGATCAGGTCGAGCGTGTCGCCGTCCCGGCCGAACGGCGGCGCGCCGGACGCCAGTTCGTAGAGCGTGGCGCCGAGCGCGTACAGGTCCGCGCGCTGGTCGACCGGCCAGCCGGTGCGCCCTGTCAGCTCCGGCGCCAGGTACGGCAGCGTGCCCTCGATCTCGGAGTGGTGGGTGAACTCGGGCCGCTCCTCCGCGACCGTGGTGGCCAGCCCGAAGTCGATCAGGATCGGCCGCCGCGGTTCACCGTCGGCCAGAATCCTCGCCGGGTTGAGGTCCCTGTGCACCACGCCGCGCGCGTGCATGCCGGTCACCGTCTCGGCCAGCCCGATCGCGAAGCGCAGCAGCTCGTCCGAGTCCATCGGCCGCTGCGCGCAGCTCTCCGCGAGCGTGGGCGCGTCGTAATCGATCAGTGCCAGCCGGTCCTCGCACCCGTCGGCCGGCGCGAGCTGCTGCACGCCCTGGACGCCGGCCAGCCGGGCCAGGACCGCGCGCTCGTGCACGATCCGCCGGGCACCGTGCGGCCCGCGCGGCGCCTTGATCAGCACGCCCGGCTCGCCGGCGTCCCGGACGATGCTCGTGCGCACGCTGTCGTAGACGACGCCGTCGCTCATCGACGACCCGATCGGCGGGCCGGCCCCGATGTTGAGGGAAACCAGGACCGGCCTCGCCATGCGTCCGCCGGGACCGATCCCGTCGTGCGTCAGCCGGGACCGATCCCGTCGTGCGTCCGCCGGGACCGGCCACGCCGTGCGTCCGCCGGGACCGGCCACGCCGTGCGTCCGCCGGGACCGGCCACGCCGTGCGTCCGCCGGGACCGGCCACGCCGTGCGTCAGTTGGTGACCGCGAAGCCGCCGGACCAGGTGATCTTCTCGCCCGCGGCCAGCGTGATCTGCAGGAAGGCGAGGGCCTCGAGCTCGCGGGCGCGCTTGAGGCTGCCCGCGTCGACCGCCTTGAGGCCGGCACCCTGGGCGAGCGCGGAGACCGCGGCCTTCGCGTCCGCGTCGTCGCCGGCGATCAGCACGGTGGTGGTCGCGGCGCCGCCGACCGAGCCGGACACCAACGTACCGCCGAAGTTGGTGTTGAAGGCCTTGACCACGCGCGACTCCGGCAGCGCGGCCGCGATCACGGCGGCGGCGGAACCGTCGGCCGGGGTGACCAGGCCGTCGAACGTCTCGAAGTTGATCGGGTTGGTCAGGTCGACCACGACCTTGCCGGCCAGCTGCTCGCGCCGCGCCTCGACGATGCCGGCGACCGCCGCGTAGGGCACGGCCAGCACCACGATGTCACCGGTGACCGACTTGTCCGCGTCCGAGCTGTTGAACAGCTCGACCGAGTTGCCGCCCTTGGCCGCGAGGCCCGAGACGGCCTGACCCATGTTGCCGCTGCCGATGATGCTGACGTGCGCCATGACGATCTCCCTTGATGCGCTTGGTTGTTGGTACAACCTTTACACATTCAAGTTGTCTCTACAACCATCCGTGGCACAATTGTGGGCATGGACACCCGCTGGCTCACCCGCGAACAGCTGTCGACCTGGGTGCGGCTGCTCGCCGTGATCGAGCTGCTGCCCGGCGTCCTCGACTCACAGCTCCGCCGCGACTCACAGCTCACCCACTTCGACTACTACGTGCTCGCGATGCTCTCCGAGTCCGAGCACCACACGCTCCGGATGACCGCGCTCGCCGAACGCACCGCCGCCACGCTGGCCCGCCTCTCACACGTGGTGCAGCGCCTCGAGGCCCGCGGCCTGGTGGAGCGTTTCCCCTGCCCGCAGGACAAGCGGGCGACCAACGCGCGGCTCACCGACGCCGGCTGGGCCAAGGTCCGGGAGGCCGCACCCGGCCACGTCGACACCGTGCGCCGGCACGTGATCGACGCGCTCACGCCCGAGCAGATGTCCCAGCTGCACGAGATCGCCGAAGCGATCATCGGCCGCCTCGACCCGGACGGCCGCCGCGCCGTCCTGCACCGGCACTACGACGACTAGAGCCCGCATCGACGCGGGGGCGGCACATGGACCTCGCCGCCCCGTCTCCCACGCCGATACAGGCTCTCACTCTTGCTCGGCAGCGCGATTCGATGAACCATCGACAGACATGACGCTGTACGAGTCCATCGGGGGCGAACCCGCGGTGCGGGCCGCCGTCGACGAGTTCTACCGGCGGGTCGTCAACGACCCGGACCTGGCCGGATACTTCGCCGGGGTCGACCTGGCCCGGCTCAAGGCGCACCAGCGCGCGTTCATCGCGGCCGCGGTCGGCGGCCCCGCCGCGTACCACGGGCGATCCATGTCGGACGCGCACGCCGGCCTGGGCATCACCGGCCCGGCCTTCGACGCGGTGGTCGCGCACCTGGCCGGCACGCTGAGCGGCCTGGGCGTCCCCGCGCAGGAGATCACGCGGATCGCCGGCGCGTTGGCCCCGCTGCGTGCCGACATTGTCGACGATCGGATGAGCACCGAGTGAGCTGGCAACCGAGCGGCGCGCGACGCACGCTGGTGTGATGATCGACTGGGCCGGCTTCATCCCCGCCGCACTGCTCGTCTCGCTCATCCCGGGCGCGAACCAGCTGCTCGGCCTCAGCAACGCGGTCCGCCACGGCCCGCTCCGCGCGCTGGCCGGCGTGGGTGGCCGGCTGGCCGCGTTCGTCGTCCTGATCGGCCTGGTCGTCGCCGGCCTCGGCGCGATCCTGGCCGCGTCCGCGACCGCGCTCGAAGTGATCAAATGGGTCGGCGTGATCTACCTCGCCTGGCTCGGCATCCACAGTCTGCGCGGCGCGATGCACGCCGAGACCCAGCACGCGGAGGCCACCACCCGGCACGGCGTGCGGCCGATCGTCGCGCACGAGTTCGCGGTAGCCATCAGCAACCCGAAGGCGCTGCTGCTCTTCGCCGCGCTGCTCCCCCAGTTCACCGACACCACCGCGCCGGACGCGAACATCCGGATCGCACTCCTCGGCGCCGCCTACCTCCTCATCGAACTGCTGGTCGGCCTCCTCTACATCGCCGCCGGCCGCCGCATCGGCGCCACCGGCATCCCGGCCCGCACCCAGCGCCGCGTCTCCATCGGCACCGGCGTCACCTTCCTCGGCATGTCCGCCCTCCTGGCCGCCGACGACCTGACCTGACCTGACCCACTTCCGCCGCCAGACCCACCTCCCCGGCCGATCCGGCCCCGACCCCATCCACGACGACCGCCGGCAGCCCACCGGCACCGAATCCGCACTGCGGTCCCGGCACCGAATCCGCACTGCGGTCCCGGCATCACCCGGCACGGCGATCCAGCACCGCCGGGCACCGCACTCACTGATCTTTCGAGGTCGAGGTTCGAGCGGCGGTGGCCGTCCGGGCGCTGCGCGCCCGAAATTTCACGCTATACAGGTCGCCGCTGCGGAACGCCGCTCACTCTGACGCCGAAAGCTCGGTACTGGCCGGACCGGGAGCTGATCACGTGTCGCAAATCGTTGTCATCCGGCGCTTTCAACAACGATTTGCGACACGTGGTTGCTTCCAGAAGTCGCCGCCACCACCTTTGTGGCGATATTTCGGACAGGCGCCCGACGGGTGGCGTTGCGGTCGGCCGGGGTCAGGCGGGGCGTGGTCGGCCGGGGTCAGGCGGCGCGTGGTCGGCCGGGGTCAGGCGGGGCGTGGTCGGCCGGGGTCAGGCGGGGGTTTCGGCGGTGGCGGTGAGGACGGCGCGGGCCAGGATGTGGCTGGCCATGGTGAAGCCGAGGACCGCGGGGGTCGAGTCGGCCGGGATGCCGATCGCCTCGGTGGAGAGGGCGTGGATGACGATCACGTAGCAGTGGGGGCCGTGGCCGGCCGGCGGGGCGGCGCCGAGGAAGCGGGGCTGGCGGGCGTCGTTGGGGAGTTGGAAGGCGGACTGCGGGAGGCCGGAGCCGGTGTCGTCGCCCGCGCCCTCGGGGAGGCTGGTGACGGAGGCCGGGATGTCGGCGACGGCCCAGTGCCAGAAGCCGGAGCCGGTGGGGGCGTCGGGGTCGTAGACGGTGACGGCGTAGCTCTTCGTGGCCTCGGGCGCGCCGGACCAGGAGAGCTGCGGTGAGACGTCCTTGCCGCCGGGGACGCCGAAGAGGCCGGACATCTGTGCGGCGCCGAGCGTGCCGCCGTCCGTGACGGTGGTGCTGGTGACCGTGAACGTGCCTGCCTCGGGGAGACGGGCGAACGGGTCGTTCATCGGGGATCTTCCTTCCGGAGGGCTGTCAACAGGATCGACCATAGCACTAAAAATCGATTATCTGTCAAATGGTCTACGATGACCGCATGGTTGAGGCGAAGCAGATGCTCTCCGGGCGGATCTATACGGAGCTGCGGGAGGCGATCCTGCGCGGTGACTTCGCGCCCGGTGCGCCGCTCAAGCCGCAGGAGCTGGCCGGGGTGCACGGCGTCAGCCTCGCGGTAGTGCGGGAGGCGCTGGTCCGGCTGGTCGGCGACGGGCTCGCGGACCGGCTCACCAACCGCGGCTTCGCCGTGCCGGACCGCTCCGACCGGCGATGGCAGGACATCGCCGAGGCCCGCCGCACACTTGAGCCGGCCACGCTGCGGCTGGCGATCGCGCGCGGCGATCTGGACTGGGAGTCCCGCGTCCGCGCCGCACATCACCGGCTCGCGCGCACGCCGGCCGTCGACCCGGACGACGAGACCACGCGGGTCAGTCCGGAGTGGTCGCGCGCGCATCGCGACTTCCACCGGACGCTGCTGGAGGGGTGCGGGAACGCGGTGCTGCTGGAGACGTTCGATCGGCTGTGGCTGGCCAGCGACCTCGCGCGCGCGTGGGCGGCCGGGCGGGCGCCGGATCGCGACTACGCCGGTGAGCACCGCCGCCTGGAGGAGGCCACGCTGGCCCGCGACGCCGACACCGCCGCCGCCCTCCTCGAACGACACCTCTCACTGACCGCCGCCAGCCTCCTCTGACGCGGTCACGCCCACGATCCAGGCGTCCCTCACTCAGCAACGTCCGCCGGGCGTCTCGCCCGTGATCGGGGCGTCCCCGATGCAGTTAGAACAGCGTCGAGGACGCCCCGGCCACGGGTTCGGTCCCGGTGAACGTCCGTGGACAACCCACTGGAACGAGGACGCCTGGATCACCGATGAGCGCGCTGGGTTTCGTGGTGACCAGCGACGGCACTGGCAGGGAGGCCGCCTGCGGCCGACCGGTGCCCGCGGGAGCACTGGGGACGCACCACGCCGGAAGCGGGAATATGCGGTTGAAAGGTCTCTAGAACAGCGTCGGCGGGCCGATCGGTTCCGGCGTGGGCAGCGGCTCAAGCGCGGGAACGCGGGCGCGGACCTCGTCGTGGAAGCGGCGGGCCAGCTCGGGTGCGTCCGCATTGTCCGGCGTGTGGATGAAGACCGTGGGTGAGCGGCCCTCGCGCAGCCAGATCGCGGCCGTGTCGACCCAGCGCCGCCAGCCCTCGGCCGTCTCACCGGGATCGTCGCGGCCGAGATAACGGATGATCGGCAGGTCGGTCAGCGCCTCGGTGCGCAGCGGCATGCGGGGCTTCTTGGTCCACGCCTCGCGCTCGGCGTCGCTGGTCGGGCGTTTCGCGAAGAACGCGGTGGTGTCGAACGGGACCCACTCCACCCCGAACGGCGCAAGCGCCGCCGCAAGGAGCACTGGATCGTCGAAGAACCCCTGGTGACGAACCTCGACCGCGTAACGGTAACCGGCCGGGAGGCGACGCAGGAAAGACGACAGCGTGGGTACGTCCGCCGGCCCGAACGAGCCCGGCAGCTGGATCCAGAGCGCGTGGACGCGCGGTCCGAGCGGCTCGATCGCGGTCAGGAACTGCGCCAGCGGTGCGAACGCGGCGGCGGAGAGGCGGTGCTCGTGCGTGACCGGCTTCGGCAGTTTCAGCACGAACCGGAACGACTCGGGCGTCTCCGCGGCCCAGACCTCGGTCGTCTCCCGGGACGGCGTGGCGTAGAAGGTGGTGTTGCCCTCGACCGCGTCGCACCAGCCGGCATAGGCGCGCAGCCGCTCGCCGGCCGTGGACGGATGCGGCAGGAAGCGCCCCTGCCAGGGCTTGAGGGTCCACATCGCGCACCCGACCGAAAGACGCATGGGGTGCACCGTACAACGGTGCACCCCGGTCGATTTCAGACGGCGGTCGGGATGCCGCGGCGGGCGCGTTCGGCCCGGACCGCGATCTCGACGATGTCCCAGACCGTGGCGATCGCGATCATGGTGGCCCGGTGGAGCGGCCCGGCGCGAGGCCCGGGAACGCCGGGTTGAAGATCCGGTCCTGCACCGCGAGCCAGATCACCGGCACGGCCGTGAGCAGCGCGAGCACCGCGTTCACGGCGGCGGTGACCCGGTGTAGGCGCCGGCGCGGAAGACCTGGAGCGCCCGGACGATCTCCGCGACCCGCAGCATCGCGGCTTGGCTTTCGGAGGCGTCATGTAGATACTTGTCGATGTTCCTGAGCCGGGATCGGTGAGGCGCCGGGCAGCCTTCGCCGCTCTTTTGCCATGTCCTCGACGTGAAGGAACCCACCGATGAGAATTCGACATGCCCTCGCCGTCGCGCTGGTCGCGCTGATGGCCGTGGTCGGCCTGTCCGCGCCCGCGTCGGCGGCCGCGCTCACCGAGATCACATCCTTCGGAACGAACCCCAGCAACCTTCGGATGTACGTGTACGTGCCCGACACCCTGGCCGCACGGCCGGGCCTGCTGGTCGCGGTCCACTACTGCACCGGCACCGGTCCTGCGTTCTTCAACGGCAGCCAGTTCGACGAGCTGGCCGACCGCCACGGCTATATCGTGATTTATCCGTCGGTGACGCGGTCGAGCCAGTGCTTCGATGTCGCCTCGCCGGCCGCGCTCACCCGCGACGGCGGCAGCGACCCGGTCGGCATCAAGTCGATGATCGACTACGTGCGGGCGCGCTATCCCGTGGACGCCTCCAAGATCGGGGTGACCGGGGTGTCCAGCGGCGCGATGATGACGAACGTAGATCGAGCTAAAGTGCACTAACGATGATCCAACATCGGGGGTGCAACCAATGGATATCACTGCACGGATGGCGTTATTGCGCGGCGAGTCGCCAATTCCCAGCGAGAAGCACGGTGTTGGATACATTCGTGTCTCAAAGGTAGGCGACCGCGGCGACGACCTCATTTCGCCGGAACTCCAGCAGCACGCCATAGAGACATGGTCCGTGAACCATGGGGTGCGTATCACAAAGTGGATTATTGAATTGGACGAATCGGGTCGCAGCTTCGCTCGCCGCAAAGTGGCGGAAATTGTCGCCGACATCAAAGCGTCCCGCTACCAATACGTCGTCCTTTGGAAGTGGTCCCGCTGGGGCCGCAACATGCGTGAATCACAAATCTATCTCGGCCAGGCGGAAGAGGTCGGCGGCATCGTTCGCGCCGCCACTGAGGATTTTGACCCAACAACCACAATGGGACGCTTCAGCCGCGATCAGATGCTTCTCGTGGCCCAGCTCCAGTCAGACATGCTCTCAGATAGCTGGAAGGAAGTTCATGAGCGTCGCCGCCGTTTGGGCCTTCCGCACACCGGCATGAAACACTGGGGCTATATCTATGAGAACAAGTCATATCGGCCGGATCCCGATTTTTCGCCGATACTCGCGAACGCATACGAGAGGTACGTCGCCGGAGAGTCCCTTGGAAAGCTTCACAGGGAATGGAATGCGGCTGGCCTACGGACCACCAGAGGGAATCTGTGGTACCAGTCCACTCTCGGATCCATGCTCGACACCGGGTTCGCAGCCGGCTTGCTTCGGGAGAAGCAGAACACGAAGCGCAGCGGTAGAGGAAATCTTGCAATCCAGAGCTGGGACTCATGGCGTATCGGATCCCACCAGCCGATTATTCCGATGTCCCTATGGGACGGGTACGTTGCGCGGCGGCTCCAGCAGGCGGCGATGCCTCCGCGCTCACGTGTCGCAGTGTATAGCCTTTCCGCGCTCCTGAGGTGCGGGTGGGAGAACTGCAATAGCCCCATGACGATCCGTCATAGCAATCAGACACGAAGACTTCCGGATGGAACAAGCGAAAGGGTAAAGTACCGTAATTGGGCCTGTCGGGCAGCCTGGGAACGAAAATCACATGCCCCCAATTACATCTCGCACACGCGGGCCGAAGCGCAAGTTCTCGCATGGCTAGTAAAGCAGGCGTCTCCCAATGGCGAGATCACCCGAGAGGCCAGGCGCGCCGCCGCGGCCCGCCAAGTTCAAGGAGAGGCCGAGTCGCTCGACGCCGAGTTGGCGCGCCTCAAGGTGAAGCGCGCGCGGCTTGTCGATTTATACACGGATTCCGCGATTGATCGGAGCGACTACGATCGCGCGCGACATGATGTGGAATCATTGATGTCGGAGCTTTCCACACGATTGGCGACGGCGCATGAGCGACGGAAGTCCACTGGCCCGGAGTTGGTGCGGGATTTCGGTAGCTTGATTGACGAATGGCCACGACTGGCTCCACACAATCGCCGTGAAGCACTTTCTACGGTTGTCAGCAGGTTCATTGTACTGCCTCGAGGACTAACCGAGGCGGACGAGCGGGTGCAGCCCGTTCCTCTATGGGAGTAGCAACATACGTCCTCTACTACTGTTCGTCGCTTGCGGCGGTGCGATGACTACTCGAAGAACGCAGCATCTCCACAGTCTTCAATTCATCCAGGCAAGCGTCGGCATGGGCGCGCGCTACGACTTCCCAGAATCGGCGCCAGCACTCCTCCCTGTTACCGATCTGACCAGACGCTCTCGAAGCTTTCTCATCTGTCACTTTGACCCCCGGCAGCTGGCTCGCTTGTTGATGAGATCCAGACACAAGGGAACTCACAGCCGGGTCGGTTGTCCACGATGCGGCTCAAATGGTTCGGGTTAGCGCATCATTTGGTTCGGTTTTCTTGTGTGAGCGTGGGCCAAGTTTCGGCAGCTCGCTGGCGTGAAGCTTTGCTGCGGTGCTGCTTTTTCGCCGATTGGCTCATCGGCGGGACGAGCCGCACCGCTGCGGGGCCGGGCTCCTGTAGCGCGGACCGCCACGCCGTCCGCTCGATCATTCGTAGCGTCGACATACCGTTGAATCGATACATGTCACAACAAAACATCGATGTGCGCCGCCCGTGCGGTGGCCGACAGGAGCCAAACTCTGCCTGGTGACGGAGTAGTTCAGGAATGACGATGGCGATGCTATCGGCCTCTGCTGCTGAAGCACCGGTGACGTCCACTGTTGCAGGTTGGTGGGCGTCTTCGGTGCGGAGGCGGGGCTGACGGCCATGGCGACGTGGCGGCGGCTTCTGGACGAGACGGGGCAGCCGAATGCCGGTTCTCAGTGAATCCTGGAGCCAGCGATCGTCAGGCGGGCTGGTTCTGCCGTGGGGTCTCGTCTCTCCCGAGGCGAGCCCCCTGCACGCTCGGACTTGCGAGAGAAGTGGAGGGATCATGGGATACGACTACAGCCAGGGTGCCGGGGCATCTCCCCGGCGTGGAGAGGCGCTGGCCGCTGGGCGGCGTTGCGATCACCGTGGCACGCTGGCGAGTGTGCCGGCCGTGTACCGCGCCGGCTTGGCGACGGTGACGTTCGAGCAGTCTCGTGTGAGTGATTTTGGGATCCACTCGCGAGAGCGAGGCACGGGGATCGTCAGGTCGGCTCTCGCGGAGCGGCTCGCGCCGCCGCAGAAGCTTCCATCGTGGGTACCCCCGGCGGTGGTAGCGGGTGTCGGCGTGGGTGGGCTCGCTTTGTCGGTCGTCGCGAGTGTCGCGGCGAGTGTGACCGGCGAGGAGGTGGGCGGGGTGGGCCTATTGGTGCTTATCTCCGTGGTGATGATCATAGGCGGTGCTGGTATGGCAGGCTTTTTGTGGCGTGTGGAGCGCCGGGCCGGCCGTCTGGTCAAGCGCGCACGTGGGCTTTGGCAGACGAGCTGGTTCTGCTCGGTATGCGGGGTGGTCGTGCTCGTTGATGGGCGGGTAATTAGGAACGGTCCGGTCGCGCCCGCGCTGTTGAAGGCTGCGAGCCGCTCTATGCGCTGAGTCGCGTCCCTGAGAGGGTGGTTCGAGATCCTTTGGGTTGATCTATGCGTTGAGTCCGTTTGGAGATCGTTCTACGGGTTCATGATAGATAGTGATCACTCGATGGCGTGAAGGGTGAATTTTGGTCGCGTCCCGTGGCCGGGGTGGGGTGTTGGCCTGTTCATGGGTGATCGGAAGCCGTATCCGAGTGACGTCAGCGATGCGCAGTGGGCGTTGATCGGCCCGTTTCTGGACGTGTGGCGGGCGGGGCGGGTGTCGGTCGCGGGCCGGACCGGTGAGCAGGATCTGCGGGAGGTCGTGAACGCGATCCTGTATCAGAACCGGACCGGCTGCCAGTGGGCGTATCTGCCGCATGACCTGCCACAGAAGCCGGTGGTCTACTACTACTTCGCGTTGTGGCGCGATGACGGCACCGACGCGGTCATCCATGATCTGCTGCGCTGCCAGGCCCGGCAGAAGGCCGGCCGGGCCGAGGACCCGACCATGGTGGTGCTGGACACCCAGTCGGTGCGGGCCGCGAACCACGTCCCGGCTGCCACGACCGGCAAAGACGCGGGGAAGAAGGTTCCGGGCCGTAAGCGGGGCCTGGCCGTGGATGCTCTCGGGCTGATCATCGCCGTGGTCGTGACCGCCGCGTCGGTGACCGACAACGTCATCGGGATTCGGCTGCTGGACAAGGTCGCCGCGCACGCCCCGACCGTCACCCTCGCCATGGTCGACGCCGGGTTCAAACAGGACGTCGCCGTCCACGGCGCCGTGACAGGTATCGACGTCGAGGTCGTCAAACGCTCCGACACGATGCCGGGATTCGTGCCGGTGAAGAAGCGGTGGATCGTCGAGCAGGTCTACGGCACCCTCATGCTGCACCGCTCGCCAACGGCAAAAAGTATGCGTTCCGTGCCCGATCCACCGACCCCGCCCCGTACAACATCACCGGCCCCTGGTCACCCTGGTGCGAGTTCTTCACCGACACCACCCGCCCGGTCCAGCCGACCATCACCCGGGTCGGTGACCCGGCCGGACCCGGAACCCAGGCGGTCTACACCATCACCTCCACCGAAACCGACGTGACGAAGTTCCGCTTCGGCTGGTCGCAGACACCGCTCGGCGAGGTCACCGCAACCACCTCCGGCGCGCTCAAGACCGCCACCGTCAAGCTCACCGTCCCCAAGTACGGCCTGATCAACATGTACGCCTACGCCATCGACGCCACCCTCAACAACGGCGCCCTGGGCAGCAGCGCCGACTACCTCGTGCCACGCCCCTCCCCCGCCGTCGCGAAATGGGGACTGGAGACCTACCCCGGCACCGACGAGACGGCCGCGCTCGCCGACCAGCAGACCGCTACGGCCGGCGACACACCCCTGACGACCATGAGCACGACCTGGAACGACAGCAACCGGCTCATGAACGCACGGACGCTGACGTTCAACAACACCGCGGCGAAAGCAGTCGCGGCCGGCCTCAAGCCCGACACCACCAAGTCCTTCTCGGTCACGGCCTGGGTCCGGCCCAACGACCTCACCGGCGCCCAGACGATCGCCGCCACCGACGCCGGCACCGGCCAGTGGAGCCCGTTCCGGCTCCAGCTGCGCACCGACAACGGCCCGAAGTGGTGCATGACCATGAACACGCGCATCGACAACAGCACCGCCACCAGCGTCTGCTCACCCACCGTGCCGGTCGCCGGCCAGTGGACACACGTCGCCGGCTCCTTCGACGCCACCGACGGCAAGATCCGGCTGTGGGTCAACGGCGCCGAGACCAACGGCACCTTCCTGACACCACTGACCACCAGCGGCGCGCTGCTGCTTGGCCGAGCCACCAACGCGGGCGCCGCCGCCGACCAGCTGCGCGGCAGCCTCGCCGACGCCCAGTTCTTCGACCGGGTCCTGGTCATCGATGACTTCACCGGCCAACTCGCCTCCGAGACGGACTCCGCAGGCCTCGACGAGGCCGGCATCCTCACGCCGTTGCTGATCGCCGACTGGGACTTCCAGGCCGCCGAATGGTGCCTGCAGGAAGGCGCCTACCAGTCCACCGACTTCTCCTGCCAGGCGCCGGACGCCACACCTTTCCAGCGGCGGCTGTCGCTGACCACCGGCGTCAACATCGTCGAAGGTCACGACGGCGGCAACGCCCTGCACCTGGACTCCACCTTCACCCTCGATCCAGGCGACCCCCGCTACGGTTCCTTCACCGAAGAGCGCGCCTACGCCCAATGGAACAGCGCGCCCACCGGCCAAACCGAAACCTGGACGAACAGCCCGGTCGCCCGCACCGACCAATCGTTCACCGTCTCCGCATGGCTGCGCCCCGACGTGGTCACCGGCCGCACCCGCACCGCATTGTCCGTCACCGGAAACGTGCAATCCTCGTTCTACCTCGGCATCCGCAGCTACACAGTCAACAACGCCGAACAACACCGATGGGCGGTCAGCACACAGAACGCGGACGCGGTCACCGGCGCCAGCGGCGGCGTCTCTGCCGCTGACAACCCGATCGACCCCGCAAGCGCCGGCACCAACTGGACCCACATCACCGCCGTCTTCAACGCCCCCACCAAAACCGTGAGCCTCTACATCAACGGCGATCTCGCCGGCAACGGACAATGGCCCGGCCAGTGGCCCGCGCCTGGCCCGCTCACCCTCGGCGCCGCCCGGTACTCCGACACCACGGGCGCCACTTCCGGCCAGTGGGTCGACCAGTGGAACGGCGCCATCGACGACGTGCGCATCTACCAAGGCGCCGCCACCAGCAGCACCGTGCACCAGCTCTTCACCAACGGCAGTTAACAACCATCCGACGCCCCTGACTGTCCGCAAGAGACGGTCAGGGGCCTTTCCATTTCTCGCGCCTATCGCCGGTGAACGGCCCGGTCGTGGTGGGCGACCTTACCGCAGCAATCGACTCGACACTCCGCAGTTCGGCCAGCACCTCACGGCCGTCGAGAGGCCCTCCGTCCTCGCCGCCCGTGACGATCTGGACGACTTCTGTCCGAGACCACGCGTCGTCGAGCCAGTCTCGCATCGCGGCCTCGGCAATCATCGCCAGATGATGTCAGATCCGGCACCCGGTCAGCCTCAGCCCACACTCTTCTGCCGTTGCGACACGAGGTCGCACTTTGCGAGTGGACTCGCAGTTAGGAGGACCGGCGTGATGTCGGTGGTGTAGTCCCGGGCGCGTGCTCGCTGCCTGGCCCCTTCCTTGGCGTGCGTCGCTGGTGACGGCGGGGTGCGAAGCCCAGGGGAAAGCCGAAGGATCTTCATCCCCATCGTGGAGGTCACGGGCGAGGGGCAGACCGGACGGGTGAATTGCGTGAACCTTCGTTGATGCTCCGTGAATAGTGGCCTCGCGCGATGGGATGTTCGGGCGGGGTGTTGGGACGGGCCGCTCCAGAGGCGGCAGGCGCTGGCCGGGCACGGCATTCGGTCAGGAGAGCACCGCTGGTCCCCGGGGTAGAGAGGGCACCCAACCCGGTCGTAACTCGTGAGTGTGGAACGTGGAAACCCCGACGGGGTCCGCCCGCTGTTGGTGGGTGGTAAGCCGACTGTGAGGAAGGCCCAACTCCCCGGCGGGAACAGGATGACCCGAGAAGCGAATGCCGGTGGCCGAAAGGCGGCAGGAAACCGAGAGTCGTGTGCTGGTTCCTTCTACCAGGGGTTCTCGGATAACTGGCCGGATACCGGGCCTGTGTGCCCGGCTGCGGAAGCAGGCTGACGCGGGTCAGGTGAGCCCGTGAAAGAGATGATGACGACGAGGCTGGAACCGAGGGACAAGTTGGACACCGGCAGGGCTTCGGCCGTGGTGGTGAACGGACCGGAGGGCGTCCCTGACTGGCATGCGATCGACTGGCGTGCCTGCGAGGATCACGTACGGCGTTTGCGTCAGCGAATCTTCACGGCGTCGCAGGCGCAGGACCATAAGCGGGTCCGGAATCTGCAGAAGTTGATGCTTCGGTCCCGGTCGAACACGCTGCTTGCGGTCCGGCGGGTCACGGAGATCAACGCTGGGCGTTTGACGGCGGGCGTGGACGGCAGGATCGTCCTCGACGGCCAGGACAAAGCCGCGCTGACGTATGCCGTTCAGCGCCGGCAGCAGCCTTGGAAAGCCCGCCCGGTCAAACGGGTGTATATCCCGAAAGCGGACGGCAGGCGCCGGCCGCTCGGCATTCCCGTGATCGTCGACCGGGTCTTGCAGGCCCGGGTGGCGACCGCGTTGGAGCCGGAATGGGAAGCCCGGTTCGAGCCGAGATCGTATGGGTTTCGGCCCGGACGCGGCTGTCAGGACGCGATCCAGGCCATCTTCAACACCGTCAAGGGCCGTAATCCGGTCCGGCGGTGGGTGCTGGACGCGGACCTGAAAGCGGCGTTCGACCGCATCGACCATAATCATCTGCTCGCTCAGCTCGGTGGGTTCCCGGCCAGGGAACAGGTCGAGGACTGGCTGCAGGCGGGCGTGGTCGAACAGGGCCGGTTCACCCCGACGGAGGAGGGAACTCCTCAGGGCGGGGTGGTCAGCCCTCTGTTGTTGAACGTCGCGCTGCACGGGATGGAATACGCCGCCGGGGTCCGCTACCGCATCGTCGGCAACGACGGCGCGGCCAGCGTCCCGGGCAAACCGGTGCTGATCAGATACGCCGATGATTTCGTCGCCTTGTGCCAGACCAGGGACGAGGCGATACAGGTCAAAGCACGGCTGGCCGCATGGCTGACACCGAGAGGACTGGCCTTCAACGAGGACAAAACCCGCGTTGTCGACCTCGACGAGGGCTACGACTTCCTCGGATTCACCGTCCGCCGCTACCACGGCCTGCTGCTGATCAAACCGAGCAAGACGGCGGTCAGACGGATCCGGAAACGGCTACGCACCGAAATGCGTGCACTGCGCGGCAGCAACGCCGCCGCGGTGATCGCCCGCCTCAACCCGATCATCCGGGGCTGGGCGGCCTACTACCGGACGGTGGTGTCCAGCGAGATCTTCAACGCGCTGGACCATTACCTATGGAAACTGGTCTACAAATGGGCCAGACACAGCCACCCGAACAAGTCGACGAGCTGGGTCGTCGCCCGCTACTTCGGCATGTTCAACAGGTCGAGGCGAGATCGGTGGGTCTTCGGTGACCGCGACAGCGGCGCCTACCTGCAGAAATTCACCTGGACCAGGATCGTGCGGCACCAGATGGTCACCGGCACCGCATCGCCTGATGACGCGGCACTGGCCGACTACTGGAACACCCGACGGCGACGCCCGAGGATGCAACCCCCGGTCGACCGCACCACCCAGCGGCTGCTCGACAGCCAGCAGGGCCGGTGCACTTACTGCGGGCAACTCCTCCTGCACGCCGACCGCCCACCGCAAACCCCGCGAGAGTGGGAACAGTGGTTCGGCGGCCTGCGGAAAGCGATGGACCACAACGCCATCAGCCTACGACAGGGCGACAGCCTCCACGATCCGCGACTCCGTCTACTCCACACCCACTGCCACCGCCGGGAAACCGGCAAACGGCAGACCAGAAAACTGCACGCCAGCACGCCATAGGGCTTGCTTGAGCCGGATGCATGGAAATCGTGCACGTCCGGTGTGCGCCGTGAGGCGCTTCGTTGTATCCCCCGTGCAGCGGGGAGGAACTGGAGGGAGGTTCCTGGGTCTGCCGGCTTACCTGTAGCGCGAAAGCGTGAGGGGACAAGAGCATGCCGGAAACGCGGCGGCTGTCTGGAGGCGTCCAGGGCGGTGCGCTTCGGGACCCGCCCGATATGGCCAAGGCTGGATTGCTTGAAGCCCAATCCCCGGCGATGAATGTGCGCATCCGTCGGAATGACGCTTGAAACCGATGCCGCGTCGTGCGACGGCATGAACCCGGAGGTCGTCGCAACCTCCACGGCGTGGGGCACCGCCCAGCGAGGGCGGGTGAGGGGATGAGTGGGCGGCCTACGTCGGGCTCGACACGTATGACGAAGACGTACCACGGGATCGCCTACGGGACGCGAGTCCTACGGCGACGGAGTGCTCGTAGTAGTCGCGGGACTCACGACCCGCCACGGAGGCCGGGAAAGCCGGGCCACAGGGCGAAGGGGCACAGGTGATCACGATGTTCAGCGATGGGAGGTACGCGTGATGCGGAACGCCGCAACGGTGCTGGACGTCATCCGGGAACGCGGCAGGCGTGGCCTGCCGCTGGAGAGGCTGTATCGGCAACTGTTCAACCCGCAGTTGTTCCTGCTGGCCTACGGGCGCATCTACGCCAACACGGGTGCGATGACGCCCGGGGTCACGCCGGAGACCGCGGACGGCATGTCACTGGCCAAGATCGAAGCGATCATCGACGTGCTGCGTCAGGAACGCTATCGATGGCGGCCGGTCAAGCGGGTGCATATCCCCAAGAGCAACGGGAAGACACGCCCGCTGGGCCTGCCGACCTGGTCGGACAAGCTGGTCGCCGAGGTGGTGCGTCTGCTGTTGGAGGCGTACTACGACGTCCAGTTCTCCGACCGATCCCACGGATTCCGTCCGGGCCGGGGCTGCCACACCGCTTTGGGTGAGGTGGTCGAGGTCTGGAAAGGCACGCACTGGTTCATCGAGGGCGACATCTCCGACTGCTTCGGGTCGCTCGACCACCAGGTCATGGGCTCGATCCTGGCGGAGAAAATCCACGACGGCCGGTTCCTGCGGCTGGTGTCCAACATGCTCACGGCCGGGTATCTGCAGGACTGGCGGTGGCACGCCACGCTCAGCGGCGCGCCGCAGGGCGGGGTGGCCTCACCGATCCTGTCGAACATCTACCTGGACCGGCTGGACACCTTCGTCGAGCAGACTCTGCTGCCTGAATACCATCGAGGCGTCCGGCGGCGACGCAACCGCGCCTACCAGGTCGTTGTCGACCAGATCGCGAAGGCCCGACGTCACGGTGACCGTGCTGCGGTCCGGCTGCTCACGCAGCACCGCCGCCTGATACCGAGTCAGGACCCGAACGATCCGGACTATCGGCGACTTCGGTATGTGAGGTACGCCGACGACTGGCTCCTCGGATTCGCCGGACCGAGGCACGAAGCCGAACAGATCAAGACGAGGATCGCGACGTTCCTGCGTGAGCAGCTGAAGCTGGAACTCTCGCCGTCCAAGACGCTGATCACCCACGCCACCAGCCAGGCGGCGCGGTTCCTCGGCTACGAGATCAAGACCCAACACTCGGACACGAAGATCACCCGAGGCCGCCGAGCGGTCAACGGCGCGATCGGACTGTTCGTGCCCCGCGACGTCATCAGGCAGCGATGCGCGAACTACCAGCGCGAAGGCAAACCCGCTCAACGCGGTGCGTTGCTTCACGACGACGACTTCACCATCGTCGCGAAGTACCAGGCCGAGTACCGCGGCCTGGTCCAGTACTACCTGCTCGCCCAAGACGTGTTCCGCCTGGACACCCTGCGCTGGGTCATGGAGACCTCGATGCTCAAGACCCTCGCAGGCAAACACCGGTCCACCGTCACGAAGATGGCCAGCAAGTACAAGACGGTCATCGGCACCCCCGACGGGCCACGGACCTGTTTCCAGGTCACCGTCCCCCGGGACCGGGGCAGGAAACCACTGGTCGCCCGCTTCGGCGGAATCCCGCTCCGCCGCCAACGCGCAGCAGTCCTGACCGACCAGTCACCGATCATGGCCAGCGCCAAACGCAACGAACTGATCCACCGGCTGCTGGCCGGGCAATGCGAGCTCTGCGAGTCCACCATCAGGCTGGAAGTCCATCACCTGCGCAAACTCGCCGACCTCAACCGCCACGACCGGCCTGACAAACCCGCATGGATGCACCTCATGGCGAAACGGCGCCGCAAGACCCTGGTCATCTGCCGGACCTGCCACGAGGACATCCACGCCGGTCGGAGCAGCGCATCCCTCCGGAACTGACCACTGGAGAGCCGTGTGTCAGGGAAACCGACAAGCACGGTTCGGGAAGAGGCCGACAGAAAAGGACCCACACCACGGGCACCTCGCTGGCGGCCCACTTCACTCTGAGGGGGCGGCGGCGCAGCAATGCGCCGTCGCTACCCGGCCGATCCGCTCGTTGCTGGCGCTACGGACTGCGGTTCGGCCGACGCAGCCGGAACCTGGCGAACGCCGACCGGCTGGCTCCAGCTCAACGGCGAGGCCGTCTGGCACCGGCCACATCCCGAACGGCCTGACCAGGTGATGTGCGAGCTGCCGCTGCCCATCGGAGCCTCAGTCCTCGCGGTGCTCGACGACGGCACCGACCTGCCCAGACTGCCAAACCGTCTGAACCCAGGCGCTGCGAGAACTCCGCGAGCTCGACTGGCTTCTACCGCCCCCGCCACAGCGAATAAGAGCGCCCGGCAATAGGTTCACTTGAGTCTGCGGGTGGTGGGCCGGGTCTGCCATCGGTAGCGGGTTCGGGCGCGTTGGATGAGTTGACGGACAGTGACGATCGCGGCGGCGAGGTAGAGGTAGAAGTCGATGATGGTGGCCTTGCGGTCGGTGCAGCGGCGGATCTTGCCGAAGTCGTTCATCCAGGAGGTTGGTGCGTTCGACGACCCAGCGTTTACCTGCCTGGATGGGTGCGGGGACGCCTTTGCGGGCGATGTCGGCGTCGAAGCCGAGTTCGTCGAGCAGGTCGCGGGTGCGCCGGCTGTCGTAGGCGGCGTCGAGGTGCGCGGCGACGCGGTCGGGCCACCGGTGGCCGATCTGGGTGGAGCAGGCGGAGAACGTATCGCGTAGCAAAAGCGAGTCGTGCCGGTTCGCGCTGGTCGAGACGATCCCGAGCGGGATCCCGGTCGCGTCGGCGCCGGTCGAGCGTTTCATCCCGCCCTTGCCGCGGTCGACCGGTGACCGGCCGGCTTTCTCGCCGCCGCACGGGGCTTTCGTGATCGCACCGTCGACGCTGACATCGGCCAGGTCCAGGCCGATCATCAGGTCGTAGGCGTCCAACGCCAGCTCATGGACCTGCTGAGCGATACCCGCCTCGGCCCAGACAGCCAGACGGCGGCGGATCGTCCGGTCCGAACACGCCTCGGTCGCGATCACCTCGTAGCCCGAACCGTGCACCAGCGCGGCGATGACGTGCTCGAACACGACCCGGTCCGGGATGTGGGGCCGATGACATCCCAGCGGATGCGACGCGGCCACCCTGGGCCGAGGCGGGAGCAGCGCGGCGAACTGGACCCAGACAGGCTCGAACAACGATGATGGCAGGACAGGCACGGGACTCCATCGGTTACGAAGCGTGAAGAACTCCGATAATCGATGGACCCGTGCCTGCCCTCCACACCGGGGTCCCACCTATGTGGATCTTGACCTAGTGCCGGTCGCTCTAAGCTTCGCGTTTAACGTCGGGTCCGGGTTCAGTCGCTCGGTTGAGGGACTGCCGGAAGGCGGCCACCTGATCAGTCTGAGGTAGAAGGCGATTCTTCTCAGGGAGGACCAGGTGGCCGTTGCTTGTAGTGTCGTTCGAGCGGCGTGGGTTGACCAGGGTGAACTTCGGCGGTTCCGGGGCGAGGTATACGACTGCTTCGATCGGCGGGCAGATGCGCTGTTCGATCTTATCGATGGGATATGTGAGCCGGTTGCGGTCGCCGGGGTGGCGCATCTGTCGCTGGTGCCGGGCGCGCGGCGTGGTCATGGTGCCGGATACGCGGCGTTGTCCGCCGGCCGGATCGATGAAGATCTGCTGCGGGACGTGCTGGCGTCGGCGTGGCCGCGGTCGTGGCGGCCGGATTTCGCGATCGACGGGTCGGTCTGGGCACGCTGTGATGCGGAGTGCTCGCCGGGGCGTGGTTTCTACTATCACCCGTCGCGGCATTCGGCGGGGCAACCGATCGTGGCGGGCTGGTGCTATTCGTGGCTGGTCGGGCTGTCCGGCCGGGCCGGTTCGTGGACGGCACCGCTGGACCACCGCCGGCTGACGGTCGCCGACAACCCGAACCTGGTCGCAGCCGGGCAGGTGAAAGCGGTCCTGCCGCGGCTTGGCATCCTGCCGATGCCGGCATTGTTCGCCTTCGACGCCGGCTACGACCCGGTCCAGCTATCGGTCGCGCTGGCCGGGACCGGAACGCAGATCGTGGTCCGGGTCCGTAACGACCGCACCTACTACGGGCCGGGCGGCCCCCGCGCTGACGGGCGTCCCGGCCGGCCCCGACGGCACGGACACCGCCTGTCCTGCGCCGACCCCGGCACCTGGCCGTCACCGGACGCCCGTGGCGACACCGACGACGACGTCTACGGCCGGGTCGAGGTGTCCGCCTGGCACCGGCTGCACCCGAAACAGGACACCTACCGCGACCCGGACGGCGCGATGACGGTCGTCGAGGGGACCCTGATCCGGCTGCGCGTGTCCCGGCTGCCCGGCCGCCGGGACCGGGAACCGAAAACGGTCTGGCTGTGGTGGCACGGACCCGCAGACTCCGATCTGGACCTCGACCGGGTCTGGCGGGCCTACCTGCGCCGGTTCGACATCGAACACACCTTCCGATTCGCCAAACAAGCACTGGGCTGGACCACCCCGAAACTCCGCACCCCTGAACAGGCCGACCGATGGACCTGGCTGATCCTGACCGCGCTCAACCAGCTCCGGCTCGCCCGGACACTCGTCGCCGATCACCGGCTGCCCTGGCAGCCACCACAACCCACCCACACATTGACACCAGGCCGCGTCCGCCAGGGTTTCGGGCACCTACTGCCACACCTCGGCACCCCCGCCAGCCCGCCGAAATCCACCAGACCCGGCCCAGGACGCCCGAAAGGCTCCCGATCCACACCAGCGCAACACCACCCAGCCGCCAAGAAAACCCAGGTCAAGACCCCAAAAAGACGAAAACGACGTTAAACGCGAAGCTAAGGGCCGCCAGCCACCACTCGACGTCCTGCATACCCATCCATGCTGCCGGCCCTGCCCATCAGCGTTCAGGACCGGCCGCACGACGAGGTGGCTGGTAGGCCGCTCACGCTGCGCGCCCCCGTCCAGTGAAGCAGGACGCGAGATGCTTGCGGAGCGGCGCGGTGCATGGTGATCGCATGGCCGGTGTTCGCCAGTGCTCACGCGGATCGCAAAGGCGAGGGCGACAGTCCGGGCCCGGGTCTGGGACCTCCTCGCCCGCCGCCCGCAGGGCTTCCCGTGGCTGATGGTGGCCGGGAAACTGCTGTCCGGGTGGGTGGTCATCGATCTCGACGCCACCTTGATCACCGCACACTCGGCCAAGCGGGGCGCCGCCGCGACGTTCAAGAAAGGGTTCGGGTTCCACCCCCTGGGCGGGTGGTGCGCGAACACCGGTGAGCCCTTCGCGATGCTGCTGCGCCCGGGTAACGCCGGCTCGAACACGGTCGCCGATCACCTGCGTGTCCTCACCGACGCGATCGCGCAACTCCCCGCCGGCTACCGGCGCAAGATCCTCATCCGGGTCGACGGGGCCGGCGCGACCCACGACCTCCTCGATCACCTGGAACAACTGAACCGGTTGTGGCGCAGCGTGAAGTTCACCGTCGGCTGGACGATCACCGAGGCCGATGAGACCGCGATCGCCGCGCTACCCGAAACGGCGTGGACCGACACCCTGCACCAGGACGGCACCGTCACCACGCTTGCGCAGGCCGCCGAACTGACCGGCCTCAACCAACGGCTCGCCGGCTGACCGGCCGGGCTACGACTGATCGTGCGGCGGGTGCGGCCCTCAGCCCGGCACGCCAAGAAACTCACCGCCCTGGAACAGGCCACCGGCTGGCGTTACCAGATCGTCGCGACCAACATCACCCGCCTGCACCGGCTGGCAGGCTCGCACCACCCCCAGTGGCTCGACGCCCTGCACCGCTCCCACGCCGGCGTCGAAAACCGCGTCCGGACGAACAAAGCCATGGGCCTAAACAACCTGCCCAGCAACGACTGGACCGTCAACCAAGGCTGGGTCCTGACCTGCAACATCGCCGCCGACCTGAGCTGCTGGACCCGGCACGACCAACCCGACCTCGCCCACGCCGAACCCGAAACACTGCGCTACCGGCTCCTGCACCTGCCCGCGGAACTCACCACCCACGCCCGCCAGCGCCGACTGTCCATCCCCGACACCTGGCCCTGGGCCGACGCTTTCACCCTCTGCTGGCAACGCCTGAACACCCTGCCAACAGCCACCTAAACCACAACACCCCGCCCTACCAGCAGAAAGACCCTTCCCGGGCACGGAGACCGGACGCATCCGCGGCACCACGCGGCCAACCCGCACTCACCAGCGAAGGACAAAACGGTCAAGCCGAACGGACGACCGAGGATCAAAACCCTCTGACGGATCGAGGCCGACATGGCATTCCCGCTGGATAGCGACACCTGGCAGCCATCAGACTCCATGTTGCCAATACCATCTACGATGGTCCACTGTGCTAGCCGAGGAAGCGCCAAAGATCACCGACTGGATGCAAGCTTGGGGAAGTATTGCAAGTGCCCTTTTCTCGTTCACGGCCGTTATATTCACGGGCTGGCTATTGTTGCATGAGATTAGAAGTAGGAAAGAAGATGCGGCTGATCGCGAGGCCGCACAGTGACTGGATAGGTGGCTGATTTGGGCACGCGGCGGCCCCGGGCCACGTGACGGGCCGGTGGTGGTTGCCGGTCAGGCCGGGGTGGGGATCCAGGGGTTGCCGGTGGTGGCCTGGATGAGGGCGTCGAGGGTGTCGATGCCTTGCCGGGCGGCGGTGGCGGTGTAGCTGCGGATCGCGGCGAAGTGTTCGGCGCCGGTCGTGGTGCGCATGCTGCCGGAGACCTTGACACGTAGTTTCGGCATACGGATCGTCTGCTCCGCCCGGTTGTTGTCAAACGGGACGGCGGGGTCGGTGACGAAGCGCAGGTAGTCGTCGCGGCGGTTGCGGAGCCGGACGAACAGGGCGTGGTATTTGCGTTCGAGTTTGCTGGCCCGCGTGGCGGTGGCCGCGACGCCGAGGACGACTGCGCTGTGCAGGACGTGCTGGTAGAAGGCGAGCTTCTCCGGGTCGGGGATCCGCTCGGTGGCGTCGGCGGTGAGCCGGTTCAGCCGGCGCAGCGCGGTGGCCGCCTGCTCGGCGTGCTCGGCGACCGGACCGGTAGCGGTGTCGGTGACGTAGATCAGCTCACGCAACGCGTGCGCGTTGCACAGGGCGTGGCTCATGTGCGTGTAGGTGTCGTACGGCGCCCACGCGTCGTGCACCGCGACCCCGGTGAACGTCGGCAGCACCCCGATCGCGTCCATCGCTTTCGTGCCGCGTGTGGTGTGCACCGCGAGGAGCACATCCGTGGGAGTGGACGCCGAGTGCAGCCACGCCAGGCGGCCGGCGACCCGCATCCCGGTCTCGTCGAAATTCGCGACCGGTGCGTTGATGATCCGCCCAGCGATCACCGGTAACACCGTGTCGATGATGCCCAGCGCGGTGCGTTTCACCCAGCCGGCCACCGTGCCGGCGGCGACCGGCGCCCCGAACAGGTCCTTGAGCGCGGCGGCGGTCCGCGACACCGACAGGAACTGCCCGTGCAGCAGATACACCCCGATCCCGGCCAGCCGAGGCCCGTACACCATCGGTGCCGTCGCTTCCGGTGGTGCGGGCGCGGTGGTGTGGTGCCCACACCGGCATTTGACGGTGATCATCTGATGCTCGGTCACCTGCGGTGTCACCGGTGGCACATCGACCACCTGCCGCCAGAACATATCGACCTCGTCCGCGCCGGCCAGGCTATCCCCGCACCCGCCGCACACCGCGGGCACGTGCCGGACCACATCCGCATCCGCGAAGCGTTGCAAAGTGACCCCGTCTTGGCCTTTCGGCCGTCCCGGACCCTGACCCGACCGCGGCCGCAACGACTTCGGCGACGGCTTCGCCAACCCGTCCGACGAGGGAGGCTTCGACGAGTTCGACGACGACTGCTTCAACCGAGCCTCAAGCTCCGCGATCCGGCCCATCGCCTGCTCCAGCCGAGCCGTCACGTCCGCCACCATCGCCCGCAACACCACGTTCTCCGCAAGGAGATCGTCATACGACGGCGACGGCAGGTCAGACACGACCCATGAACCTACCAGCCTCTACATCGGACCTCGCTGCCGCCCGGACTACCTATCCAGTTACGCCGCACAGGCGCGACTAATGGTGGGCCTATTGGAGGGAGTCGCACCGCTAAATCGCCCAAATGGCGACAAGCCTTCGATGTGCCTATTGCATTGGTCGGTGACTAACCACAGTACCGAACCCCACTGACCTAAACTCAAGACCGTTTGGTGGTCAATAGTCCTTTTTCGGCCGCTGGTGGGCCGGGTGCGAGATATGAAGAAGCTCCTGATAGGACATGGGATTGACTAGATCAACATGTTCCAACCAGGAGCTTCGGTGGCCGATTCTGCCATGGTGTCCGCCGGCGTGGTGCGACAGCCCGCTGATCAGCGGGAGGCGTTGCGGTCGGCGGTGATCGCCGGCCCGGCCGGGTTCGGCGTGCTGGACGAGCGGGTGACCGGCCGGTTGTGGCCGGTCCTGGCGGAGCCGGAACTGATCGAGCGGGCACAGGCCGAGGCCGGGCATGTCGATGGCCGCCGGCGGGTGCTGACCGGCGCGGTCACCGCGATGATCGTGCTCGGATTGTGCCTGTTCCGCCGGGAAAGCGTCGATGTGGTGACCGCCCGGGTTACCGCACCGATCCCGCGGGTCCGGGTAGAGGGCACCCCGAGCGGGCCGGCGGTGTCCAAGGCTCGCGCCCGGGTGCCGGCCGCGGTGTGGCAACGACTGTTCGCCGCCGCCGCAGCCGATATGCCGCCGGCGGGAACCGAGTCGTACGCGTTCGGTCTGCTGGCGACCGCGATCGACGGCACCGTGTTCGACCTGGCCGACACGGCCGCGATGCGCGAGCGGTTCACCACCCCGGCCGGAGGCCGGTTCCCGCAGGCCCGGATGGTCGCTCTGGTGACCTGCGGCAACCGATGGATCCAAGCGGCCCGGATCGGCTCGTCCGGTGTCAGCGAACAGGTCCTGGCCGACTCGCTGATCAGCGAGCTGCGGCCGGGCACGATCAACCTGGCCGATCGCGGGTTCTTCTCGATGGACCGCTGGGTCCGCGCGTCCACGACCGGAGCGCACCTGGTGTGGCGGGTCAAGAACGGCGCCCGGAGCCTGCCCGCCCGCCTGGACAAGACACTGCCCGACGCCTCCGCCCGGGTGATGCTGCACGAGTCCGACCAGATGCTCGCCCGGCGCCGCAAAACCTGCGGCGACAAGAGCCTGCCCCGGCTGCAACCAGTACTCACCCGGCTGGTCGAGTTCACCGTGACCAGCCGCGACCGCAGCGGCCGACCGATCAAGACCAGCCGGTATCGGGTGTTGACCACCCTGCTCGACCACCACCGCTACCCCGCCGATCAGATCGCCGCACTGTATGCCGAACGCTGGCAGATCGAACTGACCTACGCACGATTGAAGGTCACGCTCCGCGAGCCCGGCACCCGCCTGCGCGGGCAGGCCCCAGAACTGGCCTACCAGGAACTCTGGGCCCTGCTCACGGTCTACAACGCCCTCGTACGCCTCGCCGTTACCACCGCAACCGATCTGAACATCGACCCAGACGCGATCAGCTTCACCGCCGTACTCGCCCTGACCCGCAACCTGCTCGCCGCCGACCGCGGCCCCTGCGTCAACTGCGGACACCACGATCCCCACCCGGCCACCGCACTGGTCGCCGCTATCGCCAGCCAGCCCCTCACACGCCACCACCGACAACGCAGCGGACCACGAACACCCGCTCAACGTGAAACAGAACGTACCCGCAACGTCACGTACGAGATAACCATTAACCCGCCAGAACTACCCACAACCACCAAAACGGCCAAAGTTTAGGTCAGTGTACCGAACCCCTGGCAATGGTTACGGTTTCCATCGTAACCGAACTGGGCGCGACGGATGCGATACATCGCGAGATTTTGCCTGGCGGAAATTCGTTTACAGAAAAGACGAAAGTCAATTTACATGGAGACAAGAGGCTTGATCTAGCGAAATCGGTACACGAACAGTTCCAGATAGTAGTGGAATTCACCGATTCTGCGGGACTTCGATGGGTAAAATTGCGGCACGAACTGCCAGAAAGAATTTTTTGGTCGGGAAGGCCGCGTCGCTGGTACGATCAGACCCCAGTCTTGACTCGCGTGGCCAGGCAATGAGCTTGTCCGCGCAACGAGTTGACTACTGGCGGTGGCTACGTTGTGCGTCCGTGCTCGGTGTGCAGAATGACCAGAGCCGCAGCGACGATCTTTCCGATCCGCCATGGGTTGAGGCCGATGTTGCGGAGGGCTCGGAATATCATCTTGAGCAGGGCGTTGGCGCGTTCGCCGACGGCGCGGAGGCTGTTGTGGGCCTTGTTGAACTGCTGTTGGACCAGTAGCAGTCCGCCGTTCTTGGGTTTCTTGTACGCGACTGTGACCGTGTCGGCCAGGCCTTCGTAGCCGAGGTCGCCGAGGGCGCGTAGGTCGTCGGCGGCGTCGGTGAGGGCGGGCAGGAGTTCGGGGTCGGTGCGAGCGGCGGTGGTGTCGTGTTCCCGGCCGGGACGCACGTCGGAGGTCCAGATCGGCCAGCCGTCAGGCACGCCGATGACCTGGATGTTCCCGCCGTGGGTGTGGTGCTTTCCCGACCACCACAGATCGACGCCTTCAGTCGGTCCTGGGGTGCTGCAGCGGTCGGTCTCAATCAGGGTGCCGTCGATGGTGACGTAGTCATGACCAGCGGCTTTCGCCGCCAGCAGCGCACCGTGCAGGCTCGGGGAGCGGGCGGCGAGCACGTCGATACCCTCGTGGAGGTAGTCGTAGCCGGTCGACGTGCTGATCGCGTTGTCCCGGGCCAGCTGACTCATCCGGGTGCTGTCGCAGAACCAGCGCAACACCAGGATCGCCTGTTCACGGCAGGTCAACGACCTGGTCCCGGTCCGGGTGCCCCGGCGGGCACGTTCGGCGTCCAGCAGGCCGGCCAGGAACGTCACGGTCTCTTCGCGCAGCGGCAGGACCGCCGTGTATGACACACTCATCGTCGACGCAGGATCCTTTGAAAGTGTTGCTGTGAGAGGCCACCTTCATACCGGGATCCTGCGTCTTCTCGTTGCAGCGCAACGACTTCGGCGTGTCGCGTGCGGACTCCACAGATCGGTCACTAAGCGTCACAGAGTCGTTGCGCGGAATGGCTCAATCGCGAGCAGTCTTCCGGCGTCCACCTAACCCCACCGCCTAGCACTCCAGCGGGAAGTCTTTTAAGGGCTTCCTTGACGCGCATGGAAAGCTGATGGCGATGGCCGAGGCAGTGATCGCCACGGCCGACACCGCGTCGGCCGTGATGGCACCACAGCGGCGCTCACGGGCGAAGGGCCAGAGCGATGTGCCGGTCATTTCGGCGGTGACGGCTTCATCGGTCCGGCCTTCGGCGATACAAGTTCAGGTCGTAGTGCCGCGCCCTCGTCGGCCAGCGATGCGACGGCGTCCGTCCACCACCACAGCGCCGTGCCGATCCCGATACGTGGTGCTGCGGCCGACAGGTTCCCGCGGATCTTGTTCAGGTCGACGCCGGGGATCAACACCGGGACTTCGCGGCCGTCGGACATCAGTATCCGCCAGGCGAACCATCCGCCGGCGTCAGCGGCCGGATCGCGTACCGGTGCTCCCTCGATGTGCGCCGCGCGGTACTTGACCTTGGTGACGTCCAGCTCTTTGGCGCGCTCGTGCGCATCGGCCAGCAGCGCGGCGAGTGCGGCCACTGCGAGGTCGGCGGTGGCGCCCTCGATCTCATCCCCCGGTTTGATCATGGGGCGACCCTACGAGACAGGACCGACTCCGCACCAGGTGACGCACGACCTTCCGCTCCGCGTGACCGGCTTGGTCAGGGGCCGTCGTCCCTGCTACCCCCTGCGGCGTGTTCGTCCTCGGTGATCTGGTGGGCGCGGCGCCCGGGCGGATGGAACCACGCCGGTGCGAACTTATGGACTACGTCCGAGAGTGTCTGGCCGCAGCCCGCGTGGGAATGCTGTCGCGCGAGCGGCCGGATGGCGGCTTGTGTAAGGGAGCCGGGATGCCCGGTTAGGCCGGCTGGCTGCGGGTGGCGAGGGCCTGCTGACGGCGGTGGCCGCGTTGTTTAGCGCCGCCGTGATCGGAACCGAGCGCGAGTCCGATCTGCTGCCAGGTCGCGCCGGCGGCTCTTGCCGCGTCGATGAGCCGTAGTTCGTCCTGGTCCACCTGCCGGCGGTATGCCTGTATCCCGGCGAGCGCGTCGAGATAGTCCGACAGCGCCGGGGCTTCGCGCTCGTCGGGGTGCACTCGTGTCGCTGGTCGTTCGTTCGCTGCGATGGCGGCGGTGTACCCGGCGGGATCGGCGGCAAGATGCGGCGGCCTGGTCAGTGTGGTGGCGGAGACGGTGGTCGTCGTGCCGTCGTCGAGGAGCACCTCGATAGTTGTTTCGTCGGTGCCGGCGACTGTACCGATGACGGCGCCGTGCCGGCCATCGGGTTGGAGACGCACCCTGCCGCTGGTGGGTGCGGCCTCCGCCGATCGTGTCACGGGGTCAACGATACGTTGACCCCGTGTGCGCAGGCCACGCTGGAGCGCGCCGGGGCTGCGGCCGGGAGGCGACATACCCGTGCGCCGTGCTCCCGGCGATCGCTTCGGACCGTCCATACCGACAGGTACGTTGTCTCCACCTCGACTGATCTCGCAGGAGCACGCGCTATGACCGGCACCGGCACGCCTCACAGCAGGTCCCGCACCGGCTCACCGCAGACCGCGGTGGCCCTCCGCGGGCCGGCACCACGCCCGCTGCCGCAGCAGGAGATCATCGCCGCGTATCAGGCGGGAACGAGCGTGAACAGCCTCGCCGCCCAGTACGGAGTGGCACGGTCGACACTGGCGAACCGGCTCACCGACTGGGGTGTGCCCCTGCCCGGGCGCGGCGGGGCGACCCGACTGGTGCACCCGCATCCCGACCGTCCTGCACAGCCCTTCGCATCTGAGGGCCTGTCGCCGGGTGATCCGGATGGGCACGGGCAGTGGGCGCAGCTGACGGTCAGTGACGACGGCCAGCAGCTGCTCTGCCACGAATGCGGCCTCTGGAAACGCGCGTTCGGTACCCATGCCTGGTATGTCCACGGTCTGTCCGCCGCTGACTACCGGGCCCGGCACGGGTTGTCGACCGGCCAGTCGCTGGCCTCGCCCGCCAGCCAGCAGCGGTTCGCCGCGATGCCGCAGTCTCAGCCCGGCAGCGCCGGACGCCGGGCGCTGGAAACGCATCGCGATCCTCACGCGGCGCGCGCAGCGGTCGGTAGCGAGGGGCAGTACCGTCCTCAGCGCGCCGCGATCCGCGCACAAACCGGTGCGCGGGCCCGGCGGGGCCGGCTACTCACCGCCCATGAACGCCGTGCACTCGACGCGGCGTCCGCCGACATCGAGACGTGGTCGCGGATCGCGCAGCGGCTGGTCGACGACAGCGTGCGTCAGTCGGAGATCAGCCGGGCGACCGGGGTGCCGAATCAAACCGTGTCGCAACGGCTGCGCCGGCGCCGCTGACTTCACACCGAGCCCAACCGTCCACGCCCAGCGGCACGATATGTGTCATCCCGGCGCCGGCCGGTCCGCGGAGTTTTGGCTTAAAGATCAGTCGGGGGGGGAAGCTTGGCGATCTGGACGTCCAGTCCGGCCGTACGCATCGTCGCGGCGTAGTCGTCAAGCCAGACCTGTGCCGCCAGGCGCGGATCTTCCCCGGCAGGGTGTTCGTAGATGCACCACACCAGAGGCCCGGAGAAGACGGTGTCGTCTTTCGCGCCTCTGCGCCAGGTCGCTGCGGTCGTCGCCAGTTGGGGAATCCGGTCGAGCAGGTTCTGAACTTCGGTGTGGGCCTGCTCGCGGGTCATCTCGCCCGGTCCGATCTGAGGCAGGATCAGCAGGTCGTCGGCCTTGATCGAGATTTGCATGTGGTTCCAGGGCACGTCAGTTCTCCTCGGTGCGGTGCGGTGCGGTCCCTGCGCGGGCGGGCTGCCCGCCAGAGGTGGAATGTCGATGGCGTCCAGAGCGCGTGGACACCGCCGGGATGAGGTGGTGCGGGCGGAGCGGGACGGTGACGGGGCGGTTCGGTGCGGGTCTCGGGTGCCGCGGTCACGCGTCCTTCTATCGGTGGGCGCCGGTGAGCGGCTCGTCCGGCGCGGGTCAGGCGAACGACAGCTCGACATCAGCGCACCGATCGCACCCGGCGCACACGATGCCGGCGATTCCGGAGGAGTCGTTGCGGGCAATCCGCGCGCCGCCGCGGCCGCACTGGTCGCCTGCGCGGCCTCCGGAGGTGACGCGTGCCGGCCGGTCCGGCTGGAACTTCAGCGCCCGGTAGGCGTACTGGGCGTCGGCCTTGGTGGTGTACTCGGCGTCGTGGCCCTCGTCCGGGTCATAGTCCTCGCCGGTCCATCCGGTGGCGGTGCGATGGTAGGTGCGCACCGACCACCGGGTCGTGGTGGTGCCGTCGGACAGGGCGACGGTGATCTCGTCCATGGCCGCGCGCAGGCTGCCGCCGAGGCCCTTGTCGTGGAGGTTGACCGTGGTCCGGCCGGTCTCGTGAAGTCCCGCGACCCGGGCGGCCTCCGCCGCTTGCGCGGCGTGGGCGTCGACGCGGCGCTGGGCGGCCCGCCGGGCGCGGCGCTCGTCGGCTTCGGCCTGCTTGCGCCGGCCTGCGGCCCGCGCGGCGTCCTCGGCCGCGCGTGCGGCGGCGCGGCGGGCGAGGTAGTCCTCGTGGCTCTCCGGCGGGGTGGAGGTGCACCGCACCGATGCGAGGTGGCGGGTCACCCAGCGGCCGGTGCCCTCGCGGACCAGGACCTCCGACGCCGGCGCACCGGGCCGGCTGGCGGTGACGGTGATCCCGCACAACACGCACCGGGCCCCGTTCTGCGCGGCCCGGGTCGGGCACTGCCCGAAGCGCTCGACTGTGATGGCGTCACCGTGCCCGACCAGGTGGCCGAGACCGGGAGAGATCCTGGCCTGGCACCAGCGGCACACGCCCTCGCGGTGGTTCAGTCGCCGCGCCTCGGTCAGTACCCGGATCTCGCCGCCAGGGGCGGGGTGCAGTTCCAGCAGGCTCGCAAGTTTCTTCGTGGTGGTGGGGCCGAACGCCGACTTCGCGCTCTTGTAGTGCCGGCTCCACAACGGGCGCAGACCGGCGTCGGTCACCAGGGACCTTGCGGTGCATACGCCTGAAGCCGAATCCGCCGCGCTCGGTGAAGAACTCCTGGTCGTATCAGCGACACCGAGGTGGACGGTACTGCCGCCCGCGCGGGGGTCCTGCGGGTTGTCGAAGGTGACGTGGGTGTAGTCCCAGTTCCAGAGCCGGGACCGCAGCTTGTCGCCGGAGAGCGTGATCTGCTCCACGCCCTCCAGGGTGGCGATGTCGGGGCACCGGCACCGGCAGTCGCTGAACGCGATGACCTTCTTGTCGCCGCGCCGGGCTTCGTCTGTCTTACGCGCCAGGGCATCTACCCACCGACGCTGCACTCCACCTCCTCCGCGCTAGCGGAACGGCGAGTCCTGTCGCGGTGGCAGGTCGCGGTGGCCGGCCGGCGGAGCCACGTCTACGAGCGCGGGATGCGCCCGCTCAGGTCGGGGCAGTTTGGCGCGGGACAAAGCGAGATGCACTAGCCGCCATGGGTCTCGACGAATTGTTAACTCGACCATCGCAGCAGTCAGCTGCATGGCGATTGCCCGCACGGACCCATAGTCGTGACGATTATGCGGTGATTGCACATCTGGCCCGTGTCGTCCATAGGGCCGTGACGCGGGGCTGGTCGTTGTCGGACCCGTCGGTGCCGTAGACGCTCGTGCACAGCTCACGGACGGCGGTCTCGGAGCGGGGGTCGAACGCCCACATCTCACCGGTCCAGTTCCCGCTGATCTTTCTGGCCTCATGGGGACCCTGAGCATCGAGGTCCCAGACAACCTCGCCGCGCGCATCGAACGGGCGTCCGGCGGCAAGGCGTCCGCCTGGCTCGCCCACCTCGCCGAGCGGGCACTCCAGCCCCGCGAGGACAGCTTCGACCCGCCGAGGTCCGGGCGATGCTCGCCGGCGCCGAGGAGCGCCGCCGCGAACCCGCCCGGCCCGACACCTGCGAGGAACTTCAGGCGTTCATCAACAGGGCTCAGGTCTTCGCGACGTTCGGCGGTGACCTGAGCCGCGAGAACGCCGTCCGGATTATTCGGGCGGTCACCGGAGCTCCAGGTGACGAGTTTCCCGTCGAGGACCGTCCCGGGCGGAAGCCACGCCAGGTGTGCGAGGGCTTGCTCGAGTAAGCGCAGGGGTGCGGTGGCAATCGGCTTGGCTGCATCGTGTTGTGCGGCTCGATGTTCCTTGAACAGGTGTCATGACTGTGGGTAACCACGGTTCTAACCTGAGGTCGCCGGCCATCAATAGCTACATACCGATGGCGACGATCGTCGTTCTCGCTGTTACGGGCATTGCCGAATGGCCGGGGACGATCACGAGACAGGGAGTAGCAGATGAAGCTCACCGCAATTGCGCGCCGGGCGGCGCTCGCCGTGACCGTCGGTCTACCACTGCTTGCCGGGCCGGTCGTGGCCGCCAGCCCGGCGGCCGCGCAGCCCGCCTCGCAGACCGCGACAGCCCTGGGCGCGAGCGGCAACACGAACGGCACCGCCCTGGCGATGGCACCGCGCTGCGGCTGGCAGCCCAGCGCCTCCGATCCGTACAGCGTCGGTTTCTCGGGCGCGGGTATCCGCCTGCGCAGCGGCCCGTCGACGACCTGCACCGTGCTGGGTCTGGGCTACGCGGGCGAAAGCGTGACGTTTCGGTGCGGTGCCGTGGGTGACGACGGGTGGGCCTGGGACTACGTCAGGAACAACACCACCGGCGTCAGCGGCTTCGTCCGGAGTGACGGCCTGACGGGCACACGAATCATCAACCGGGCGTGCTGACGCCCGGTGTCGGCCGGCACGGCCGACACCGGTCTCCGGGCCGCGCCGGGCATCCGTCCGGCGCGGCCCGCCGTATCCGACGGCTTCGGTGGCTCATCCCGCGCCCAGGCGAATTTGGCCGACAACCAGGTCATAGTGCGGCAGGTCGGCACAGGACCACTGTCGCCGGGGTAAACCGGGCTTGCAGTTGGTCAGTCACCTGCGCGCAGCGTCGGTGTCAGCCGCCCAGTTCACACTCATGCCGGCAACGCTGCGCGCCGGCCCGGGGACGCGGCGGCTGTCCTAGTACCTGCGGCCGGCGGATGTCGCCGATCCGGACGCCCCCTGCACGCGCCGCAGTCGGTGAATACAAGATCCTTCGACCGAGTCAGAAGCCAACAAGAACGGGTGGACAATCGCCGTAGCAGCAGGTGGCTCCACCCCGGATGGCATACAGCGCCTGCTCAACCGTGCCGGCCGGCCGCATCCGGTGTGGTGAGCAGGAACGCGACATCGTCTGCCGCACCCCCGCGTGCGCAGGGACAAACACCCTCACTGACGTGAGGCGTGCGTTTCGCATTGACAGCACGACGGAACGCGCCAACGAAGATCACCGACCAGCCCGGCGATCACGCGGGCCCGCGGAACCCCATCCCACCGTTCGCCGCCGGCGATCGTAACCATCGGCCGCCCGGGCGGGGTCGCCTGTGTGCTGGCCGGAGGCGGCGCTGAACTCTTGCGGGAGATCCGTGACGCACCGCCTCCAGCCAGACTCTATCCACGCCACTACCGTCCCCCGGCGTCCGGTGGCGGGCGAAGCTTCACCCAATCACTGCCATACATCCGCTCCCGTATCTCCTTGGCGCGGGCGCCGATCAGTGACTCCTCCCGATGGGCCCACTCCAGGAAGTACGCGATGGTCGGCCCGATCTGGCCGTGGAAAAGCACCTGCGCGCGGCTCTCCAGCCAGGCCCTCGTCTCGTCCGAGAGGTCGAGCCGGAGCGGCTCGGGAGCGCTGTCGTGACCCATACCGCCACGCCAACTCATTCAAACATGCGTTCGACCAGATGGGTGGATTCGGCGCACCGCGCGGTGTGGAGCGCGGCCCGCTCATCAGCGAGACGTGCCGGACGCACCCTCTGGCGCGCAGACACGGCGCGCAGCGGCTCCTGTTCGAGTCAGGCCGCGGATTGCCGGTCAAGTGTCCAACCCGGCAGCACATCCGGGTCCAGGTCGGGCCTGATGCCTGGTGGCACGTCGTCTTGATACCTGCAGTAGATCCTCATCGGCTACCGCCCGGGGGCACGAACGAACAGGCCGCGGCGGCGCGCCGGTGCTGCCGGGATCACGCTGGCCGACCCGGGGTCCGTGCGCAAGGCCGGCCGAGAACATCTGTGGCCTCCGGCCAAGATCTTCTCGTCCTTGCTGCCTTGCGTCCGTCCTTCCCGGGCCCGCGCGTCGCCCCCGGTCAGCACGCGGCCACCACCTGCGGCAGTTTCTCATCCACTGCCCCGGCCGGCCGCTGGTCGAATCACTCGCCGGAGGACCTGTATGTCGCATCCCACCATCGCCGTCGCGCCGCAGCGCAACATCGGCTTGGGCTCCCTCGTCACACTGCTCAAGGATCAGCGCACCCGCGCTGTGGACGTGATCGCCGGCGCCGGCGCCATCCGCTGCATCGACGGCAGCCTCATGCTGAACACCGAGCCGGATCTCAGCGCTGACGGCGTCACCCTGACGACCGGCACGTACGCCATGAACGACATCGCCATGTCCGGCATCGCCACCAAACTCGACATCGACCTGCGCTACATGCGCCGCATGGCGCGGGAGAACGTTCCGCTGCTCGACGACAACGTCAACAGCTGGCTCGAGCGCGACCGCCGCCGGTTCCTCGTACGGTGCCTGCGCGGCGATGCCGGTGTGGGCGTCGCACGAGCGTTTCTGTCCGACCGTTACGCCCGTATCGACAACTACGACGTCATGCTGGCAGCGCTCGACGGCATTCGCAATTCCGGCGTGAACACCACGGTGGCGAACTGCGACCTCAGCGACCGGCGGCTGTACCTGCGCGTAGTCTCCCCCGACGTACAGGTCGCCGCACCACAGCTGCTGAAGAACTACCGTTCGCCGTTCGACGGGCGACGCGGCAGCGACCTGCCGATCATCTCCGGCGGGTTCCTGCTCACCAATTCCGAAACCGGATACGGCCGGTACGGTCTGGCGCCGTGGGTGCGCATGGAGGTCTGCCGCAATGGCATGACCATCGACCACGCGGTGCTGGCGCGCCAGCACGTCGGGCCGCAGATCATCGACGAGGACGGTGTTCTGGAACCGTCCCCGGAGACCGTGCGGCGTGTTCTGGACCTCATCAGGTCGCAGACGACTGACGCCGTCCGCGAGTTCCTCAACGTGGACTTCCTGGCCAGGGCCGTGCGCGAGATGGAGATCACCGCCGGCGTAGCGATCGCCACGCCGGACGCCACCATCAGACTCGTCGGCCAGAAGCTGCAGTACACCAAGGAACAGCAGCAGGACATCCTCGCGCACTTCATCCGCGGCGGCGATGCCTCCGCCGGTGGCGTCATGCAGGCGGTCACATCTGTCGCGCAGACCATCGCCGACGCCGACACCGCCTACAAACTCGAAAGCACCGCGTGGCAGGCGCTGCGGTTCGCCGCCACGGCCTGAACTCCGCCGCCGGCCGGCCCCCGGCCTGCCGCACGGCCGGTGACGTCATCCCCTCTTTGACCGTCGCAGGTCAGGCCCGCACCGTGACGGTGCGGGCCTGACCTGCATCAGCCGTGGAGTAACGCCATGACGCACGTCAACCGCCTGATCCCGCTACTCGTCGCGGCCGCCCTCGGCGCCGCGTGCCACCAGATAGCCAGCCGCCGCACCCTCAGACGGCTACGCCGGCAGGTGGCCGTCACCGCACACCGCGCCGACCACGACCGGCTCACCGGCCTACTCAATCGCGGCGGTATCGAGGACGCGTACCGTGCCGAATCAGGCATCGACCGCCGACTGATGATCATCGACGTCGACGCGTTCAAGGCTATCAACGACCAGTACGGCCATCCCACCGGCGACCTCGTTCTCGCCGCTCTGGGCACACGGATCCGGGACCTGCTGCACACGACCGGCGGCATCGCCGGCCGGCTGGGCGGGGACGAGTTCGCCATCCTCATCCCTCAGCACCTCGACATCACCGTCATCGTCGCCGCCCTCGCCGCACCGCTCACGGTGTCCGGCAGCCGCCCGGCGACCGTGCGCGTCAGCGTCGGGATCGCCGCCGTTCCGGCCACCACGCCGATCACCCGCGCCCTCTCGCAGGCCGACATCGCGCTCTACCATGCGAAACGACGTGGCCGGCCGGTCATCTACCGAGCAGGTATGACCTATCCCCGTCTGCCGTCGCTACGCCGGCATGCCCGTGACCACCGCAGCAGGATGGGGAACGCACGCCACGGCCTGCGGTTCCGCCGCACGGTGCCGCGCGGATACCGGATCGCCACCCGTACGTCTAGTCCCGCGCCGGCCTGACTCGCACCGTCGACGCCGCCCCGCGCGGATGCTGCCGCGGAGGGGCGCCGGCCGGGACGAGGCGTGGTGGGCCTCATCCGGCCGGGCTGTCGTCGAGCCGCCTGCAGTCTCACTGCTGCCGGCGTCCGCGCCCGATCACCGATAGTCACCCGTGTAGTCCTCGGTCACGCGCGGACCGGCGCAGGCGCAACACACCGGTCGCTCCCGCGCGTGACGCTTCAGCAGATCGCCGGCCTCCGCGAGCGCGGAGCGCCGGCTCGGCCGCCGCACCTTCTCGCCCGCGGTCACCCGAGGCGCTTGGTGATCTGGCACAGCGATTACCGCCGCCCTGCGCCGCCCCTCTCGCAGGCGCGCCTCCACACCTGTTGTACCTGCTCGCACGCACGTCACGCCTCGTATCGCCTCTGGGCGTGCCGACGGCGTTGTCTCCCCGTACCCAGTCAAGGAGTGACCAGCATGGCTTCGCACGTCGCACCGCAGCAGCGCGATCTTGGATCTGCCGGCACCGGTGATCCGGCCGCGCGCGCCACCAGCCCACACCGGCAGAGCGCTCCAGACGGCGCGCACGCCGCCGGCCCGCAACAGGCCGCCGCGGCGGTCGGCGACCTCGCGCACCTCGACCCCGAACGGCTGCGTATCGGAGGCGCAGGCGTCTTCGCTGGCGACTGGGCGTGGACCGACAACGGAGACGGCCGCCCGAGGATCCCGGTCGGGTTCGCTGGCGTGTTCATCGACACGTGGAACGGATGGGCCGTGTTCTCCTGCACCCGGCAGGTCGCCGAAGCGATCGTCGCCGACCAATCCCGGATGCGCGACCGCGAGCGGGCTCACTTCGCCGCTCTCGGGCGTACCGGTGACGACCTGAGGCACGCCGTCGATGAGGCATGCCCGCCGATGTGGTTCGACGGTGAGGACCTTGTCGTCGACAGCAGTGCCGCCTACGACGAGCCCGCCATCGAGCGTTGCAGCCCTGACCCGGAGGGCCGGTACGTCGTGATGGGCTGGTCGTGGTGCTGGACCGCGGTCGCTCCGACCGACTGTGATCGCATCGTCGGTGAGCTTCCGGCCGCCGGTCAGCACCAACTCTATGTCGAACTCGTCCACACCTCCGGTATGCGGATGCCCCATGACCGGCTCACCGCAACCGTCCTGAGCCGGGCCACCACGGCATCGGGGATGGCCTTCACCGCCGACCTCGTGCTCGACGGTGCCATCGTAGGAAGTGTCAAGAACCTAGGGAACGGTGGTGCGACGAACGTGTCGCTCCACACCACCGCGCTGGACCGTGATGGGCTACACGAGTTCGTGCGGGCTTGTCGCCGCCACGGCAGACCCGTCACCGAAACCGCTGTCATCGCCGCCCTGGTCACCGAGAACTACCTGACCGTCGCGATCGCGGCCGCGCGCGGCCGCGACGGTGTCCTCGTGCGCCTGCTCGACGACGCCGGTGACATCGTCGAGGTCGTCGCGGTGTTCGGTGTTCCCCGCGACCTCGGCTTCCGCGCCGCACTGCGTGACCGCGTCAGCACCTATCCCGTGCGTCGTGGCGGCGGCATCGCCTGGCAGGTGTGGAGCCACCGCGGCTGGCAATACCTGACCCGGGCGCGCAACGGTGGGGCGCAGCCGTGATCCGCTACTCCAGAGTTCAGCACCGGACGGGCCACCGCGCAGCGCCGCGCGGTCACTGACTCGGGCCGTCGTCCGCCAGCCGGTCCAGTACCGGCCTCGTGCTGCTGGCCCGTATCCGCACACGTCTCGGCCCTCACCTGCCTTTGCATGGCTCAGGCGAGCCCTGCAAGGCCTACGGGTGGAGCGCCTCAACCGGTCGCTCCACGCCGGCCGCAGCGGCAATCCTGTAGCGGGCTGCGCCGCGTCACGCTCACGCCATCGACGCAGGTGAGCGCGATCCCGTCCTCGGGCGGCCTTCTCCAGCGCCCGATGCTGGCCAGGCACGGTGGCCCGGCCTGGGCCGGGCGCAAGGCGGGACAGAACATCTTGGCCTGCGGCCAGAGATTTTCTCGTCCCTAATGCCTTGCCGCCCGGCTGTCCGGGCCGGCCCGGTGCCGGCGGGCCAGCACGCGGTCGCGCCGTGACGATCCGTTCTCGCCTCGCGAGGCCGCGCGCCAGCCTCTCGCGGCCGCCAGCCGCCATCCGCTTCAAGGAGCTTCCATGACCCTGTACCAGGTCGCTGTGCACCACGCGAAGACGCCGTTCATGCCGCGTCAACCCGACAATCCGCTCACGCTCGTCTTCACGTTCGCCTGTGACCTGCCGGACGGCACCTCTGCCGAACAGGTCGCCGGGTGGACGTTCCGCACCTTCAATATCGATCTCGATGCCTTGGAGCGCGACCACACGACGCCCGGCGCCGGGGCAGCGTTCCCGCTCGCCTGTCTGTACCGGCAGCGGCGTCTGCGATCGCTGTCCGTCGGTGACGTTCTCTCGGTCACCGTCGAAGGCCGCACGACGTGGCTGGCGTGCGAACCATTCGGCTGGCTACGCATCGGCACCCCGCACGTCGCCCCAGGATGTCTGCTGACGGCCGTGACCATCAGCCAGCACCTGCGCCGAGCCAGCGATGCGTGATCACCCGTGCCACCGCCACCGCCCGGGTCTGCACACCGACGGCTGCCTGAACGGCCCGTGCGGTTTCTGCGGCACGAGCCTGCAGACCACCGCCTCCGATGAATGCCGGCACTGCCTGCGCATCGTGTGCGAGGAGTGCGACGCCGGCTACCAACCCGACCTGGGGCCTATCTGCCGTCCCTGCACGCCGACGCCGACCACTCTGGGCCCGGCCGACGTCGAGGACGGTGAGGACGAGGACGTGCACCGGCTGTGCGTGTTCGACCTGGCCCTGTCCTGCGGTCATATCGTCACCGCCGTCTTGACCGGCTGGTATCCGGTGGTGGTGGGCTGCTGCGACCGGCTCGGCGGCACCATCCTGCGCGGCGACTACGTCGCCTTCGCCTCCGACGTGGACTTCGTCAACGTCCTGTCCGAGAGACACGAATCCCGGCCCGCAGGCACCCGGCGTGCTCCTCTGCGACTCATCGGCCGCAGAGCCCGGACCGATGCGCCCATACCGCCGCGGCCCGGCGGCGAGACCAGCACCGGCCGCTTCCCGGCAAGGGTGGGCGCCACCGTGAGCATCGACGGATCGATGGCCGCCCCACCGGTGGGCTGACGCGCCGATACGCCTGCGGTAGGAGTCACCGCTTGAGTCTGCCGGCCACCGGAACCGGTAGCACGTTCACTCCGCAGGGCGGCGGCCAACGCCGTGCGTGCAGCGACCGGCCTGGCGGCACGGCGATCCACACCGCACCCTTCCGAGCCCGCCGCTCACTCCCCAAGGAGAGTCGTATGAGCACCTTCAGCGATAACCAGCATCCGGGCCCAGCCGACCGCACCGGCGCTTTGCCCGCCACGGCACCCGCCCGTGATAGCGATCGGGCCGCACGGGTGGCGCTCACCTGGCTGACCGAGCCGGGAGACCACACCGTCTGGTCGCTGGTCGAGCAGCACGGTGCCCCCGCCACGCTCGACCTGGTCGTGCGCGGCGATGTACCGGACATCGTGCTGACCAACGCGCGCCGCGCCACAGCAGCCGACCGTGACGCGCAGCGCATCGCCGTTGAGGCACTGCACCACGCGCAGCAGCTCGGGACCCGCATCGTGACGCCCGCCGACGATGAATGGCCCGTGCGCCTCAACGCGCTCGCCGGCCTCGCACCCGACGCGCTCGGCCCGGCCCATGTGCATGTCCGGCCACCGTTGTGTCTCTGGGTGCGCGGTGCATGGCCACTGCGTGAGGCGTTCGACAGATCGGTGGCCGTCGTAGGAGCGCGGGCGGCCACCCACTACGGCACCACGGTCGCGGCCGGCATCGCCTCCGAGATGGCCGCACGTGGCTGGACTATCGTCGCCGGCGGCGCGTACGGGATCGAAACGGCGGCGCACCACGCGACGATGGCCGCCGGCGGGCGCACCGTTGCGGTACTGCCCTGCGGCGTCGACCGGCCGTACCCGGCCGGCAACGCCGCCATGTTCGCACGCATCGCCGACGACGGCCTGTTGATCAGCGAATGGCCGTTCGGTACCGAACCTCTCCGGCACCGCTTCCTCGCCCGTAACTGGCTCATAGCCGCCGCCACCCGCGGCACGGTCGTAGTCGAGGCGGCCGTTCGCAGCGGCTCGGCGCAGATGATGCAATCGGTGCTCGCCCTGGGCAGAGCAGCGATGGTAGTTCCCGGACCGGTGACCTCAGCGCTCTCGGCCGGCAGCCACGAACTGCTGCGCGCCCACCCGCAAGCGAAGCTGGTCACCGGTGTCCCGCACATCCTGGAGGCGCTTCTCCCCCACACCCCAGCCAGCGCCCACCACACACACCCCGCTTCAGACGGGCTGACCTGAATCGGCGGTCGAGCGCCACACGATTACTCACGGCGTAGCAGCTGAACGGTTGCGATGCGCCACTCACGCACCTCGGCGTCCACCCCCGCCATCCCGACAGGCGCATCAGCGCGGCAAGCCAGCCGGCCCTCACACCAATGCTGGCGCCGTCGCACGCCTTGCCGGCTCCGCGTTCAGCGAGGGCCCGGAGCATGTACCGCTCGGCCGCCGCCGTCGCACGGCGACCTCAGCGTCGTGCCGGGTCGCAGCGGGTCGGGCGCTGCTGCCCGTTCGCGCTTGTACCGTCCCCGCCCTTGCCCGGCAAGGGCGCGGCGACCCCGCGCCGTCACCGTCACACCCGCGACCGCTGAGTCCTCGCCGCCGGTGGCGGCGCGCGGGCGCGTCCCTGGCCTGTCTGCGGGCTATCGGGCCGGTACGCGCATCGGGACAGCGTGGCCCGCCCCGGGCGCCTCCCGCACCTGGCCGCCGCCTCAACCCGGCCGGGACGGGGCGGCGGGCGCTGTCCGCCCGGCGGATCTGACCCCGCCGGGCACTCAGTGTCCTCCAGCCCTGCAAGGAGTTCCCGATGTCGGATTCCATGTCGTCGTATGTCATTCGCACTCCCGCGGACATGCTCGGGATGGTGCCCTATCTGCTCGGCTTCCATCCCAGTGACAGTCTCGTCGCCCTGATGCTCGATGCCGGTCACCGGGCGCGAGGCGCCGCCCGGGCCGACCTCGGCACCCCAGCCGACGTGATCATCGACGACCTGGCCAAGGCCGCGGCGTACCGCAACGCGGACACTGTCATCGTCGTCGGGTACGGCCCGCAGTCCGCACGCGGGCAGATCGGGCAGGTCACCGTCGCGCTGGCCGAACGCATCCGGTCGGTCTACAGCCTGCTGGTGGCCGACGGTCGCTACTACTGCCTCAGCCCGCACTGCACGTGCACGGCCAGGACCGGTCTCCCGATCGATCCGGCAGCTACCGCCGTCGCGGCCCTCGCCACCGTGGACGGCCTGACCGCCCTGCCGTCGCGTGATGCAGTGATCGCCCAGGTCCAGCCGGACCCGGCCGCCCAGACCGCGATCAGCGCCGCCATGTCGTCGCCGGCCTCCGCGGACCGCCCTGATCGTGCGTCCCTGCAGTCCATCCAGGACCTGCGTGCACTGCTGGACCGCGCGGAAACCGGGATACGGCTCAGCGACGGACAGGTTGCCGGCCTGGCGCAGGCGCTGATGCTGCCTCCGGTGCGCGATCTGGCGTGGCAGGCGACCAGCGGCCTGATGTGGCAGCGGAACCTGTGGCTTGACGTGACACGCCGGGTGCCCGACCAGTATGTCGCCGCGCCCGCCGCTCTGGCCGCATGGTGTTGCTGGTTGCGCGGCGAGTCCACCCTGGCTCGGGCCGCCGCACAACGCGCGGTGGCCGCCTACCCGTGCTACACCCTCGCCCTGCTGATCGTCGCCGGTCTCGAAGCAGGTCTTCCCGCCTGGGAACTCGTCGGTCACTGGCCGGCCCTGCCAGCCGATTCTGCCGACGGCGGGACGCAGAGCTCGTAACCAGCGCTACCCCTTCAACCGGTGCCGGTGCGGCCTCCGCAGTCGTTACACCGGACCGCCGCGTTTCGCGTGCTGCCGCATCCGTGCCCGCGCCATCGCACGCCGGCATCGACGCGCCGCGAAGGGCCCTGGCCGCTCGCGTTCCCCTTTTTCTGAGTGGCCGCTCTCCGGCCCGTTGCGGCCGGGCAGCGGATGCCGCAGGCGGCCGATTCGTCATGTGAGCCGGAGGTTCTCATGCTCCATCGCACCGCACCACGAACTCGTCCCCGCCGGGCCACAGACCCACGGGAGGTCACCGCCCCAAGCTTCACCGCAGATGCCATCAGCGGCGATCAGGTCGCCGGCCGGCGCATACCTGTGCCCGCACACCCGGGCGTGCCTCCCCGGACGGCGCGTACGACGCCCGGGCGTGGGCGTACCCCGGACCAGCTCGCCGACCTGCTCTGCGGGCCGCCACATCACGACCTGCCCTGGCTGCCCGCCGGCGCCCGGATACTCGTACCGTCCGCCGGCGACGGCACGCTGGTAGCGGCGATCCTCCGCGCGAACCCCGCCGTCACCGTGACCGCTGTCGAACCGGACCCGTTCCGCGCCGCGGCGTGTGCGGCGCGACGTCCCACGGCCGCCGGCGCGGTGCAGGTGCACGTGACCACGTTCGAGAAGTACGCCAGCACCGCGATCCGCGGCCACGTGGGCTTCGACGGGATCGTCATGGACCCACCGTTCATGCTGCCGGGGCAGGCGGATGTGTGGTTCGAACACTTGCGTCTGGCCTGGCGGCTACTGCGTCCCGGTGGCCGGTTGGCCGCAGTCGTCCCCGGCCGGTTCACCCACCGCAGCGTCGGTACCGACCGTGACGCGCGGCAGTTCGTGGAACAGCACGGCAGCCATGAACTACTGCCCGCCCGAGTTCTAGAGACGTCCGCCGACACCCGGATCGTACGGGTCACCACGCCGTTACGCACCGGCAGCCCTGAGTATTTGCTCGGCGTCGGCACCGGCGCACCCGTCCGCGTGTATACCCCTGTGCTCACCGCGGCCGCGGTCATGTCCGCGTCGGCGCAGATCTGGCACAGCGCCGGGACCGGATCTGACCGGGTGCTGCGCTACCGCGGCCGGTGCGTGGTGTGCCGATGGCTGCTGTGGGGCTTCGACGACGGGGACCACGATCCCGACGGCGTCCTCGGCAGCTTCTCCGCCGGCGTCAGCCTCCACCCGGACCAGTACGGGCTGGCCGGCCCATCGGTCGGGTTGTGCCGCGCCTGCGGCAGCGACGGCGACCGCTACCGCACCGCGCTGGCACGCGCCCGCACACACTGGCTCCGCCCTGCGCCGGCACTCGCCGCGCTCTGAAATCCCACCACGGCCGCCACCACGGCGCGTGATGGCGGCTGCCGGCGTCCGGCTCTGACGCCGGACGCGGGTACTGGCCCTCGATCCTGGCCGACCGCGGCTTGCCCCGCAAGACCCACCCCCGTCAGCCGCCACCCGGTGCGGCCTTACCGGCCAGGGGTGGGTCGTGCGGGTCGGCGCCTAACGGCCGGCCCTTTCCGGATCGGGCCAGCCCCGCCCCGGCGCCCTTCGCCGGGGTGCCGATCACTTCTCTCTGTGAAGGGAACGCATCGTGACCACCACCGTCCTGCCTCCGAACGGCACCGACCCGTCGTACGACGACGACCTCGCTGACAGCCCGCCTGCCCAGCCCGGCACCGACCTGGAGCCGGCCGCGCCCCTCGGGGACGTCGTCACGGGCGACATCGTGACCGGTCCGTTGCGCCTCAACCTGGGTGACGACGCGGACCTGCCTCCGATCCGGGCCGGCCGCCTGGACCCCCACCAGCTGCGCGACAACCCGCACAACCCGCGCAAGGACCTCGGCGACCTCAGCGACCTGACCACCTCCATCACGGCCTTCGGGGTCTTGGTGCCGCTGGTAGTCATCGCCACGCCGGCCGGTACCACCGCTGCCGCCACCCTTCCGCCGGCGGCCGCGAACGAGCCGCCGGGCACACCGATCAGCGCGCTCACCGACGAGCAGATCGCAGCGCTTCTCGAACCCGGCGCGACGCACCAGCCGGCGGCTGAGGAGCAGTTCGTCATCTTCATGGGGCACCGCCGCAAGCACGCCGCGATCGCGGCCGGACGGCCGTGGGTGCCGTGCTGGATCGTTCCCGACGAGAGCGCGGCACGCCAGATCATGGGCATGCTGCTGGAGAACAGCCACCGCGACGGGCTGACACCCACCGAGGAAGCCGACGCCTACCACCAACTCACTCTCGAAGGCTGGTCGGCCGCCGACATCGCGGCCGTCCGGTCGGTACCGACCAGCACGGTGCACACCGCGTTACGCGCACGGGAACTGCCGAAGGCCGCGCAGCGCGCCCTGAACGCAGGCACCCTCACTCTGGACCAGGCGATGGCGCTGGAGGAGTTCAAGGACGCGCCCCGTGCCAGCGAGCGGCTGCTGCGCGAACTCGGCGACGAGTGGCGGTTCAAGCAGGCGCTGGCCTCCGAGCGGGACAAGCGTGACTACGCCGCGGCGAAGGAGCGGGCCAAGGCAACCCTGGTCCTGGACGGGGTGAAGGCCACCGGCAAGCCCGCCGGGTTCGGCTACGACAGCCCGGCGATCGCCGCCGGCGACCTCGTCGACGCCGACGGCAACCCCCTCGATGGCGAGCAGGTCAAGACGCTGCCGGGCTTCGCCGCGTTCGTCGAGAAGGTGGGTTCCCAGGCCCGCACGGTGGTGTACTGCGAGGACCCGGCCGCGTACGGCTACGCCAAGCGCCCGAAGCCGTCACGGTACGGGCTGAGCCCGGAGCAGGCGGCCGCGCAGGCTGCGAAGGAGCAGCGTGAGGCCGAGCGCCGCGAGCAGCTGGAGCTGGATGCCGGGGTACGCCACGACTTCCTCCAGGCCACATACGGCACCGCGAAAGCGGCCCGCAAGCTCTGGCTCGAGGCCCTGCGCGCGGCGGTCACCAGGCGGAGTCTCCACCGCGGAGATGACCTCGACGAGCTGTACAAGGCGCTCGGCGGCTCCGACGCCGAGGCCCTCGCCATCGCCGGTGAGGACCGGCTGCGGCGCTCGCTGGTCGCCCGCTGGGTGTGTCAGCAGGAAGCCAACCTCGCCTACACCACCCAGACCTACCAGTACAACCTGGACAAGGAGGCAGCCGTCAGCTGGTACGACCGCCTGACCGCGGAGGGTTACCCGCTGACCGACGCCGAACTCACCGTCTACCAGTCCCTGACCAAGCCCGACGACGAGGACGATGAGGACACCGACGAGCAGGTCGAGGACGAGGACGACGGCGACGAGGACGGCGCGGCCGGCGACCATGACCTTCCCATCGACTCCGCAGCGGTCTCGGACGCCGCGGACGAAGACCCGGTGGACGGCGCCGACGTCGGACACACCGCCACCGCGGTAGACGGCACCGCGCCCATCCTCGCGGGCCAGCTCGATGCCGAAGGCGTCGACGACGCGAACCACCCGGTGGCCGCACCGGTCGAGGCGCGCACCACCGATTGACCGCCTCGTGCCTCTCGCGTCGCGGGACCGGTGTCGTACGGCACCGGTCCCGCGACGCTTCGCGTCCTTGAAGCCCTTTCGCACGCTGGGTGCCTCTGCTCCCACCGTCGCCCGTACCCGGAGGGACCTTCCCGCCGTGATCGACACCCATATCGGTCTGTTGTCTGGCACCGCTGGCTGCGGCGCCGCCATAGCCGACCGCCGCGCACACCAGAAGATCGCGACGCTTCCCGTCTGCATCGAGCCGGCGGCATGACCACCGAGATCCCCGACGAGCACCCGGACACCGTGCTGGTCGACACGCTGACCGCCTACCTCAACACGATGCACGAGCCCTCGGGCGCTGACATAGCGGAGCTGTTGTGCCGGCTGATCGAGGGCAGCGGCCGGCCGTTGCTGGCCGAGACGTGGGAGTTCACCACCGATCTGCGCGAAGACCGGCACGGACTATTCACCGCAACGATCACCGCCGGCCCGTACACCGTCCGCGTCGCGCAGACCACGGACGGCACCGGGGAGCTGACCGTGGCGATCACCAGCGCCGGCGACATCGCTGACCGTGACGACTACGGCCTGGCCATCACCGTCGATGGCCGTCCGGTCCTGGATCCCATGCCGATGACCTGGGCCAGTTCCGTGCCCGCGGAGCTGCAGTGGACTCCGCGAACCCGACGGCGCTGACCTTCATCCCCATACCTGGACCTCGACCGATTCCACCGGAAGGACTCGCATGCCCCGCTACACCCTGGAACGCGCATGGCAGTGCATCTCCGCTCTCGGTCCCGTCGACGCCGGCCGGCTCATCGGTCACTGCCTTCGCTACGACACCGGCGTCGCTATCCCACCGGGCACCCTCACTGCCGAGGCAGCCGACACGCTGCACGCCAGCCTCTACCCGCCACCGGGCACGCCCGTCACCGGCGACACCATCTTCTACGTGGTCAGCAGTGACCGCACCCCGGTCGCGTGGCTCACCTACGACGCCACGGTCGTCACCCCGGCGGCACAACTGACCGCCTATCAGAAGGCCCACCAGCAGCAAGCCGTCCACGCCCTGTCCCACCTGAGCAGACACGCCGTCTACGAACTGGCGAAGCTGCGCGACCACCGGGAACAGCGCACCGGCGGGCAAGAACCGACCCCGCTCGACACCGGCACGCGGATCCTCGTCGCGGCCGCCGACGATCCCACTCTCACCTGGTGGGCCGGCATCACCGCCGACCTCACCGACAGCCTGCGTCACCTGCTCGCCGTCACACACGCCATCGATTCCGGCAGCACCTCACCGGACACCGGCCCGCTCGCGCAGATCCTCATCATCAACGCCTCCGGCTATGGCGACTACGGCCGGAAGCGACCGACGTTCGATCTGCCGACGTTGTGCGCCATCGAACAGCTCGCCGGCGCGTCCCATCTGCCGGCGTGGGCGATCGGTGACTGGCTGCACCATGAGGGCGTCACTGCCACGGATCTCACGGCCGCGCAGATCGTTGACGCGTTCACCAGCTCATACGCCGGGGTGTACGACAGCCGCCGCGCGTTCGCCACCGCCGAACGCGACCGGCACGGCTGGACCACCGCGCTGACCCAAGCCGGCATCCCCCTGCATCTGTTCGACCTCGACACCTTCTCCAGGGACCTGTTCAGTACGCAGGCGCACGACGTGCGGCTTCACGACCACCGCGTCGCGGTGTTCCGCTCGATCCGGGAGGCGCAGTCATGACCGCGTCGCCTGCCAGGCGGGTGGTAGTGCGCGTCGCCGTCCTGGTCGACGAGGCCGCATATCAGTGCGCCTACGGCGACCTCGACGACGTGGCCGCGTTCACCGCGGAGACCATCCGCGCCGTGGCGAAACGGCGCATGGACCTTCTCGGCTGGGGCCAAGTCCAAGACCCCGGCCAGAGCCATCCGGCAGCCACCGGCCCGCACTGACCCGCCGGCCCGGCCGCCTCCGCGTGCCCCTGTCGAAGCCCCCGGCGCCCGGCGCCGGGGGCTTCCTTGTCATGGAAGGAAACCCGCGTGCCCGTTCTCTCCGTACCGGCGATATCCCCCCACCATGTCCGACGGCCGCTCACCGCCGCCGAACTCGAATACGTGGGCTGGCGTATCAACCGCAGCCCTGACCTGCCGACCCTGCTGCACAGCGTGGCCGCCGCCGTGTTCGACGCGCTCCTGGCCGACCTCAACGACACCTACGACAGTCACGGACCGTCCAGACCGCTCGACCGACGGCAGATCGCCATCCCGCAGACGCAGTGGACGGCGATCGCGACGGCCATGACGGACCGCGCCCACCTCTGGGGCTCCACCATCGAGCTGGGCCTGGAACTGGGCAACGTCATGCCTTCGTCCTACGACGACCCCGACGTCGCCGCCCCGCACCTGACGCCCGGTGACGGACGACCGCACATGATGCGCCTTCAGGTCAGCCGTGAAGCCGCTGAGGAAATCGCGGCCTGCGAAGCCCACATCCAGGCGCTCGCCGACACCTACGGCTCCAGCTCGGCCCGGCACCACGACGCCTCCGCAAGCTGGCGACGGCAGCTCGCCGCCCTGTTCACCATCCCGTGGGGCAGCCGAGCCGTCGTGCACCGCGACGGCCCGTTCGCCCTACGCGTCAGCGCCGAAGACGGCTCCGGCGTCAGCGTCATCTTCCACGGCGAACAGCGCCACTGCACCGTCGCAGGCTGCCACGCCACCACCGACGCCGGCACCCGATGGCGACCCGCATCTGCCGACACCGGCGCTCTCCACCACACGCACGAGCCGAGCTTCCCCTTCGACGCGCCACAGCCGGGCTCCTGGTCGTCGCAGCCTTGGACCCCCTCTACACGCTAGCCGACCCGGCCGCGCCTCTTCCGCATCTGCATCACAGCCACAGCGTTCAGCCCAGTCGAATCCGGGCGGCCGGCATCTTCCCGGACCAGGCGAGGATCGCCACGACGGACCCTGCACGGCAGCGGATCCGACGCTGACGCTGCGGCCTCAGCTACACGCACCGGCGAAGAGCACAGAAGGGCTCGATCCTCTCATCGCCCCGACGGGCACATCGGCTGCCACCACACCGGGCGCAGCCGACGGCGCGCCGCGCGCACCGCGCAGCCGTCCCAGTCCGATCGTCCGCGCCCGGTCCCCGCCGTCGCGGGGCCGGGCGCTTCCGCATGCCTGACGTCCAGGCAGGAACGAGGACCTGTTGATCACCATCACCCACACCCATGCCGACGGCACCATCCTCAGCGGCTCCGTCCGCGGCGACGGCGTCTGGGAAATCGTCACCCAGTACGACTTCCGGTACTCCGGCCGTGTCGGCATCTACATCCGAGGCAGCCGCGACCACGACGCGCAGCAGTGGCGCATCGACGCTGCCGCGACGGCGCTACGCGAGCACGGCTTCGACGTCACCGTCCGGATCGACAACACCCCGCGGCCGGCAGCGGAGCGGGAGGCCGACCGTGACGCCCGCGCCGCACAGCGGGCCGAGCGGCTGAACGAACGCGCCGCACTCGCGCACGGACGGCGCGAGTCCCGAGACGCCGCCGCACGCAGGCTCCTCGACGGGATCCCCACCGGCCAGCCGCTGCTCACCGACCACCATTCCTACGCCGCCGACCGCCACCGCCGTGAACGCGCCCAGACGCATCACGACATCGCACGCGCGGAGGACCGGTACGCGCAACACCTCACCGACCGGGCCGACGCGGTCCGGGCGCACGCCGCAGCCGCCGAGAACCCGCGCGTGATCATGCGCCGCGTCGAACAGCTTCAGGCCCGGCAACGGCAGTGGCAACGCCACCTCGACACCGCCGGCGCCTCCGCCCCCACCACGTGGTGCGACAACGCACGACGGGAAATCGCGCGGCTGGGCGAGGACATCGCCCACCAGAAGGCAAAACTCGACGGCCTCGCCACCGCCGGCGACTTCGTGGCCTGGGGACCGGACACGATCGCCACGGGCGACGTGATCAACGTCAGCGGCACCGGCTGGTACCGGGTCAACCGGGTCAACCGCAAAAGCGTCAGCCTCGACCGCGACGACTGGCCGAAGAAGGCCCCATACGACACGATCTTCGGGCGCCGCCGCGACGGAATGCAGTGGGACACCCCGCACGGCGAGCCGTGGCCCGAGGCCGACGCGATCGCCGTCGCGCGATGGGCCCGGCATCTGCGCGCCGCAGGCGCCGCCGGTCACGATCCCGCAGCGCAGCTACACACCACCCATGTCGGCTACGCGCAGCGGATCGTGCACGGCCTGCCGATCACCGCCGGCGACCCCGAGGTCCGCGCCTTCACGCCCGGCCCGGACGAGCCCGGTACCCTGACGGACCACAGGCGGCTCGCCATCGCCTACCTGTCCGTCCTCCACCAGCTTCAGGCTGGTGACAGCGTGACGGACATCGCCGCGTCGATCAGTATCGACCCACGCCAACCCGCATGGCGGATGCCCACCGGCGAACCCGTCGACCGTCACCCGCAAGACCTGCACACCGGTGACATCATCGCCGGTGTCTGGGACCGCGGCATGTCCGGCCGGACACTGTGGCGCTCCTTCGCCGGTCCCGTCACCGCCGTCAGCGCCACCGAGGACCGCCGCGACAGCGGCACCTGGGTCACCGTGACGCTCGCCGACGGCACCGACCGCGCGTTCAAGACCCACCAGTGGCTGGCCGTGCACTGCTGCCCACCACGCTGACGTCCCGCCGACGCGACCAGCGGGATCCGCACCCGACACACCCCGTCCCGCGGATCCCGCCCTCGCCGCGAGGCGCTGTGCACGGCCGAAGCCGGCACCACACATGCACCACCCGCTCGGCGGTGCTGGTGCTCCGCCGCGCTCAGGGCACCACGGCCCGACACCACCCGGAGGTACCAGACCATGATCACCACGGCAGTCGCCGACCTCGGCACCCCGACGCCCGAGAGCACGCAAGAGCACCTCAACCGGCTCAGCGCACGCATCACCACCCAGAACGCGCTCATCGCCGATCTGCAGGCTGCCGCCGCACACGCGCAGCAACAGCTCACCGCCGCCCACGACCGGTACGAGCTGGCCGTGCGCCAGCACCAGACGGACATCGCCACCATCGGCGCACGCCTGTGCGACGAGGCCGAAGACCGCTCGTGGTGCGAGGAGTACGACACGATCGTCGACAAGCTCAACACGCAACTCACCGTGGCATTGCCCCTGCGGGAGCGAGACTTCGAGGTCGCGGCCGATGTCCGCGTGACCATCCAGGTCACCGCTCGCGGAAACCACGACGCCGAGGAACAGGCCGGTGAAATCGTCCGCGAGATCGAGCGTGTCATCGACGGCCACGCCCAGTGCACCGCCCACCCGAACGACTCCCGTGACTGGGAGATCCGGTCAGCCTGAACATCCCGCCCCTGGCGCCCGCGCACTCACAGCCTCGCGGGCGCCAGCCGGAGAGTAAAGCCGGGCAGAAGCATCCGCCCGTGTCCTGCAGCGGATCGCATCAGGCCGGCGCCAGGGCTGTCGGCCGCAACGGCTCCGATCCGCAAACCCTGCTGCTGGAACCTCCTCCGGGACAGCAGAAGCAACACAAGACGCGCGGCCGCTGCGCGTTGCAGGTCTCCGCCTCACCAGCCGCGTCTGTCGTACCGGTGAGCGGACCGGCCGTCCGCAGCCAGCTCAGACGCGACCCGGATCGCGTCCGCATCTCACTGGCTAAAGGCCGCACCCGGTGTTGCCAGCCAGGTGGGCGCCGGCCAGGGGCGCCCGACGTCGCCGACCCAACGTATGCCCTGGCCGCACCGGAAAACACATCTGCGACGACCGTGCGGCCCGCACCCAGCTGACGCCCTGCCCGGTACGGGGTGATGCGCGAGCGATGCCTCACGCGGGCGGCTGCCACATGGCGCGGTGAGCGCTCCGCAGCCTGGAGCCAATCGACGCCAGCAGGGCGGTCACCTGCCGGCCCGCCCCGGGCGCGCAGAGACCGCCGAGCGCCGGGGCCGAAACCGTACATCTCGCCCTTGAGGAGCAAGCGAATGCCTGACATGTCCGATACCGATGACCTGCACGCGCTGGCTAAGCGGCCGGCACCCATTCTGGCGTTGCCGCAGCCGTGGCAGGAGGCACATGACCGGGGTGACGCGATGCGCGCGGCGATGCTGGACCGGCTAGAGCGCGCCAGTGCCCACTACGCCACGCTCACCGCCGTGAAGGCGGCTGACATGCTGCGCCGCCTCCTGCCGGGCGCCGCACACGCGGTGTTCGAACAGGACCACGCCGCTGAATGCGAGTGCACTGCGCATCAGATGGTCCTGCGACTCGTGCGCGACGAGACCGGCGCCGTCCTGTGGTACGACGACACGTTCCGCGCTCACCCAGACGTGGTGCGCCGCGACGAGCTCGAGGCCTACGGCGGGCCCGTCCTGCCCTACCTCGACACCGACAGCCAAGAGGCCATCCAGCACCTGATCACGGTCGCGCAGCACTGGGACGGCCCGCTGATCCCTACCGACGAGATGCTCGTCGAAGCTCGCCACGGCACACCAGTCGAATCGATCTACGACGGTGACTTGTACGCCCTGCCCATCAACGAGGCGATCACCGCGGCCACGGCGCTGATCGCGGCCCCGCCGGCAAGCGTCGACCTGGACCGGCTCGCGGCCGTCCTCGCCGGCGCGCCCCACCTCATCGCCGCCGAGAACACCGCCCGGCTGCTGGACCTCGTCCGGGCCGACGCCACCGCGCCGAGTGCCGGCGCAACGCACTGAACAGCCGAAACCGGCCCTCTGGCGCGCGGCAACCGCCAGGACAGCGGCTAGTGCCGCCCGCCCCGCCGTCTGGGCGACCTCTCACTCCCATCAACAGGAGCCAGCCACCATGTACGACACTACGTACCCAGTCACCGGCAGCGCCGTTCGCCACCCAGGGCGTGCTTCACCGGCTCGCCCAGCCGCTGACACCACCATCACGGCGCAACGTCCCGCCCTCGGCCTCCCGGCCCGGGCAGCCTCACACCGGCAGAAGGCGTGCCGGTCGCCGCGTCCCGCGCTTGCCCTGCGGCATCTGCTCACCGCGGTCGCCGGGCGCGCCAGGACTGCGGCGGGATTCTGGTGAACCGCCATGCCTCCGCAGAGACACCGCGGGCAGGCACGCGAACGCCGACACCGCGACACGCCAGCTTGCTCAGCACGGCGCTGCGCTATGCCGCGGCGGGAATCGCCGTGATGCCGTTGCACACCCCGTACCCGGGCAGCATGTGCTCCTGTCGCGCGGGTGCCGCGTGCGGCTCACCGGGCAAGCATCCGCGGCTGCGTCATGGTCTGCGGGAGGCGTCCACCGATCCGGCGCTGATCCGGGCATGGTGGCGGCGCTGGCCGGACGCCAACATCGGCCTGGTCACCGGCACGGTCCTCGACGTCTGCGACGTCGACACCACGCCAGGGCTATCCGCCGTCCTCGATGTCCTCGGCGTGATACGCCCGGCCGGTCCGCTGGTGCGGACCGGACACGGCTGGCACCTGTGGTTCGCCGCCTCAGACCTACCCAGCCGCGTCGGCATGCTGGCCGGCGTCGATTGGCGTGGCCACGGCGGTAGTGTCGTCGCACCACCGTCGCGGCACGCCACCGGCCTGCGGTACCTGTTCCAGCAGCCCTGGACCACCGGATCGGCTCTGCCCTCCTGCCCCGATCCGCTGCGGCGCCTGGTCCTTCCGCCACCCGTGCGGGTGCGCACGTCACCGGCCGCCAGCATCGACAACCTCGACCGCTACGCGCAAGCCGCCCTCCACGGAGAGCTGCAGCGGATCCGTGGTGCGCCCCGGCCGGTCATCCGGCACGGGAAGCGTCTGTCCGGCGGCGGCCGTAACAACGCCGTGCACCTGGCAGCGTTCCGGCTGGGGCAGCTGGCCGCCCGAGGCGGCATCGACCGGGCGGCGGTGTGGGCGCGGCTGATCGAGGCTGCGATCGACGTCGGGCTCAGCACCGGCGAGGCCCGGCGCACGATCGCGTCCGGGTGGCGAGCCGGGTTGTGCCGCCCTCGCCGCTGACACCATGCCGCCACGAGCGGCAGGCAGCCAGAATGCGTGCTCTATCGCGGTGTCCGGCCCGTTCGCAGGGGCCGGCACCGCGCCTGCAGCCGTCCCACGTGGTGCTGCTCCGGCCGGACCGGTCTGCCGCAGCCGTCTGCCGCCCAGGCCCGCGCGGCGCACAGCAGCACGGTGCCCGGGCCCGGTGCCGGCGATGGCCATCCACCGGACCGCCGTCGCCTTGCGCCGACGGGTGGAACCCCATCTGCTCGCGGGCCGTACCGCGCGGCGGGCGACCCGGCGACCTGCCGTCCGTGCCCCTGCGGGCGCGCCGAACAGGATATGCCGGTGCGGCCGTCAGTGGTCGCGATACCGGCTGGTCCCGCGCAGGCCGGGGTTCGCGTGGCCCGGGGGCGGCCGGAGATGCCTCGCTGAGGGACCCGAAGGTCAGCCCACCCCGCGCGCGGGGGCGGCTAAGCCCCGATACGGAACATCTTGGCAACCGTGACTCGCTGCGCTCGCCGCCAAGATCTTCCGCCCTGGGGCTTGCACCCCCGGCCTGGGCGGGCTCTGACCGGCCCCGTCACCGCGGCACCCCGGACGCCCCGGATCACCCGATCCGGGCCGGTATCGAGGCCGCCGCACCCCGCACCTTCTGACGGGAGCACGTCATGCAATTCCAGCTGACCTTCGAGGGCAACCTGGCCGAGGACGCCGAGCTGCGGTTCACCCCGGGTGGCAAGGCCATCTGCAAGCTGCGGGTCGGGCATAACACCCGCCGCCGCAACAACGCCGGCGAGTGGGTCAACGGGCCGACCATGTGGGTCACCGTGACCGCCTGGGAGACCTTGGCCGAACGCGCCGCCGAGCTTCGCAAAGGCGACACCGTTGTCATCGATGCCCGCGACGACCTGTCCATCTGGTCCTACATGAGCCAGGCCAACAACGCTCCGGCCGGGCAGTTGCAGGTCACCGCCGCGAACATCTCGCTCTCCCTGCGGTTCAACGCCGCGCAGAGCATGCCCACCGCCGCCAGGACCACCGTCGACATGGAGGACCCCTGGATCGGCACCGACGCCGCGGCCCACGAACTCGGGTCCGCCGACCACGAACTCGAACCCGCCGCCTGACCGCCACCCGCATCACCCCGCGGGGCCGGTCACCACACCGGGCCGGCCCCGCTCCCCCTGCCCACGCCCGCCATCTCATCCAGGAGCTTCCGCATGCTGTTCACCATCGTCGTCGAAGGCCGGCTCACCGCCAGCCCGACCACCGGCACTACCCGCGAGGGCCGCGAGTACGTGCAGTTCCCGATGGTCCACCAGGACCGCTACCGCGACCACACCGGCAAGTGGGTCGACGCGAAACCCCAGTTCTTCGACGTCCTCTGCTGGGGCGGCCTCGGCGCCCGAGTCCGCAACAACCTCACCCGCGGCGACATCGTCACCGTCGAGGGCGGGCGGCTCCAGCCGTACCTCGACGACTCCGACATGCCGGCACTCAAAATGCAGGCCCGCAACGTAAACCTCAGCATGCGCTTCACCGACGCCCATCCCGGGACCAAGGCGCCCCGCCGGCGCGGCGACATGGTCACCACCGCCCACGGCGAGCAGATCCCCGCCGAGGTCTACCCCGAGGTCACCACCGACCTCGAGCTCCTGCACCGCTGACCGGCAGAGCCGAGGCGCCAGCCGGCCGCAGGTCTTCCTGCGGCCGGCCCTCACCACCCGTCCGCACGGCCGGCAACCACCACACGTCATCGGTATGGCCTCGCCGACTCGACGCACACCCATCGCCAGCGAGGCGCTCGGATCCCGAGCACAGGTCATCTTCGCCCTACGGATCCACGCCACTTTACGCCTCGAAGCCAAGAACCAGGAGAAAGACAGGATGAGATATCCCGCGGCACGGAGCGGCTCCGCAGTCGCCTCACCCTTCACACGGAAAGCCAAGGCCGGCGCGGACCGCTACAGCATGGGCAGCCACCGGCGCCCGCACACGGCCTCCCTCCGCCGTCGACGAACGTCCAAGGACGCGGCATCTGCCACCAGCTGCCGCAAGACGGTGACCGCATGAAAGACGCTCGGCTCTACCGCGTCGGCGAACTCTTCAGCCCGGAACGGGCCGATTGGCCGGAAGGCCCGCATCTATGGCTCGATGACGGCGCTATCCGACTGGCTCTGTTCTTGACCGGCCCCACTCCGCAGGAGATTGCCACGTTCAAGAAGGGTCAGCCGCGGTTCGCCTGGACTGAGCAAGGCGTCAACGGGTATCTGCTGTTCACGTTCGCCGATGCGCCGTGGAGCGACGCCCCGTTCAACCCGCAGCGGCTCACCGAGCCGTTCGCCCTTCAGCCCGGCCCGCGCGGCACGCACGAGCCGGTGGTGATTTTCCTGGTGCACGCCGACACCGGCCGCATCGCCGCGATACGGATACTCACCTGGCCAGCGTACTTCCTCAACCACGTTATCGCCTCGGTACGGCGGCTCGAGACGCACCGCTATGCGGAGCCGGAAGCTCGCGCAGCGCAGCAGGACTTCTATCGTCGCTACCCCGGCGGCCGGTCGCTGTACCGCCTGGTTCAGACGCTGTCACCGGAAGCGCGTTGTGTCGGCGGGCAGCGTGATGACCGGCCCCAGGACCGATCCGAGCCGTAGAAGATGCACGGCTGGTCGTGGACGTCGCCCGCGGCCAGCCCGATACCGGTGCCGCGGCACGCTTCGGCCTCAGCGCGGCGGGTAGCGGCCTCACTTCCCTGGGCGCGGGCCACACCAACCCGTCGCGGCCCCGGACTCTGTCCGAAACACCGCCCGCAGCCGGCGTGCAGGCTCGCCGCCGACCTACGTCCGTGTCACCGGCGGCGGAACACTCCCCGTCGCGGCGGCGCTGCCGCCGCTACACCCAGCGAGCAGCCACCGCGGACCTCGACCACCGTCTTCCCTCGGTCCTGCATCGGCCCGATACCGGCGGCGAGCGAGCACCGATCACCGGTTCGGCTTGCCGCCCGCCATGCCGGACGCCGCGCACATCTCTCGCCAAGATTCGGCCCTTCCACCACGCAGGGCAGGGCCGGCATCGGATGACGCCCCCAGCAATGAAGGAGCCTCAGTTGAGCGCCTGGATCGTCAGTCGTGACCATCTCGACCTTCTCCTTAGCGCCGCCCTGGCCTGGGAACTCACAGTCCCGGAGCAGGCTGACGCGACCGGCCGGACGTTGTGGAAGGAAAACCTGGTCAGCGTCGCCTACCGCTACCCGGCCGACCGTGACGGCACGCGACCCGGTCCCGCCGACTTCCGTGATCATCACGTAAACACCTACCGCTTCGCGCGCTATCCCGGCCGTGCCGACCCAGAGGTCGTCGCCGCCGCGGCGGCATCGCTGGCCTACCAATCCTGCGAACACCCCGAATGGCCGGAAAGCGCCGCCTGCCGCTGGGTGACCAATCTTCGCGAACAGGCCAGCCAGCGCGTACCTGCCTATGTGGCCGCACATGGCCCGGTCGATCCGACGCGCCAAAAGACCGGCGAGCACGGCTGGCACATGCTCATAGATCTCGATAAAACGCGGCACGTCCACAGTGTTGACGGCTGGGCCGTCCCTGACCGCAACGTGTTCATCCGTGCCGCCGAGCTGCGCACCCCGCCGACGAAACCCTGACGGGTGAACGGGCCCGGATGCCCACGATGGGCGTCCGGCCCATTCGCCACGTCGCAACTCGCATCCCGAAAGAGAGAAGACTCTATGACGATCCACGTGGTGCAATTCTCAGGCGGGATAGGCAGCTGGGCCACCGCCATGCGCGTCGCCGCCGAGCACGGCACCGAAAGCCTCGTCCTGCTGGCGGCGGACACCAGAGCCGAAGATCCTGATCTGTGGCGGTTCGTTCATGACGCCGGCGCGCACCTCGGGGTCGCCCCAGTCATCGTGGCGGACGGCCGCACACCGTGGGAAGTCTTCGCCGATCACCGTTTCATCGGCAACTCCCGCATCGCACCGTGCTCAGCTCATCTGAAGCAGAAGCCTTGCCGGGCATGGCTAACCACGAATGCCGAGCCCGGCAACTCCGTGTTGTACGTCGGCGTCGACTGGAGCGAGCAGCGACGGGTACCGGCCATCACGCGCGGCTGGGCTCCGTGGACCGTCCGGTTCCCGATGTGCGAACCACCGCACCTGAGCAAGAGCCAGATGCTCGACTGGGCCCGGCGCGAGGGCCTGCGGCCGCCCAGGCTCTACGCGCAGGGCTTCGCGCACAATAACTGCTTCGGTGCCTGTGTCCGTGCAGGGCAACGGCAATGGCTGCACCTGCTACAGGTAGCGCCCGAGCGGTACTTGGCGGCCGAAGCCGAGGAAGAGAAGTTGCGCGGCCAGCTCGGTGACGTCGCCATTCTGAAAGAGCGACGCCGCGGCGTGAGCTATCCCCTACCGCTACGCGAACTTCGCCGCCGAGCCGAACACGGCATCGCGGCCACCTGATCTCGCGGCCAGCGGCTGCTTCGCTCATGGCGGACAAACCTCACGGCCCGGCCGGTGCGGCATCGTCCACCGCCGCAGCAAGCGAGCCCTCGTATCAGATCCGCCCAGTACTTCCGGCCCGAGCTGTCAGCCTGCGCTACTCCGCGCGCTGCGCCACCACGCCGGAATCCGGCTGCGGCGCGCAGCATGTCGACCGGCGGCGCCACCGGGCGGCCTCCATGCCTATGCAGTGCGGGCACAGCGGCCGTCCCACCGGATCACCCCGTCCGCACGACACGCTTCGCGACCAGCTCTCGCGCATAGTGATCGGCTCCGACAGCGCCCTCAACATGCGCTCATCGCCGCGGCTTACAACAAGAGGAGTTTGGCCTCCCGCCGCCCACCGCGTGTGCGACGCGGACCCTGCCGCGCGATATCAGCGGCGTCCGCAGAAGCCGCCGCTGAGGGACCCGAAGGTCAGCCCACCCCGCGCGCGGGGGCGGCTAAGCCCCGATACGGAACATCTTGGCAACCGTGACTCGCTGCGCTCGCCGCCAAGATCTTCCGCCCTGGGGCTTGCACCCCCGGCCTGGGCGGGCTCTGACCGGCCCCGTCACCGTGGCACCCCGGATCACCCGATCCAGACACCCGGCAGCGCCGCGTCCACCATTTGACGGGAGTTCGTCATGCCATCTCACGCCGACAACCAGCACGACCTCGCCACCCCACCGGAGGCCACCACCCCCTGGCGCCGACGAGCCCGCCGGCTTGCCGCACATGCGCTGCACCCGGTCGTCCAGGTCGCCGCACTCGTGTCCCTGCACAGCGCGGCCCTGCTGGTTGTCGAGAAGACACCGCTGCTCGCCTTGCTCTCCCTGCACTGACGTGCCGCGGTGGTGGGACACCCAGCACGTGTCCCGCCACCGCCACGTGCCGTCACTGCGCCCGGAGCAGCTTCCACACCTCAAGCCCTCCGTGCCGCGCGGGGTCGGTCGTGTTCATGGGCGAGAACAACGACCTCACCTACCCCGTCAGCACCGCCGCATACGGCCTGATTTCGCAGAGACAGCCAGCACTGATCGACTCCCCGGCAACGTCGACTACGACCACGTCATCCGGGCCACTCGCGGAAGGCAGTGCGCGAAGAGCGCCGGCCCTGGCGGGCCGGTAGACCGGAAGCGGCCTGCGGCCGCGCTGCCAAAGCCCTCTCCGGCCACGGGTACGCCACCAGTGTAGGTCACTCGCGGCGTCCACCAAATTTGATGCGGGCCACGCAAAACATTATGCAAAAAACGCATAATCTTTTGCTCGAATTCCCCGCATAAAATTTGGCTCCCGCCGCTCGCGACCATGCGAGCAAGCTCGCCCCCGCAGCCTCAAAGAATGCCTACAACCCCACACCCCTCAAGCTTACGAGCTGCTAAAACTCACGTTTGCTTCACGTCCAGTATCGCCAAGAACAAGCAAAAGAATTGCATAAGGATCAAGCTAAAGATAGACCAACAGCACTTTTATTGGTATTATTGAGACATAGTCGGGGAGGGCAAACCCTGACGACACCGGTAAACAAATACAACAGGAAAGGCATCGCCGTGAGCCGTCACGACCTCCAGCCCCTGAACGAATCCGCCACGTGCATCACCGTCGGCTGGGACCGCCCGCTCGGCACGTTCTTCGCGCACGTCTACCTGGCAGACGACGAACCCCAGGAACTCGACATCCCGAGCCTCGCGATCGGCGAGGACTTCCACGAAGTCACCGATCCGGCGGACGTCATCGACATGGTGCGCCCCTACGCCCACCTTCCCGCCGACCTTGCAGACACACTGCGCGCCGACGAGCGCGCCGAGGGCTGTTCCGAGGCCCCGCTAGCCATCGTCCTCATCAGCACCGCAGCCCTCGACACCAACGAATGGCCGTGCCCCTTCTAGCCCATATCGGCAGACCACAGCCCGGGACCGCACCAGCGCTCCCGGGCTGTGGCCCCACCAAGTGAAAACGCTCGCGTGTGGTCCGCCGCGTCGACGCACATCGCGCGCCGCCACGGACAGCCGCGCCACTCACGGCCGCACGACCCACACGAGCCAGAAGACTTTGAGGCCGACGGCCCCCGAAGGGGACGACCCCGAAGGGGAAGTACCGGGCAAGGTCCGTCGGCCGACACCGGCCAACAAATCACCAACGCGGAAACCGCGCCAGGATAAAGGCCACCTACAGGCTAGCGCGCAACGGCCAGCAGCCCAAGGCTACGGACGTCAGTCCATCAACATCCACACCGAGCACCCCCAGCCTGACCACCCACTACGCGGCGAGACCCACCGGCACTCCAACGGCGGCAGACCTCATCGCACCCCCATCACCGGCCGACGTCAACCGGCCCAGATGACAGCGATCCGGACGGCACCTCCCCGTCAGGGTCCGCATCGCCAGACGCGAACCCCGCAGCGATCCCAGAGCGCGCATCACTCTCGGTTGATCCGGTACGACGTCCCCGCCGGGCCGGACCATCCGCGAGGCTCTTGACGAACTCTGCGACCGCTTCGCCCGACACACGTCGATGGGCCGCCTTCACCTGCGTCACATCGACGTTCGCGACCATTGCCGCCACCGCGTCATCGCGCAGCAGCCCCGCCAGGCCCGCCAGCGCCACCAAGAGATCGGTCTCCGCCGCCGCCACCTTTTCATCAAGGTCCCCCAGGAGCTCCCGTCGACGCTGCGCCGCGCGCTGCACCGCGCGCGCCCGGACAGCGACCGCGTGCGCTGCCGCGTCTTCGCGCTGCCGTATCTCTTGCAGAGTCGCCGCCGCGTGATTCGTTGTCTTACTCGCCATAAGCGCGACGGTAAACGCCGGTCAGGCGATCACGCCATCATCCGACCAGGATCAGCCAGAACTCTGCATTCGTTCCATCCGAGCCACACTTTCCACATCCACCCACATGCATGAAGTTGGAGTTTCCCTACGGTCACATGCTGCGCATTCATCCTGGATAACGTTTTGATTTGATCCGCGCGATACACCCCCTTGCATTGCAGCGCGCGTAGTCGGGCCTTTTGCCTTCTACGTTGGGCTGGTGCTGAGCGTGACGAGGATTTCCCCGGGTGCGGGTTACCGGTATCTGACCGAGCAGGTCGCCGCGGGCCGGCATGACATGCGTGCCCCGCCCGGGGCTGGCCCGACCCCGTACTACATCGACCCGCAGGCGCGTGGTGAGGCGCCGGGATGGTGGGCCGGCGACGGTGCCCGGGTGCTGGGTGTCACCGGCTGGGTGTCGGAGCCGCAGATGCAGTGGCTGATCGGGGAGGGCCGTCATCCGACCGCCGGGTACCGGCTCGGGCGGTCCTGGCGGGTGTACGCGCCGCAAACCGATGAGGCCCGCGCGGAGGCGGTGGAGCGGGCGTGGGCGGCGCTGCCGGACGACGCCACGGTGGAGCAGCGCGACAAGGCGTGGCTGGACATCATGACCGCGCCGGAACGCCGCGCGGTGTCCGGATACGACGTCACCGTGTCTCCGGTGAAGAGCGTGTCAATCTTGTGGGCGTTCGGCGACGAGCGGGTCAAGGGCGAGGTGATGGCCGCCCATCACGCCGGTGTCCACGCGGTCCTGGACCACCTGCAGCGGCACGGTGCGATGACCCGCGTCGGCGCCAACGGGGTGCGGCAGATCGAGACCGCGGGGCTCGCGGCGATGGTGTTCGACCACCGGTTCTCCCGCGAGCGTGACCCGCAGATCCACGCGCACATCGTGGTGTCGGCGAAGGTGCTCACCCTCGATCGGGACGGCCGGCCGCAGTGGCTGGCCCTGGACGGGCGGGCGTTCTACCAGGCGACGATCGGTGCCCGGGTAGCCTACGAACGCGCCGTCGAAGGCGAACTCGGCCGGCGCCTCGGGGTGCGGTTCGCGACAGCGGAGGGCATATCCACCCGCGAAATCGTCGGGATCGGTGCGGGGTCGCTGCGCCGGTACGCGAAGCGGCGGGCACTCATCGTCGACGAGATGGACCGCCGGCTGACCGGGTTGGGCGGGCAACGCCGGCAGGTGTCGCCCCGGGGGTGGCGGGCCGCCGCGCAGGATGCGACGCTGCGCACCCGCGCGCACCTGCACGGCGGCGAATCCACCGCGCAGGCGGTGGCCCGATGGCGGGCCGAAGACCGCGCCGCGGGGCTGGATACCGCCGGCGACGTACGCCGCCTTGTGCGTGGGTATCCGGTGCGCAGCGAGGCGGTGGTGACAGGCCGGCGGGTGCTCGCGCGCGCGCTGCGGGCCGCCACCGACCCTGCGACGATCACCGAAGGCGACCTGCGCCGGGCCGCGGACCGGCTCGGTGTCCGCAACGACCGACGCCAGGCCGTGGTGGATGCGGCGGTGCGCGCGCATCCGCCGCTGGCGGTCGCGCGGGCGATCCGTGACCTCGCCCGCGAGCGCGCGGTCTGGGGTGTCGATCATCTCGAGCTGGCCATCGGCCGGGTCCTCGACATCGACCCCACCGTCGACGCGGGCGCGGATTGGGCGCGGGTGCAGCGGCTCGCCGCGCACGCCATCGCCACCCACGCCGACGGGCTGCGGGTACTCACCCCACCCGCGCCGGTCACGTTCGGGCCGAGCCTGCGCCGCACGATCGACGGGGAGAGCACCTACACCCGGCACCGGTCGCTGCGCCTGACCAGCCTGCCGGTCCTCGCCGCCGAGAAGGAGGTCATCGCGCACGCCGCCCATCGCGGCGCCACCGCCGTTTTGGATGCGGTCCTCGACCGGGTGGCCGCGGATTTACGGCTCAGCGCGGAGAAACATAAGGCGCTGCGGTTCCTCGCCGACGACCGGCGGGTGGTCGGTGTCGTCGGCCCGGCCGGCGCCGGTAAGACGTACCTGCAGAAAGCCGTCGCGGCCGCGGCGGAGCAGGCGGGGGTGCCGGTTCTGGGCCTCACGGTCGGGCAGTCCGCCGCGGACGTCCTCGCCGAGGCGACCGGGATGCGGACCGAGAACCTGGCGATGTGGCTGCACGCCCAGCACACCCCACCCGCCGGTGACCGCGCCGAACAGTGGCGATTCGCACCCGGGCAGTGGGTCGTCCTGGACGAGGCCTCCCAGGTGTCCACCCTCGACCTCGTCCGCCTGCTGCACCTGCTCGACGGGGTAGGCGGGAAGCTCATCCTGGCCGGTGACCCGCAGCAGGTGCCCGCGATCGGGCCGGGCGGCATGTTCCGCCACCTCGCCTCGCTCGGCGCCACCATCGAACTACGCGAGCTGCACCGGTTCACGCACCGCTGGGAAGCCACCGCCTCCCTACGGCTACGGCAGGCGGACCCGACCGTCCTGGCCGAGTACCAGGGCCGCGGGCGCATCATCGGCGGGCACCGCGATGAGGTCGTCGCGCGCATGATCGACGCCTGGATGGGTGACCAGGCGGCCGGGCTGGCGTCGATGATGCTGGTCGGTACCGAGGCCGACGCGGCCGCCGTCTCGGTGCGCGCCCGCGCGCGCCTGATCGCCGCCGGCCTGGTCTCCACCGGCCGTCAGGTGCGTCTCGGTGACGACACGCACGCCGGGGTCGGGGACATCGTGGTCAGCCGCCGCAACGACCGCCGGCTGCCCACGTCCGGGCGGCGGTGGGTCGCCAACCGCGACCGCTGGCGCGTCACCGCCACCACCGCAGACGGCGCCATGGGCGTGCGGAACCTGCGCACCGGCGAGGACACGGCGCTGCCCGCCGGGTATGCCGGCCGGCACGTGCAGCTCGGCTACGCCAGCACCGTCGACTCCGCCCAAGGACAGTCCGTCGACGTCGCCCGCGCCCTCGTCGACGACGCGATCACCGCCCAGCGGCTCTACGTCATGCTCACCCGCGGCGCCCGCACCAACACCGCCTACGTCATCACCGACGACGAACCCCCGGAAGGCACACCACCCGCGCCGGAAACCGCCGCCGTCGCCGTCCTGGCCGACATCCTGCGCCGCGCCACGCCCGAGAAGTCCGCGACCGAAACGTCGCAGCAGTTGTGGGCTGACGCCGACGCCCTGCACACCTGGGCGCCGATCTACGACGACCTCCTCGCCCGCGCACTGACCCCCACATATTTGGAGATCATCGGCCGGTACACCGCGCCGCACATCGTCGCCCGGCTCGCCGAAGACCTCGCCATGCCCGCCCTCGTCCACCGGCTCTTCACCCTCCAGGAAGCCGGCTACGACCTCGACCCGATCCTCAAAAGGACCATCCAGCCACGCGAGCTCGACACCGCCGACGACATCGCCGCCGTGCTGTCCTGGCGCCTCAACCGGCTCATCGGCCGCGCCCTCGCCGACCCCCGCACAGCGGCCGCACCCGGCCTCGCCCGCACCTACACCGACCGGATCCCCGACCTGCCCGCGGGCGACATCACCGACGCCCTCCACCAGGTCGCCCGTCTGTGCGACCAGCGCACCACCGCCCTCGCCGACCTCACCGCCACCCACCAACCCGCATGGGCTAAGCGGCTCGGGCCCGTCCCGGACGACCCCGACGAACGACAGCTGTGGCTCGCCCAAGCAGCGATCGTCGCCGCCTACCGCGACCGCTACCAGCACACCGGCGACCACGCCATCGGCGGCGAACCACCCGTCACCACGATCGCCCAATGGGCGGCCTGGCACCGCGCCCGCATCGCCCTCGGCACCGCCACCGCCGCCGGCCTCGTCCGCGCCGCCGACCGCACAGAACTCGCCCGACTCATCGCCGACCAGCGCGCCGCAGACGCCACCGCACCGGCGTATGTCGCCGACAACCTACGCGCGGCACACCTCGCGCTCATCCAGGCCGAGGAGCAAGTGCAGGCACTGCACACCCAGCTCGCCGCCGTCACCGCCGCCAGGGAAAGCGCCCACGCGCAGGCGACGGCTGCGAAACCACGGTGGTGGCACACCCCCGGTCGGTGGGCGCACATCGTCGCCCGCCGCGACGCCCAGCAGGAACGCGCGACCGACGCCGCTGCGCGTGCCGACGCCCTGCGCACCGCCCTTAATGACGCGGGCCGCGTCGTCGACGCCGCACGGGCACGCGTCAGTCGGCTGGAGGACCGGCACCGGGAGTGGGTGCGCTGGTACGTCGACGCGCTACCCACCCGATACCGAGGCCTCGCCGCAGCCGCCGAGCAGAAACGGCGCCTGCGCAGCCGCGTCACCGTCGTCACCGACGCGGTCCGCGACACCGCCGCACGCGTCCACGCCATCGACGGCACCCGCGCACAGCCACACGCCCGGCCCGCTCCGGAACGGCTCACCGACCTGGCCGACGCGGCACAACAGCGGCTCACTCCCGGAGAACCGGAGCTGGAGGACTAGCCATGGCGGGACATCACTCGGTCGCGTTCGTCGACGAATCGCACCTGAAAGGCCCTCACTCGGCAGGGTTCTATCTGCTCGCGGCCGTCATCGTCGACCAGACCGCTGTGGAGCAGGCCCGCAGCGCCATGCGCGCCGCCGTCGGCACCGGCCGCTTCCACGCCAACGAGCTGCACCGCGACGCCCGGTTCCGCGTCGTCGAAGACGCCCTCGATACGGTGGCTGCCCACGCCGGCTGGGTGCACATCGTCACCCACACCCCGCTGGATGTGGGCAAGGAAATCGCACGCCAGCGCTGCCTCAGCCAGCTACTTCAAGAACTCAACCGGCAACGCGTGCGCGACGTCATCATGGACACCCGCGGTGCGGACCCGAGCCCGGAGGAACGCGACCACAACGACATCCGTGACCGGCGCACCTACCGGCAGCTCGTCCGTGAAGGCACCATCAACCCTCGCATGGCAATACGTCACCAGCACAGCCATGACGAGGGGTCTTGGATGGCGGACGTCGCTGCCTGGGCCACGCAACGCGTTCTTCGCACCGACGATCCGGTGTGGTGGAACCGTATCGCGGACATCGCCACGGTCACCGACGCCGTCACCGGCACAGACCTGAAAATCCGCGGGGATGGGGGTGGTGATAGGGCCGCTCTGCCAGCTGGTGATCACGGCCCCCAGAGAGCGAGCCAAAGCGCTCCACCCCTGTTATCACCATCAGCATACCCGCCCGCCGCCGATTTGCCGCCTCAGTATCCGAATGCGACCCTCACCGACCTGGCCATGCAAAGCCTGTACGCGCGGCAGGCGCAAAGCCGCCTGGAGAACAAGCTCTCCCGGTCGATCGCCGAACTATCGGACGAGGTGCGCAACCTCCACCACACCATTCGGCGCATCGCCGCTCTACGCACTCCGCAGTCCGACGCACGCGACGTAGCACCCTCCGCGCCCGATACCGACTCGCCATCCAGCTTGGACAGGAACGGTGACACGCGCGCGCTGGAGTGACCGTCAGGCCGGGCGACGATGAGCGTGCCGGGACACGCATCGCCCACGCTCCCTGCCCGTATGCGTCGTCTGCGGGTAGCCGGCCTGTCCTGCGTCGAGGTGCGCTCGCTCAGCGGTGGCGCTGGATGCGGTGGGTCATCGGCCGGTCCCAGAGGAACATCCGTTCGTCGCTCTCAGGCAGAATCTGCGAGTGCACGCCGAATATGACCCACGGGTCGAAGCCTTCGCGCTTCTGCAGCACGGTGAAACCGAGGCTGCGGTAGAAGTCGGCCAGTCCGGGCCGGGCTGGCATCTGGCCATACAACATGAGGTACTTGCATGTGGCGTAGACCTGCCGGCAGCACTCCATCAACGCCGCGGCCAGCCCTTGACGGCGCATCGGCTCAGCCACCGCGAGTGCCTTGACCCGCACGAGACCGATCGCGCCGGTCACCAGCAGCTGCTGAGGATTCACGCCGATCCGGTGAGCCTGGGCCAGGAACTGACCGATCACCCCCACCGGCGGGTATGCCAGCAGCGCACCGACGATTCCGCGCCCTGGATCTTCGGCGACCAGCGCGAGCGTGAGGTGGAGAAACGCGACCTGCCGGCCGGTGTCCTGGTGGGTGAAGAACTGTTCGGCAACGTGACTGAGAAAGGTCTCGTGTCCGTCGCGCATCCCGATGATAAGGCCGGCGCCGGCGATCCCGGCGTCGATCGCGTCGGCTACCTCGTCCTCGACCCGCGTGCCGGCCATCTCGGCGAACGTCCGCAGCGCGGCCAGGTCGACAGGTCGCGCCAGCCGGACACGAACATGCGATCCCGGGATGGCCCAGCCGTCGATGAGCGCTTGAGCCGTGACGGTGCGGTTGACGGAGTGGTCAGCGCGAAGGCGGCTCTCGGGGATCGAGTGCCGCACTGGTTCGCGTCTGCGTGCTTTGCCTCTGCGGTTCGCCACCATCCACACCCTCCATTGTCATCACGTTCAGCAACCATATCGTCATCATCTGTGAGTTTCGATGCGGTGATCCGATCGGCGTGCAGCTCCTCCGCGTCGCGGTACGCGCTCGCCGGGTCGGTACTGTGCGCGACCACCGGCGCCCGACCAACCGAACCGGCGCCGTACCCGGTGGCGCTCTTCGCCTACCGCCGGGTCGGCAACCTGCGCAAATGCCAGCGGCCGACCGCCCGAATCGGCGCCGGACCCGGTGGTGCTCTTCGTCTACCTCGCCACCTGGCATGCATCGCGCCTGCCAGCACTCTGGGCTGTGCTCCGCAGGGTCGACACGACCGCGAATACCGCGCCCAGCGAGGGCAGTAGGCCCATCATGGCGAGCGCGTCGGTAAGACCGACGGGCTGCCACAGCGCTGAGCACATCGCCGAGCCGGCCGCGCCGCCGCTGAAGAAGGTCAGGTTGCCGATGCCGATCGCGCTGCCCCGCAGCTGCGGTGCGCGTTGGCCGACGAGCCCGGTGTAGACGGTCTGGGCGGTGCTGAACGCGCCGAACGCGACCGCGACGGCGGCGACGAGCACCGCGGGATGTGGTGCGATAGCGGCGCTGGCCAGGAATCCGCCGAACGTGAGGGCGACGATCGCGAGGACGCGGACGGCGCCGAGGGCCGGCACGTATCGGGAGGCGATACGGGCGAGGAGGACGGCTCCGGCGGCGCCGGGCAGCAGCACCACGCCGACGTCGACGGCGCTGTACTGGTGCTGTCGGTAGAGCACGTGCGGAATCGCGTACAGCGCGGCGAACATTCCGCCGTACACGCCGGCGCCCACGACGGCGGCGGCGCGCAGCTGTGCATCAGCGAGGACGACGTGCAGCACACCGGCGTCCTTGCGACGGCGGTGACGGCGTACCGTCAGGATCGCCGCCGCCACCGTCATGGCCAGCACCGCGGCCGCCGCTGCGGCGGGCAGACGCAGAGTGTGCGCCTGGATCAGCAGCAGTCCCCCCGCCGCTGTCATTGCGACGGCCGTGATGCCGGGGAGGTCCGCGCGCGGGCCGCTGCCGGGCCGGCGGCGGGTCAGCGGCAGTGCGAGCGGCACGAGCAGGAGGGCGCTGGCGGGAAGGATCATCGGCAGCCGCCAGGACGCGAGGCTGCTCAGCCCACCGGCGAGGGTGGCGGTGGCCGATACGCACGCCAACGTCACGCCGATCGTGGCCAGTGCGCGCGGGCGGGCGTGCTCGGGTAGTTGCGCGGCCGTGGTCATGGCGGCCGCGGTCACCGCCCCGGAGCCCGCGGCGAGCAGCAGACGGCCCGCGACCAGCGCCAGCAGTCCCGGCGCGATGACACAGATGGCGGCGCCGGTGGCCAGCAGGAGCGCGCCGGTGGTGAGGATGCGGCGGGTGCCGTAGCTGTCGGCCAGCAGTCCTGCGGTCGCGGTGGCGACGCCGAGGCCGAGCGCGTGGGCGGTCAGGATCCACACCGCGGCGATCGGTGTTGTGTGGAGGGCGTCGACGGCGGCCGGGAGCGCGACCGCGGCGGCGCTGACGCCGTAGATCGCGGGCCCGTAGAGCAGGCCGAGACGCAGTCCCGCGCCACGGGGCGCTCGCGCGACCGCGGCGGTGTTCGTGGACACGGGTGCGGGGTGTAAGGGCATGGATTCTCCAGGGCGGGATGGCATCGAGGGGACGCCGTGGACAGTGATGAGCTAGACGGCTTGTGGTAGCTGCGGTAGCGGCAGCGGGACGCCGGCCGGGAGAGCGGCGACCGCGAAACGCGGGCAGTCTTCAGGTGCTGGTGGTGGCGTGGGCGCGGCCGCGGCGGGCGAGCTCACGCAGCAGCGCGGCGATCAGGTCTCCGGACGGCAGGCCGCTGCCGGCCAGGATCCTGGCCTGGGTGTCGTCGACGGCGGTGTGCAGGCGTGTGGCGAGCCACATGCCTGCGTCGGTGGGGACGAGCACGATCGTGCGCCGGTCATGTTCAGCGGGGGCCCGGTAGATCAGCCCACGCGCGATCAGGGTGCGCAGACAGGCGGTGAGGGTCGCCTTGGCGATGCCCATCTCCTGGGCGATCCGGCGGGCCTCGATGCCCCGGCTCACACACACCACCAGGAGCGCGTCGAAGTGGTTCCAGGTGAACTTCTCCTCGCGCAGGATGGTGCGCTCGATGGTGCTGCGGATCAGGCTTGCGGTGCGGCACAGCTGCACGAGCGCGCCCGGCCGCGGGGTCGGGCGCGGTCCGGCAGTGCGTGGCGCGGGTGGGTACGGCGGTGCCGTGTTCTGTCCGTACCCGGCCGGCTGTCGCGGGGCGGGCACGCCGGGCGGGGCCGGTACTGGTCCGGCGGGTCCGCGGTTGCGGCGCGGGGTGTTGGCGGTGTCGTGATGGCTGGGGTGCATTCAGCGTTCCCTGGGTCTGCGGGTGTGGAAGGGTGCGTACGAGGCGATGCGGCGGTCTCGCGGGTGCGTGCGGATGCCGGTGTCCGCGCCGGGCGGTGCCGGGGCGGATAGTTCCTTTGCCCTGGCGGGAAGTGGCCTCATGCGGAGGTGCCGGCTGTGCTGCGTGCTCAGGTGAGTGGCTGATTCCGGCGCGTGTTACCGCGCGATCGCGCTTGGCGAGCGCGTAGATCGTAGGACCACCAGCGTGGGACAACAGCGGCTATTCGATGCTCGGCTCAGGCTCGGCATTCCGCCGTGAATCGTCATTTTCGTAGCCCGGGTCTGTGGCCGGGCGTCGTTCACCGCCATCTAGCGGTATCGGCGGCGGAGGCGTCTCACCGAGTTCACGACGAAGCTGTCGCTCGTCTCGAAAGTATGCTGCTTCTTGTGCGAAGCTTCTGATGCCTCCGGGACGGTGCCATTGCGCAAGCACGTCCCGCGCCGCATCGGAGGCATGATTCTGGATGAGCTCCTCGGCGGTCGTCTCCCACGGAATATCCGCCTGCTCGGCGGCGATCTCCTCGCCTCGGCCGCGCCAGTCCTGCAGCGCCGCATCGTAGGCTGCCAGCGCGGCATCGAGCGCCGCCCCTCTGTCCCGCATACCCGCCCCGCGGTCACCGCCCACCAGCTCCTGCGGGATAGGCTCCGTTACTGCATTGCCGTCAGCGTTCATCGCGATAACTCCAAACCGATGACATACTTGTTGAAGCGCTGTGCGCGCGAAGAATTAGCTATTCACCCCGAGCGGCGCACCCTGGACGCGCAGATATACGACCGGGTCGACAGCGTTTACGGGCGTTAGCTGGCATTCGCCATTCCCGCACGCATGTTCATGGACTTCGAAATGTAAATGTGGGCCGCTGGAATTGCCGGAGCTGCCGACCAGGCCGATCGGCTGTCCGGCGGTGACCGTGTCGCCGACGGTGACTTCGGGGCGGCGGACCATGTGGCAGTAGCGGGTGCCGATCCCGCCGGTGTGGGCGATGTCGACGTACCAGCCGCAGCCGATGATGCTCCGGCTGCCGTCGACGTCGCAGGTGCCGCGGGTGGAGTTGCACGCGGAGGCGGCCACGGTCCCGGCCGATGCCGCACGGATCACGGTGTGCCGGGCCGCGGACAGGTCGACGCCGGCATGGAATTCGCCGCCGCGCCGGCCGAACCCGGAGCCGACGACCGCATCCACCGGCCGGACCCAGCCGCCGGTGCCGGCGGGTGGGCCGGCGCAGATGGCGAGGCTGGCGCCGGGCAGGTCGGTGATAGCCGCAGCGCCGGTGACCGCCGCGACGACTTGCTCGGCGTCGTGCTCGCGTTCGCCGTACCGGTCCGGGAACGCGGATTTTTGGACGGTTTGGGCGGCGACGGTCAGCGGCATGGTCTCCCACCCGTCCACCTTTGCCAGGGCGGTGTAGAAGCGGCGGCTGGCGTAGACCGGGTCCTGGAGCTGGGCCGGGGTGCCCCAGCCCTGGCTGGGGCGTTGCTGGAACAGGCCGACTGAGTCCCGGTCGCCGTAGTCGAGGTTGAGCAGCCGGGACTCGACCATCGCGGTCGCGACCGCGACCACCCAGCCCCGCGCCGGCACGCCGGCCTGCTGGCCGACCGCCACGATCACGGCCGCGTGCGCGACCTGGACGGAGTCCCAGGCGCCGACCGGATGCCACGCCCCGGTCGGCACCGGCCGTGGTGTGACCGTGCCACGGCCGGTGCCGGTGCAGGATGCCGACGCCGGCCCGTCGTCGGTGATGGCCGCGCTGGTGCACAGCAGCACGATCACCGCGACGATCGCGGCCGTGAGCGCCGCCGTGCTTTTCACCGGTCCGCCATCTGCACGGTGGCGACCAGCCAGCGGCCGTGCGGCGCTACGCATACGATGCGCAGCGTCCCGGCGTCGGTCGGCACGTCGACGATGACGCGCAGCGTGGTGCTCTCCCGCGGCCACGGCTGCCCGGTGATGCGGGTGGCGGGCACGTCGGCCGGGTCGACGGTGCGCAGCATCGTCGCGTACTCGGCCGTCGCCAGCGCGGCGACGTCTTCGCGCCACCGGTCCGCGGGCAGGCCGGGGCGCGCCCACGCGCCGGCGAACCGTACGGCCACGTCGACGGCGGCGGCGGGGACGGCGGTCGGGACCGGCGCGGTCACCCCGTCGGCGTCCGGCGTCGCCCGCGCCGCGTTATCTGCCGGGGAACCGGTGATGGGCAGCGGGCGGTCCTCGTGCGGCACCCCAGCTTTCTCATCCGCCGGCCCGCAGCCGGCCAGGGCGAGAACGGCAGCAGTGCCGAGTCCCGCCAGGCCCGCGCGCTGAAGGGGCCTCATTCGGCTTCCGTCTCGGGGCCGGTCGACGCGTGGCGGCTCAGCTCGTCGTTGACCAGGGCCGCCATGCCTCGCAGCTGGTGGTGCACGGCGACCAGGTCGGGCCGGACCCGGCCACGCCGGATGGAGGTGATCTCCGTGCGGAGTGCGTAGAGGGCGCTGCTGAGCTGGGCCAGGAACTCAGTACGTGGCCGGGTGGCCTCATCGGCATCCACGCCGGTGAGGTCGCCGGTGTCCGGGCGGGATACGGGGTCGGTCATGGCTCTATCTCCGGTTCGTCGTCGATACGGCCGTCGTCGGGGTCTTCGCGGTGGGGGTCGGGGTCGGCCAGCGCCGCGTCGAGGTCCGTCTGCTGCGGTGCGCCGCGGGCCTCGGCCTCGCGGGCCTCGGCTTCACCCGCCGCGACTCGGCGGTCCTCTGCGTCGCGGGCTCTTTCCTCGGCGGCTCGGCTGACTTCCCGGATCGCGGCGATGTGCAGGTAGACGTCCACCGACGCTTCGCGAATGCCGCGGATCCGTGAGGTGAGGCGTCCCCAGTCCCAGTTGGTGGCCACTTCGGCGGGGTGGGTCATGACGCCAGCTCCCTCCCGCCGGTCTCAGTGGCGGACGTGTCGGGTGCGGGCCGGGCGGCGAGGTCCGCGGCGGCGGCGTGCAGGGCTTGCCGCTGCCAGTCCTGCGGCCATGGGGTGTCGAGGCACCGGCTGGTGTGATGGCCGTGCCGGCATTTACTGGTGTCGAGGTCGCGCCAGCGTGGCCGGGCCCGGTCGAGGGCTTCGTGCCAGCGCAGCGGCGCCTCGAGGCCCGCACCCGTGTGGTAGGCGCCGTGCCAGGCCAGGCACAACGCGGTCAGTTCCTCGACCAGCGGTGGGTGGCGTGGCCAGCACGGGCCGAGGGCTTCGGTGAGCTGGTAGCGGTCGACAGCCCAGTCCACCCAGTCGATCAGCCACAGCCACACCGCCCGGGCGCCGTCCCGGTCCAGGTCGCGCCACCGCACCCGCGCCGGCGTCCATTCCGGCCGGGCCGCCGCCGGCTGCTCCTGCAGCTGGACGACCTCATCGGCGAGACCGGCTAGGCCGGCGCGGAGCGCGTCGACGGCTCCGGCGAGTTCGGCGATCGCCTCCATTTCCGGGGAGGCGTCCGCCGGCAGCTCGAACGCGAACAACGATTCAGGCATCGCCGTCACCGCCGCGGATCCGGTCGTTGAACACGGCGGCAGCTGTTTGCAGTTCCGGGCCGTCGTCGCGTTCCCACCACGCGGGCATGTCCACCTCGACCGGCGGCATGTTGCCCAGCAGCACCAGCGCCCGGCCGGCGGGCAGGCTCCGCAGCGCGGCCAGGTCCACGAGCGGTTCGCGTTTGAGGTGTTCCTGAACGTTGGTGTGTGCGCCGCCCCAGCTGGTCGTGGCGGTCAGCTCCTGGGTCTGGCCGATGAGGGCTTGGGCGTCACGCAGCGCCGAGACGTCCTGGGTGCCGCCGAGGACCATGCGCGCGTTCGCCCCGTCGCGCAGCGCCCGCCCGCCCTTGGCTCCCCAGCGTTCTTCGAGCTGATGCTCGTTCTGACAGGCGATCGACATCGAAATCCCGGACCCGCCGCCGTCCGCCCAATGGCCGGGCAGTGACGGCAGCGGGGCGACGTTGGTGATCTCGTCACCGATGAAATACAGGGCCGGTTCGATCCGGCCGCCGGGTGCGGTGAACGACGCCTGGAGGGTGTGGTGGAAGACGTCCTCAGCGACCGCGGCCAACAGCGGGGCGACGGCGGCCTGGCTGGTGCGCGGGCCGACCAGATACAGGGTGCCGGACGCCGCCAGCCACGGTCCGACCTGGAATTGCTCGCCGCGCGGCGGGGAGCAGTTGGCCAGCACCGTCGGATGCGAGAAGCAGTCCAGCGCCCCGAACACGACCGCTTGGATGCTGTCCCGTGTGCGGCCGGTCGCCTCCCGGTGGTGGGCGAGCCGGTCCGCCCACGCGGTCACCTGGTGGTGGCGCAGGATCTTCTCGGGCCGCGGATCGGACGGGTTCGCCGCCCAGGCGACGAGGTCTTCCATCGTGGCGCGCTCGTCGAGTGCGGCCGCGTGCAGCATCCCGCGGATCAGCGCCGCCGCCTGGTCCTGGAAGAACGCGCCGTTCTCGGCGGAGGAGTCGATGCCGGCACCGGCGGCGAAACCCTTCGCGCGCAGGTTCGCGACTTCCATGTCCTCGGCGCCCTCGATCGGGGACCAGCGCAGCCGCGGTACGCCGGGCAGCCGGCCGAGCGGTTCGAAGATGAACGCCGGCCCGATGCGTTCGCGGGCGGCGTAGGTGACCGCGGCGACGTCGAGGCGGGTGGAGGTGGTCAGGACCGCGCCGCGGGCGTCGAGCACCCGCGGGATGACGTACCGGGACGTTTTCCCGCCGAAGCGGGCGGCGGCGGCGAGGAGTTCGGTGTATTCGTTGGCCAGGTACAGCGGTTCGCGCGAGATGGCGTGGTAGCCGAGCAGCCGGCCGACTTCGAGGGGGTCGGCCCGGCGCTGCTCCTTGACCGCGGCCACCGCCGGTGAATCGGTGCCCCGGATCGTCAGCCCGGGGCGGAGCACGTCGACGCGGTCGAGGACCGCGCGCGCCGTGACCAGCTGGCGCAGATCCTTGCGACCGGCGAACCCGGACCGGTGCACATACCGGCGGGCGACGCGGGCCGGGGTCCACACCAGCACGGCGAGCGCGATCGCGTAGAGCACCAGCCACAGCAGGTACACCAGCGCGGCCGGGCCCACGTCGGCGCGCGCCGCCTGCGGCCATGCGTCGCCGGGCGTGCCGGGGTGTGCCGGCAGCCGCAACGAGATCCCGAACGCGTCCGCGACCGTGGAGTCCGGCCACGTGCCGTGCACGATCAGCCCGGACAGCTGGCCGGCAGTCCATAGGGTGGTCGAGGCGATAACCGCGGTGATGATGCCGAGGGCGAGGGCGGCGACGCGGATGACGATGTCGAGGCGGTGGATGCCCTCGCGGGGCAGCCGGTGGCCGGGTGACATCAGCGGCGGGCGGCTCATACCGGCACCCCCACACCCGTCGTGGCCGCGGGTGGTGGGGCGGGTCCGTCGCCGAGCATGCGCTGCTCGGTGTTGACCATCTCCCACTCGACGCGGGACAGCTGGTGTTTGACGACGTAGGAGCGGCCGGCGACTTTCCACAGGCCGGTGCCCCGCTTGAGCCGCTGCAGCAGCTGCGTCTCCACGTCGGTGGTGCCCAAAAATTCGGCCGCGGAGTCCAGCGATCCGGCCGCCTGCCGGTAGGAGATCCGCACGCCGGTGTCCTCGATCAGGCCGCGGGCGATACGGACCTGCTCGGAGCCGGCGTGCCCGGACGCGGCCAGGTCGGAGAACCGGTGGAAGGCGAGAATGTTTTCCGAGCCGAGAGCGCGGGCGAGTTTCAGTTGTTCGCGCATGCGGCGCATCGGCCCGATGTAGCGGGCCAGCAGCGCGAACTCGTCGTAGAGACACATCCGCGGCGGAGCACCCGGCCGGGTCAGTTCCGCCTCCAGCCACGATTGGGCGCAGGTCATCGCCATCGCCGTCATCGCGTCCGAGGTCCGTACCGCGCGCAGGTCCAGGACCGCGCCCGGCTGGGCGAAGTCGAGGCGGGCGCTGACGGTGTCGGGGGCGTCGAAGATCCCGCCCAGGGCGCCGGTGATCAGGCGTTCCAGGGCCAGCCGTACCCGGCGCGAGTCGGCGACGAAGTCGCTGAGGGTGTAGTAGACGCCGGCGAGGCGGTGCTGCCAGGCGTCGGCGTCGGCCATCGCGGCGAGAACCGTCGACAGCGTCGGGGCCGGCTGCCGGCCGGGGTCGGTGCCGTCGTCGGTGCGGGTGACCGCGTCCAGGGCGTAGGCGATCAGCGACCGTTCGGCCTCCGTCAGCCGGTCGCCGACCTGGATTTCGAGCAGGCCCTCCAGCAGCAGCAGCCGGCGGGTGCGCTGCACCTGCGCCCACTCCGTCTCCGACTGGCCCGGCAGCCGGCTGATCCCGGCCAGGGGGTTCATGACCACCCCGAGGCCGGGTCCGATACGCAGCGGCCGGATGCCGAGGGCGTCGGCGAGGGGGTCGTACTCGCCTTTGACGTCGACGATGTAGCTGCGCCGGCCCAGCGCCGCGTTCCGGAACGCCAAACTTTTCAGCAGTGAGCTTTTGGCGGAGCGGATCTCGCCGGTGACGACCATATTCGGTGCGCCGACCACACCAAGCCGGTAGAGCTCGTGGACGGAGAAGTAGAACGCGGCCTTCGAATACACCTCGGTGCCGATCAGCGGGCCGAGGGCCGGCAGGCCCGGATCGGTGACGAACGGATACACGCTGCACAACTGCGCGGACGTGGTCTCCAGCGGCGGCAGCCGCAGCTGCCACACGGCCCGGCCCGCGGCCGGCCCCGACCCGCCGCGGGCGCCCGCCGGTGGCGGGCCGGTCAGGCGGGCGGTGTCACGGTCCAGGCGCCGCTGCCGGCGCCGCGCCTGCCGGGCCGCGGCCGCGGCGTCGGCCGCCGCGGCGCGCTCGCCGATCAGCGCCGTCAGGCTGTCCTCGCGGGGCAGACGGTTGCGGCGGATCATGCCCACACCCCCGACCGGGGCTTCAAGCCACGCGCCAGCGGCAGGGCACCGGCCAGGAACGCCTGGTCCTGCTCGCCGTACAACACAATCGCTTCACAGCCGGCCCGCGCCAGGATCTGCCGGGCGACCCGGGCGTGCCGGTGCAACTCCTCGACGGTGCCGGCGGTGACGGTGACCAGTAGCGCGTACCGGTAGCGCACATGCCCGGCAGCCTGTTCGGCGTCGATCTGGTGGACCGCGCGCGCCTCGGCCTCCTCCCGCGCGGTCCGCACCAGCTGCAGGCGCTGCTTCGTGGCGCGTTCCCCCGCCGTGGCGACCTTGTCCCGCCGGGTCGCCAGCGCCGCGAGTTGCGGCGGGACCGGCTCGGCGACGAGCGTGACCGCGACCCGGCCGACCGTGCGCGCGAACAGGCCGATCAGCCACGCCATCGGCACCGGCTGGCGGGGCATCTCGTACACCCACAGCGTCTGCGACAGCCCGGAGTCGTGCCGCAGATACGACCAGCCGACCTGCTCCATCCCCGCCGGCCCGGCCGCATGCGGGGCCGCACCGGCGGGCGTGCCGTCGTCGGTGCTGGTGTGCGCCAGCGCGTCGGGGTCGAACTGCGAGCGCAGCACTCCTGCATAGACGCGCGGGGACAGCCAGCCGCCGGTGCCGATGTCGGCTTCCCGCACCGCGGCTTCGATCCCGGCCAGCCGCTCCAGCGCCACGACCGCCAGCGCCGTGTCCGTCCCACCGACGTCCTTGGCCTCGGCGGCCAGCCGCCGCCGGTCCAGCACGACGGTCAGGTAGATCTCGTGCCGTTCGGCGGCCGGGGCCGCGGCGGCGGTCAGCGCGGCCAGGGACTGGTATGCCGCCGAGCGGGTGTCGGTCGCGTGCTCGGCGAGGTAGCGCTGGGCGGTGTCGTCGGAATCCGGGACGGTGCGGGTCAGCAGCGACCACCGCACCAGCCCGGCCTGTGCATACTCCCCGCCGAGCAGATTGATCACATCCGACCAGGCGGCCAGCCGCTGCCGCTGCTCACCGGTGTCGGCCAGCACGAACCCCGCGCCGTAGCAGCGCAGCGCGGCCGTGACCGTGCCCTCCGCGCGGTGAACGAGCAGCCCGACCTCGGTCACACCGTCCGCGGCGGTCGCGGTCAGCCACCGGTATCCGGCGGCCGGGCCCGGCAGATCAAGCTCCCCCCGCCGCGGCGCGAACGCCGCACCGCGGTAGCGGTGCTGGCGCATCACCCGCTGCACCAGGGCCCCGGCCACGATCGGCATCCACTCGGTGATCCGCCGGCCCCGCAGCCGCGCCAGCCCGAGCACACCCAGTAACAGCCCTGCGGCGAACAAGCCCGCAGCGGATAGCAGCTGCCCGGCAGTCGCCAGGTTCAGGGCGGTGATACCGCACACCGCGCCGGCGAATACGCACCCGAGTTGCCCGGTCGAGAAGCCGAGCATCGATCCTCGCGTTGCCCGCGGCGGAAATTGGAAGTTCGTCATCGTTGGTTCCTCCGTTCTCGTGTCACAGCGGCACGACCGGCAGCTCACTGGCGGCACCCGTCGCAGCAGTACCGCGGCCGATTCCCGCGCTCGGCGCCGGCGCGTCTGCCGTGGCGGGCTCGATGCCGGTCGGCGTTGACGGCGCTTCAGCCGAGGACGACGGCGCTGCAGGCCCGGATGCCGGTGCCGGTGCTGGTGCGGCGGGTTGCGGCACGGCCGCCGCACCCGATCCGCCGACCGGTGACGCCGTCGCACCGGATGCGCCACGGCCGGGTCCGGCCGTCGTGTCGGTCGTGCTCGTCGTTGTGTGATCGCCTGCCGGTGTGCCCGCGCGGGAGCCGTCGGGGGCGGTGGAGGTGTATTCGTCCGGCTGGCCGGACGCCGATCCGGCGGCGGCGTCCTTGCCGGCGCCGGTCAGCGTGGTGTGGTCCTGTGCGGTGCCGGCGGCCTCATCGCGGTGCGGCGTTCCGGCGCCCGTGGACTTCCCGGTCGCCCCGGGCGACTCCCCCGTGCCGGTGGCGGTCGCCGGGTCGCCGGCCGCGGTGCCATCCGGTGCCGTGTCCGGCGTTGATGTATCCGTGGCCGGGCTGTCGACGACGCTGGGGATGCTGCCGGCGGTCCCGGCATCCGGTCCGCCCGACGAGCCCTTGCTGATCGTGTGTTGTGCCCAGTCCGACAGCACGTCCGTGCCGACGCTCATACCGGCCGCGCCCAGAAAACCCGGCGGGTCGAGGTCGGCGATGTAGCCGTCGAGGATCGTCGTCAGCCGCAGCAGGATCCACGGCGCCGCGACCATCAGGAAGATGATCAGCAGCCCCCGCAGGGCGTTGACGAGGTTGTCGCTCTCATACGGGGCTCTGGTCCCATAAATCCAGAACGCGACGATCCAGAATTTGGACGCCGCGAGGGCGTTGGTGGTCCAGAACCAGCGGCGGCCCCACGGCCGGGTCGCGTCCATCGCCTGACCCGCCATCGCCGCGACCCCGATCAGCGCCGCCCCGATCGCCAGAATCCCGCGGAAGAACAGGATGATCGCGATCAGCAGCAGGCCGGCGAGGGACGCCACCGCGATGATCAACGCGATCAGGGCGGTGCCCGGCTCCGCGCCGAGTTCGTGCAGGGCGGTAAGCCATACGGCGGGTTCCCAGTCGCGTGCCTGGTTACGGTCGATCAGTGCCAGCGTCGCCTCGTCCCACAGCCGGACCAGCGTGAACGCGATCCCGCCCGCGAACGTGATCCCGAGGACCGCGCGCAGCAGGCCGAGGACGATCCGCACGGGCCCGCCGTCGCGTGCCCGCAGGGCGTTGATGCCAAGGGAGAACGCGAACATCAGCAGCACGAACAAGCCCACAACGGAGGCGACGTCGTTGTAGACGCCGTAGAACGCGTCGTCCACTGTCACCGTCGTCTTCGCGAACACGTGGGCCGCCAGCCACGACAGCGTCCATCCGAATGCCGCCACCGCCAGATCGACGATGCCGAGAAAGCCGGTGCGTATGGCGTCGCTGACGCCTTCCTGCACCCGGCAGGCCACATCCACCAGCCCACAACCGTCCAGGCCCGGCGCGTTCGGGGCCGGCACGGTCGGCGTCGCCGACGGGCCGGGTGTCGCTGGTGGTGCGGTGACCGGGGCGAGGATCGGCGTTGGTGTCGGCGCGGGCACCGGCGCCGCCAGCCCCCGGCCCGCGACACCTGCGCCGAGGATCAGGCCGGCCACCAGTACCAGGAGGATCCACGCCGATCGACGCCACACCGGCGGTGCCGCTTCGCCGACTGCACGGGCCGGTACGGGCCGTGCCCGCACCAGCGAATCCAGGGCCAGGTGGGTGCGGGCGTGCGCCCCGGCGGGCGGTCGCATCAGGCGCCTCACAGCCGGTAGAGCATCGCGCCGATACTCACGAACGACCCCGCGAGCAGCAGCAGACCGGACAGCCGTAGCAGCCAGGCGCGGCCCCGGTTGTCGGCCGCGTGCGAGCCGAACAGCGGCCCGAGCGCCATCGCGATCAGCGCCCCGGTCCCGCCGGCGAGGATCGCCGCGATCCCGAGCCATAGCCCGGCGTTGATCAGTGTGTAGAACAGCTCCACCCGCGGCACCCCGGCCGGGTCCGGATTGATCCGGCTCCAGTCGAACCCGTCACTCGGCGTCGCGGTCGGCTCCGGCGCCGCTGCCAGCAGTCCAGCGACCGGACGCGCCATAGTCAGCCATACGGCCATCTGCGCGGTCAGCATTCTCGTCGCCTCCTTGGAAAGTCGGTGTGTACGTCGGGCTGGTGGCGCGCTACTGCTCATCGGGGCGCGGCGCCGGTGGTGCCGGCGGCAGCGGAGCCGCCGGTGGGACCGGTGTGACCGGGCCGAGCGCCGTGACCGGCGCCGGGCCGGTGCACCGGCGCAGCACCGCGGCGGCGAGATCGGTCAGCGACGTTCGGGTGGCCTTGTGCAGGCCGCGCACGTCGATCGGATGCGGGCGGGCCAGGATCGGGTCGTAGCCGATCCGCACGACGTGCCCGGCCGTCTGCTCGACCTGCCGCTGCACCGCGCGGGTGTCCCGGCTGATCACCGGCGAGGTCGTCATCACCGCCACCACGCACCGGTCCGCGGCCGCGGACAGCCCGGCGGTACGCATCCACGCCAGGACCGTCAGCAGGTGCTGCAGCGAGTCCTCGGTGGCCCGGCCGACGAGGACCGGGGCCGCGGCGGAGGCCAGCGCTCGCCAGGTGCCGCCGTTGTCGGCCGGCCGCAGGTCCAGCAGGGCCAGCCCGTACCGGGCGGGTAGCGCGGCCAGCATGGTCTGTGCCTCGCCGTACGAGGGCGGGTGACGGTCAGCGTTCATGTGCGGTTCTCCGATGAGGGTGTGCAGGCCGGTCGGGCCGGGCTGCGCGAACTGGGGAACGAGGCCGGGCTGCCCGGCCGTCGCGGCGGCCACCGCGTCCCAGACGGTTCCGGGGCGGGTGGCCGCGACGCGATGCGCGAGACCGCCCCAGGCCCGGCCGGTCAGGTCAGCGGCGGCGACCAGCGCCGGGCTGGCGAGGGCGAGCAGCCCGCCGAGCGCAGCGACGAGGGTGGAGCGCCCGACGCCGCCGTCGGCCGAGGACACCGCGATCAGCGGGCAGCCGGGCGGAAGCGCGGCGGCGTGCAGCCACACCCACTCGGCCTGCGTGCCGACGTACTCCCGCGGCATCGGCCGGATGTCCGCGGCCGCGCGGTGGTTGCTGTGCAACGGCCAGGTGGAGCGGCCGGCGAACAGTGGTGGGGCCGGCGAGGCGGACCCACCTCGCCTCGCCGGCCCGGGAGGCGTCCTGCGCCAGGTGCTCATGCTGGCGGCATCGGCTGCGGAGGGCCCGACCGCGGATGGCTGCGCGGTCATGGCCGCTGCGCCCCGTTCCTCCCCAGGCGGGGCGCCTGCTGGTGCAGGCCGTCGGCCGGTAGGACGCCGGGCTGGGAGTCGCTCGGGTGGTGGTGCGTGAAGGTCGCGCGGGATCTAGAATCAGCACCGCACCCTGATAGCTCGAATGGACAGTTTCGACGGGGAGTCAAGTCATAGCCCTAACGTCGCGCCTGCCTCAGGGCAGACGGGATCGAACACCGGGATGATCGGCTTTAAAGATTCGGCGACGCTGCCGCACCGCCTGAGAGCACGGAGGTATCGGTGGCACGAAGCGACGCGGCAGAGGAAACCTTCGACCTGAATACGTACGCAGGCCGCATAAGGCTGCTATTTCACTGTGTTTTGCAGAAGAAGGGTAAACCGTTCACCTATCAGGACGTCACTGCGGCGACTGGAATCTCCGGGGCCGCGATCTCGAAATTGAGGAACGGCAACAATGTCAATCCCAGCGCTGACGTCATTGTTGCGTTCGTCAACTTTTTCGGCGTCTCCGCCGACTTCATCCTGGGTACCCGCAACGTCGAGAAGACCGCGACCGAACTCCGGCACCTGAGAGAGATCATTCTGCTGACCGGGCTCAACGGCAGCGACTTAGGGAAGTTCTCTGCGATGTCCAGTGACGGCACCGCGACGCCGCTAGAGAATATTGTAGAAATTCTGACGGCGATCACGGGAGCCAGGGACGGCGGCCCTCCGAATGCCTGACCGCGCCACCATTCTCACCGCCCGATCCAGTTCTCGCGTCGGCCCATCTCGTTTCATATGGGAAGTCTGACCGGAGCTCGCACGGGACGGTAGATGACCATTCGTTGATCTTCCGTTGACCCGGATGCCGGTACCGGGTCGTTCTCAGTCTCCTGCGAGGCCGAGTTGGGCCGGTGCAATCCCAAGGACGCGGCACAGCAGCCCTCGGTAGTTGATGTCGGGCACTTTGCGCCCGTTCTCCCAGCGGGAGATCATGGCCTTGAACGACTCATCCGACGGCAGCGGGTGCCGGAAGCCCTCCGCCTCCGCCTGGCGCCGCATCCGGTCGGCCAACCGCGACTGGGACCAGCCTTTCGCGCGGCGGGCACCGCTGATGATGCGCCCCAGCTGCACCGCTTCCTGTGAGCCACCCACGATCGGCTTCACATCGACCTCCCCATCCTCAGCCCGCACCGCTCGCCGGTCCACGCCCCGAAGCGCTGACCTCGCTCGCCATGCCGGCCAGAAGTCATCCAGGCGCTGTCCGGCGCGACCGCCGGTAAGACTCAGCCACCGTGGAGAATCTGTCTACGATCTGTGATTGATCGACAACTGTTTACCACACGAGTTGTTCGATGACCGCCGAGCCGACCGCCACACAGGCCACGCTCCGGCATCTAAGCAGCTCTCGATGCGTAAATGATGCACGGGTCGTCCTACCGGTTCTTTCTCAAAGTAAACAGGAGCGATCCTCGCGGCTTGGCAGGAGTCGGACGCGGGTGCTGCCGACAGCCGACATCGGCGCGCAGATCGAGGGTGCGACCGCCGCTACGTCGGGCGCCGGATTCGGCGCCTGCGGTAGCGACAACAGCGGCGCCCCGGCCGTAGCCGCCCCCGCCGCAGGGAGCGCCCACAGTCAGCGCGATGCGCGGCGTGCCTGCCTAGAAGTCACCCACGGCCTTGAACGAGTAGTACATGCCCGGGTCCCAGAGGATCTGGATCCGGAACCGGGTGCCGTACGGCACTCCGGTGGCGATGTAGGCCCACTGGCCGGGATTGACCTTGGTCCACGTGCAGCCGCCGCCTGAGACGTAGTTGATGCAGGCGTAGAACGGCGCCCCGTAGCGGTCGCCGGTGCCGGTGTTCTTGACGGAGATGTTCCGCGGGCATTGGCTGGTGGAGACGTACGAGCCGGTGGGCGAGGGGTACGCGATGGTGACGACGTGGTCGAGTCGCATAAGAGGATCGGCTCCGTAGAGGCTCGCGGAGAAGGGTGCGCTGCGGCATCCTGCCGCGAACGCCGGCGAGGCGGGCGCGACCAGGACGCCAGCTATCGCAGCGATCACGGCGATGACGATCGCCAGAGGTTTTCCGTTCCATGTCTTTGCCACGAGTGCCTGCTCTCCGGTGAGAAGAAGTGCCGATTCCATGACGTGGCCGCCGATACATCGCACCAGGGCGTGCGGTGAACAGCACCCAGCTGAGCGAAATGCATAGTCCTCACCGTTACGCCCATTCGCCGGGACGGTGATTGCGGCACGAGTCAGCCCTCGATCGGGCGCATCGTTGATGCCGGGCGGCGTGCGTCCGCAAGCCGGGATAGGTCAATGCCCGAGCGGCCGACATGACCGTATGTCGCCCACCAGCGAGACGCGACGTATCGTTCGAGATCGTCCAGCGATTCGCGCCGAATCTGACCGGGATTCTGCCGGAGACACCTTCGGTTGCCGTGCCATCACGCAGGACACGCAGCCATGACTTATTGCCGTCGATTTCGGCCGGACCTGGCGGCGTTTCCGGGCCGCTCGGCCTGATCGTTCCATATGACGCGGTTCTGTTGCGGGCGAAGTATGCCGGGCATTATGGTGCGGGGCCATGCCGCCGGACCCACTTCGGACCTGTGCGTCGTGCGATCGCAGCGAAGAGGGCTCCTGCGCGATTCGCGTGCAGCTGTGTGACACCGGACCGCCTTCCGACGTCACCGAGACCGCAGCTCATCCTGATGCGGAATCGGCGCAGGGTCCGCGTCATGTCATGCCGCCCGGCGGTGCGGCGGTCGTCATCCGGTGTACCTGCACGCCGGGGACTCGTCTGCCCCGCACGTCGACGGATCCTGAGCGGCTGGTGTTCTCTCTGGCTGAGGTTCCGTGGATGACCGGCTTCTTGGAGCGCGGTATCGCACGGGACTGCCGTGCCGGCCTGGTGCGGCATGTCCATCGTGGGCAGACGCGCGGCATGACGCGCGACCAGATCGACGATCTGATAGCCGTCTACACGTCGCCACCGCGGCGTCCGGACTCCTCCCCCTCGGACGCGCAGTCGACGGTAGAGGCGGCCGCGGAACGCACACGTAGGCGCCTGCGCGGACGACGCTAACGGCCTTCTCCCCCACGGGTGGCCGACCCGCGCCGGCAGCAGTGCGCGCACATGCGGCCTCGTCACGGGCGCGTCGCCGCTGCCGCGCGCCACCACTCCCCGACGGCACCGGTACGGAGGTTTGGCGTGGAAAAACGCGAGCTGCATGCGGTAAGCCGGTGGGAGTGGGAACGGGTCGTGCTGCGTGCGCGCCTGCGCGGGCTGATTCCCGCGCGCGGGAAACGCGGCGGTGTCGCGGCGTCGACGTTTCGGGGTATCGCGCTGGTCCTCGCCTCCCACGCGGACGCAGACACCGGGGGCCGGATCTGGCCGGGTGACGCCACCGTCGCGGTCGAGGCGGAGGTCGGTATCCAGGTCGTGCAAGCCGTCCGGCGCACGCTCGTCGCGCTGGGCCTGCTCTACCGGGTCCGGGCACGCTCCCGCGGCCAGCACGAAGGAGACGAATACCAGCTCACCCTTCCCAGCGATCTGCTCGAGCGCCTCGAGGTCCTCAGCCCGGCGACAGTGCGCACCACGGCCGCCGCGCTGTACGCCGCGCGGCGCGGGCCGCGCCGGCCCGCCAACGGCACCCCCACATCGACCCCACCTCCCCCTGGTGTGGGGGTGCCGCCGGATCCCCCACACCCGGCGGATGACGGCAGCCCTGGGGGATCCGATGGCAGCGGCAACCAGCGTCCTGGGGGATCCGATGGCGGCACCGTGGGGGATCCGGCGGCACGCGATACCAGCCCCGTACCAGCCACCAACAACACCAACCCCACGGCGCCCGGCTCTTCTGCGGACGTCACCACTTCCCGCACACGCGCGCCCGCGGCGCGGCCGCACCTGATTCGTTGCGCGCCGCACGGCATCGCCGGTCCGTCCCGGCCCGACGGCCGGCCCCCGTGCGCCATCTGCCGCGTGCTCGACGACCGCGCGGACGGGCGGCTCCGGCCGACGTACCGCGATCCCGTCTCGGAGACGGCACGACGGCGCAGGCCCTGACAACGTCGGACGCGCTCGCGACGAGCACGCCTCGCCTCGCCGTAGCGGCCGGTCTACGGCGCCTGACCCGCCAATGGCGACGTCTGCCGCGCGGGCAGCGGCGAATGGAAGTCTGGCTCGTTTGATTCGCATTCATGGACAAACACGTGGCATACCTGATTTCGTAGGCGGCACGCCCGAGTCACCATTACGGCATTGCTGAAGTGCGGCGTATGCAGGGCGGCCAGCACATTCGAGGCAAGGGGCCACCGTGCCATTTCGCTGCCATTTCGCCTTCCTGTGCCGCGATACCAGGGCGGAATTTCGCGTCTTCAGCGCCGTCGCAGAAGCGCGCGGACCGCCGCCGCGGCGCACACACAGATGTCCCATTCACATCGTTGGAGGAGCGCACATGCGAGTCAACAGCACGAGGGTCACCGAGTCGGTGTTCAGCCTGCGCGGGCTGCGCAACGTCGCCGCGGTGGCGGCCCTGCTCGCCCCGGCGGCCGGGGCGTTCACCGCGGCGTTCGTCCCGCCGCCGTCGGTCCAGGCGGTGCCGCCGCCGTCCGTGCAGGCAGCGTCGATCCCGGACGGCCGCATCGCGCCGTCCGCCAGCCTCTACACCTACTACTAGTCGCCCTGGGTGAAGGCCGTAGCACCGACGCCCGTACGTCGGTACTGCGGCCTTCACCCTGTCCCGGCCCTCGCCAATACCGGCGCCCATGCATCCATACGCGCCTTCCGAGACGGTCGCGGCCCTGCCGCTCGCCTGACTGCTACGAGGAGCACCGATGTCTTCTGAGCGTGCCCGCCCCGTTCTGCCCGGCACCGGCACGACGGACTACGCCCGCTACATGCGCACCGAGACGCTGCTGACACTGCAGCGCGACGCGACCGAGTGGATACATCCCGACGAGCTACTGTTCCAAGTCACCCACCAGGCACACGAGTTGCTGCTGAAGGCGGCCGCGCACAGCCTCGCCCGCGCCGTCACCCAGATGGACATCCGCCGGCCGGTCCCGGCACAGCTGCTGGTGCAGCGCGCGGCGCTGGTCCTGCGGCTACTGACCGGCCAGCTGCGGCTGCTGCGCACCATCTCCCCCGTCGACTTCGCGCAGATCCGGACCGTGCTCGGGCACGGCTCCGGCCTCGAGTCACCGGGCTGGCAAGAGTTTCGCCGGCAGGCACGCGCCACGAACACGGCCTTCCTCACGCTGCTCGGCACCACTGCCGATCTGCAGCAGCTCTACGCAGACGACGCCTCCGCGCCGCTGTACCAGCTCGCCGAAGCGCTGATCGGCCTCGACGAGGACATCTCACGCTGGCGCGCCGACCACTACACGCTGGCGACCCGGCTCCTCGGCGACCACGCGCACGGCACCCAAGGCACGCCCGTCGACATGCTCGCCCGATCGGTCTCGCACCGCTTCTTCCCACGCCTCTGGGACGTGCGCGTACTCCTGACCGCCGCCGCGCCGCAGGTGCGATCCGGTAAGGCCCGGCCGTGACCCCGCGCCAGATCAGCCGAATCAGGTCCCGATTCCCAGTGCTCGACAAAATGACGCACCTGGCCTCGTGCAGCATCGCCGCCCGGTCAGCAGACCTCGATCACGCCATGCACACCATGCTCGATGACCTCTCCGGCCGCACACCCTGGCCGGCGTTCGAGCGCCGCGTGGAGGAGGCACGCCGCCGACTCGCGGCCCTCATCGGCGCCGACGCCGACCAGATCGCCCTCGTACCGAACGTGTCGACCACCGCGCACCAGGCGGCGTCCGCGCTGAGCTTCCGGCGACGCCGCGAGGTGGTGGTGGCCCGGGCAGAGTTTCCCGGGGTCGCCCAGGCGCTGGCTGCGCACCGGCGCCGGGGCGCGTGGCTGTACTGGATCGGCGCCCCGGGGCGTCTCCTGACCCCGCTTGAGTTCCTGGATGGCATCGGGCATCGCACTGCGCTGGTATCGATTCCGGCTGTCACCTACCAGAACGGCCAGCGCCTACCCATCGCCGAGATCACCGCTGCGGCGCGGACGGCTGGCGCCACCGCACGACGGTGGGAGACCGGCACCCCACCCATTCCCGCCATCTACGCGGCCGTCGCAGGCCTCCGAATCATCGACGACCTGAACGTTGCCGACGTGCGCCGGCACGTCACCAGCCTGGTCGACCTCGCGGCCCGGCAGCTGGCTGTGCACGGCGAACGGCTCCGGCTCGCTGCTGACGATCGTGCGCGCAGCGCACACCTGGCCGTCGTCGACCCGGAACCTCAACGGCTCGCGGACGGGCTGGCCACACGCCGAATCCTGATCGCGCCCCGCGGCGACATCGCCCGCATTGCATTCCACGCCTTCAACACCGGTGACGACGTCGCGCACGTCTGCGCGCTCATCCGCCAATACCGGCGGGCCATCCGCCCACGCCAGCCCCGAGGAGGACCAGCATGAGCCAGACCGACACCGCACTCGCGCTCGCCATGTGGAGTAGCGCCGACCGGCCGGCCGCCATCGACTTTCCCTACCAGCAGGTCGTCACGGCGTTCCTCAGCACAGGCAAACACCGCATCAGCTCCGGCCTGGTGGAGGCGTTGCGCACCGCGCGCGACAGACTCCCGCACGTGCGCGGCCCTCAACGACAGCGCAACCAGCTCGCACGCTGGCTGGACATCGTGCTGGACAAACCTGACGGCCGCTATGACTACCGCAGCTACCTTGCCCTCGGCGTCCTCCCCATCCTCGACCCGGAGCATCCGCCGACCACCGCCGCGGCCGCGCTCGCTCACCACGACCGCACCCTGGCCTTACTGATTAGCGACCTCTGCCGCTTCGAAGTCCGCGCTGCGCGCCGGCAGACGTTCGTGCTGCCACGGCTCCGGCCCGATTCGGAACGCATACGCAGGCGATGCCGGCTCGCGATCATCGCGGCAAAGCCCGCGCTCGCGCGCCTCGGGCTGGCCGACCAGGGCACCGCCGACGATCCCCTCGTCGCCGCATCCCACCTGGCACACATCATGGGCATGGCCATGAACCCTGACGAGCAACTGATGCTGCGGCTGACGATGCTTCCGGCCGACACCTGCCACGACGAGTACCTGTTTCTACGCGTCCTACAGTGCTTTGAGCTGCTGTTCTCCCTTGTCGTCGTCGACTTGGGTGAGGTCATATCGTCGCTGGTCATGGGCCGGGCACGTATCGCCGCAGCACGGCTCGACTCGGCCACCGGAGTCATGCAAGAGGCCAAGGGCTTGTGGCCACTGCTCGCAACGATGCAGCCAGAAGCCTTCGCGCTCTTCCGGCAGAGCACAGACGGCGCTTCCGCCATCCAGTCGCGAAGTTACAAACTTATCGAGTCGCTGTGCTCTCGGCCGGCAGACGAACGGGTGCACTCGGCTGCCTACAAATCGGTTCCGGAGGTTCGCGCAAGAGTTCTCGCAGGCAGTATTACGCTCGATGAGACGCTTCATCACACCCAGCATCGGATAAGTTCAACCTCGGCACTGGAGGTGGAGCGAGCAATGAAAAGCTTCGCAGAAGCCGCTTTGCGATGGCGGAGAAGCCACTTGGGGATCGCCACGCGGATGCTGAGCGCTGACCAGGCCGGCACCGGCAGCACGAGCGGACTTCCCTATCTCGCCGCAAATTACAAGTGCCCCGTCTTCGGTGGATCGTGAGACCCATCGCCTCGATCGTGAGTTCCCGACCTTCTCACAGCACTTCCGCGCCACGGTGACGAATGGATCCGCCAATGGCGACGCCCTTGTTCAAGCCCCACAACTCACCGATCGTATGATCAAATTTTGACAGAATTGAGACGTACACGGTTCGCCATGCGAAAGGTAAGGACGTTACGCCCTCCACTTTGCCTTGCAGAGACCATCCGCTTTAGGTAAACCGGGTCGCGGCATACCACCTAATCATGCAATCAACGTGGCCGCAGGCCAGAGTGCCACCACGAGCGCTTTTGTATTATCGACCGACTCCCGGCTTACGCGCGACCGCCCCAAATCCCGCCACATCCTGGTGCCGTGGCCTGTCACGTTCGGGGACCTCGGACCGCCAATCCGATGCCACTTGCAGCGCCGGCTCGACTAGCTCCAAACCCGCAAAGAATTCAGCGATCTGGGCTTTACTACGGTGAAAGGCGTCAACTTTGCCCTCTGCGGTTCGCCGCGCGTGGTCAGCAGCCAATTCCGGCGGAAGGGTATCGGTAGAAAAGTGTAGCATAGCGAGATAACTACCCGACGGCAGCGCGTCCACCAGAGAACGAATGATCGCGTAGGCCTCGTCATTATCCTCGATGAAGTGGACGACGGCAATCAACATCAGCGCCACTGGCCGCCTAAAGTCGATGACTTCTCGAACCTCGGGATTGCCGAGGATCCGCAGCGGGTTCCGGAGGTCCTCTTCGAGGTAAACGGTCCGCCCTTCGGGGGAGCTGGTCAGCAAGGCCCGCGAGTGCGCCATTACCATCGGGTCGTTGTCGACATAGACCACACGGCTACGTGGATTGATCCTCTGAGCAACTTCATGCGTATTGTCCGCCGTAGGCAGACCCGTACCGATATCGAGGAACTGGTCAATACCGGCTTCTCCGGCAAGAAATTCCACCGCGCGTCGAAGGAACTTTCTTCCTTCTCTCACCGATACACCCACGCCGGGGAACAGCCGCTCTATCTCGCGACCGGACTCTCTATCGACCTCGAAGTGATCCTTCCCTCCGAGGAGATAATTGTAGCGACGTGCAGAATGGACAGTAGTCGTATCGATCAGCATGGACCTTTCCACCATGTTCTCAAACGTCAGCCCTTTCAACGGCGCGGTGGGCTCATCGAAGATTTTCCGAATTGCAGTAAAGACACGCTCACCCTCGGTAGTAAGGGCCCATCCGGGGTGAGGCGCACCCTCGATCCTCCGGTTTTCTACCAAGCCGAGGCCCTTCAGCTTCCTGAGCTCAGTGTTGATAAGTCCATCACCTGGAGCGCCAGTCTTGAGCGCGATCAAGTCGTTACGAAGTTCGGCCCAGCGCTTCGGCCCACCCGCCAATACGCGAAGGATGGGCTCGCGCCACTTGGGTTTGACGACTTCGTCAACGATTTCCTGCCGAGATAGTGTCACGCCCTTGTTCCGTCCTCCGGTCGTTCCAGGGGGCACGCAGTCATGACAGGACCACCCCGGATCTCGAGTCCGCGACCGACCTCGCGGTTGCGAAGCAGACCATGCGGTGGTCGACATCGTACCCTCAAGCCATACAACCGAGCACCGTGGATTCCCGCCAATGGAGCGAGGCAAGGTTAGCTTCGTCCGCCGCCGAGCCCGATTGACCACATCCCGAGGACTGCTGACGCCCTGCAGTGAATGCGCAGCGGGTCATGGCCGGCCACGAAGCACGAATCTCTCCACGGCCCACCGCACGCGAGCCGCTAGGTACACGAATTAGGAAACCAAATTCATTTGTGATCTACGCCACATCGTTCGAACGACGTTGCGCCAACGACGCTGCACGCGCCGCGTCATTTCTTGGCCGTAGCGCTCCCAGTCAATGTGCGATAGACAGGTGACGCCTCGCATTTCATCGCGCTGACAGTCGGGCATCAATCCCGCCACCCACTCAACATCCCGCACCTAACTCACGCATCACCGACAGCCGGAGCCGCCTCGGCCGAGTGCCAGTTCGGTCATACACGGCCGGGCGAAGCGACGAGGCGCAATGCTGAAAGGATTCAAGAGATGACGGTTGACTGGCACAGAGCCATCCGACAGCTCGAACAACTCAAAGTGGCCATACCAAATCCATTTGACGTCGGCAGCTTTACGCAGACGGTAGCTAAAAGCCGGGGGAGGCCGATTCAGGTCGTCAATGTCGATACCGACCGTACGCACAGCGACTTGCATGCCTTTTGGTGGGCCGCCCCAGACGTCGACTACATCATCCCCAACACGTCAGCACCCGCACTAGTACGGGAACACGGAACGCTCCACACCCTGTCGCACATGCTGCTTGGCCATGTGGGTTCATCGCTGGCGGAGACCATAGCAGCGCAGTTCCGGTTCGTTGATGCCCTAAGCGTCTTGCGCCGCTCTGGCCACGACACCAGAACCACCCGACCACCCACGCAGCAGACCGAGGGCCGCTGTTTCGAGATTGACGCCGAGGCAGTGGCCAGCCTGATTGCAGTACTCCCCGACGCATTCCCCAGTAAGGTGCCCCAGCAATACAGCTTCGCTGCCGCTCGCCTACCGGCGGCGAGCCCTGAGCCAAGGACTGACACGGACAACCTTTACAAGACAATCTGGCCACTCTGGCGCAGCGTCGTCCACGACCTCAGCATGCCCCGACTCGAGAGCATTCCGCCTCAGCCTCATCCCACACTTCGTAGAATCCATCTATTTCGCATGACTGTAGAGATCACAGAAGGCCTCCACCATTTGCGACGATTGCTGGATCCATACATTGCCGAAACAGCTCGAAAAGGGGCACGCAACGCCGGGCTGCCACCAGGAAGGAGCTCGGTCGTCGCCGAGGCCGCCTGCATTGCCGTGGCAATTGACAGAGCGGCGGCTATTCACACAGGAGACAGTTCCCTGCCAAGCCGACTCAACGAGTTGCCAACAGGGCGTACGGTTACGTGGCCCATAAAGCTATATAGCAAACACGCCTCAAATGGCACCCGTTGGCTGGCGGATATAGCCCAAACCGTACGCACCTCGTCGATAGTCCACGAAGTGCGCCGCGGAAACAGCCCAGCCTCGCACATTGCACGATTCCGACGCTTCGGAATAGAGAACTTCAACGAACAAGCAGTGAAGGCTCCTCATCCACCTCGTACCCGGTGGGCACATAGCTGCTGATCTTTGCTCACCTCGTTGCGGCGCACTCTGGTAAGCCGCGACGTCCTCGGCCGACGGCCACCGATGAGGTTGGCCAGCGATGTGGTCACGTCCGCTGGCCGGTCAGGCGCGGTAGGTCTCCGGGGTCACGATGAGCCGACCGTCCTTGGTGAGATGGCCGATGTCGCCACTGGTCGTCCACGGCGCCCTGGCGCGTTCTCGGCAAGGCTCGGTGGTGTCGTGACGCACGACCCTCGGGTTGCGCGCCTCGATCGGTCCTGCGTCCGGTGTGCTGCCCGGGGTGTGGCCGCGATGGGCGATGCGGATCTGGAGGCCGGAGATGGGTGTGCCTGCTTTGCTGGTGCCGGGGAAGAGGGCGCCGTCGTGGGCGGGTGGCTCCCACCAGTAGATGAGTGTGCCGGGTGGGAGGGTGCTCTCGAGGTGGGCGTAGGTGAGGTCAGGTCGTCGCGTGGTGATGATCGTGTTCAGGTTGGTCAGTGCCTCGTGGGCCGGGTTGGTGGTGATGTCGCTGGCCAGGCTGGTTAGGTGTGGCTCTGCTAGCAGCGCCCAGGTGGGCTGGTGGGTAGCGATGATGTCGGCAACTGTGGTGGATGGGGCGTGCGGGTCGCATAACAGCAGGGTGGTGCCGCGGGCGAGGATCCGTAGCGCGGTCTCGGCGGCCTGGTGTTCGTGCAGGGGAAGTGTGATCAGTGCGGTCCGGCCGGGTCCGGGCAGTCGCAGGGCGTCGGCTTTTCGGGGGTGGGCGGGTGATTCGCCTCCGGTGACGGTGATCCGGTAGGTGCCGTCGTGGGCGCTGCCGGTGGCCAGCCAGGCTCCGCACCGGTGCGGTAGCCGGGTCGCGCGGTCGATCAGGCTGTCGTGGCGGCGGCTGGGCAGGCGTGCGTCGATGGGTAGCGGCACGCCACCTGCCAAGGTGACGGCGACGATGTCGACGGTCGTGGTGGGGTCGTCGGTGGCCGGTAGCGCTACCAGCCGGCCGTCGGTGACGGGTAGCCGGTCGGCGAGCGCGGCTGCGGTGGCGTGTAGATCGGCGTACGTGACCGTGAAGCCGTCGCCGATGATTGCCGGTAGGTGCGGTTGTCGTGCGGCGTGCGTCATGATCGCGGTGCGTAGGTCCGGCCAGGGTTGCCTGCCGCGGTCCGGTACGGTCGCCCGGCCGCGGCCCGGCACCGGCGTTGCGGTCCGCTGCGGTTCCGCGCCGGTCGTGTCGGTGCTCGACGCCGTGGCTGCGGCCGGTATGGCGGGACCGGGCAGATAGCGGATCGTCACCGGTGAGGCATCCGTGGCTTGCCGCGCCAGGGCGGGCGACTCTCGTGGTGTGGTGAGTGCCCACACGGCGTCGGGGGTGAGGTCCAGTGCGGTACCGATGACAGATTCCGGCCAGCCGTCGGCACGTAGCTCGCCGATCAGTGCGGCAGCGTCGCCGCGGGCGATGGCGGCGCGTAGCTCGTCGGTGATCTCGTCGGGTAGCGTTGCGCTGGCCGGGAAGATCGCGTCCTGCTCGGCGCGGCACCAGCTCTGCCACAGGCGCAGCATCCATCGCCGGTCGGCGTGGTGGGGGTGGATGCGGCCGGGGTTGATGTAGGCGTCGACCATGCCCGCGGTGATCTGTGTGTAGGGCAGCGCGTGGGCGGTGAGGAATCCGCGGATGAAGGCGCGGCAATTCTGGACGGTGGTCTCGACCAGGCCGATGTCCTTCAGGTATTTGCTGAATGTCTCAAGCCCGTCATCGACGTGGGGATCCCGTGTCGCGGTGAGGCCGGCCCGTTTCCTCTCGTACCTGATCAATTCCGCAGGCACGCCGGCTGCCTCCGCTAAGCGTGTCGCGGTGAGTCCCGCACGGTCGTAGTCGGCCAGCAGCTGGGCCAGCCTCATGCGCCCGTCCGCTACGGCGGGTGAGCTTCGATGTTCGGCGCGGATGAGGGTGATCAGCCGGGTCAGCTCGGCTGCCTGTTCCGGATGCAGCGCGGGAGGCGGGGCCGTGGGGATGTCCACGTGCTCGCGGGCGCGGCGTTTGCCGGCCGATGTCGCGGTGCTGGCGCGCTGGAGGATGGCGCTGTCGGTCAGGCCAAGCACATAGCCGATCGATGCCGGTGGCCAGCCGCGTTCCAGGATCGCCGCTATCAGCCCGGTGTGCTCGTTGCGGGCGGCGGAGGTGTGCAGTTCTGCCTTGACGCTTGCGGGCAACGGCGGCGCCAGGAGCACGACCTCCCGGACGGCGGCTGCGCCGGACGCGCTCGTGGTGGTCTCGGTATGGCGTGATGCGCATCCAGCGGCACCGTCACTGGCAGGCGACGTCGCGGTCGTTGTGTCCATGATGTTCCTTGGCAGTGGTTACGGCGGGGCTGGCTGGTGGGGTGGTCATCGCAGGTGACCGGTGGTCACGCCGGTCGCGGTGGCAAGGGGGCGGGCGGCGCGGGGCTGATCGCGATGCTCGGCGTGCTGCCGTCCGTGATGGAGGTCGTCGCCGGTGGCGGTTCGCTGCTGGTGGCGAGGGCGGTGATGAGTGCGGCTGACGCGTGCGGGTCGAGTGCGTGCGTGCCGAGTTCGCGCCAGAGAGTGCCGTGGAGCTCGACATCGGCTGGTTGGTGGAGGTACGTGGCACCGGCGAGGTCTTCGCGGTACACCGTCGTGGGTGCCGACCATGTGGTGTCGGCGGGTGCGAAGTCGAAGATCGCGAAACCTGCGTGCGCGAGGGGCCGGTGTGCACCGGCGCTGAACGGGATAACCCGGATCGTCGTTGCTTCGCGCTGGGTGGCGTCGCGCAGGTGTAAGAGCTGCCGGTGGTGGGCGTCCGGTCCGGCTATCTGCCGGTGCAGGACCGCCTCATCGACCACCACATCGAGCGCCAGCGGGGCGGGTCGTTGGAGGAGTTCCTGCCGACGCATCCGGACGGTGAGGTGCTGCTGTATCTCGGTGCTGGTGAGGCCGGGTTGCAGGTGGCAGACCGCCAGCGCGTATTCATGGGTCTGGAGCAGATCCGGCACGAGGGCGCTGGTGTAGAGCCGGATCCGGCAGGCCGCGTTTTCCATGCTCACGCTCAGGGCGTGCCAGGCAGGTACGACACCATACTGTTGCCACCATTCGCTGCGGCGGCTCTCCGCGGCGAGCCTGAGGGCCAGCGAGCGAAGGCCGCCCTGGATCTTGTAGGCGTCGCAGAGGTCGCCCATGTTCTTCGGGTGCACGGAGATTTCGCCCGCCTCGATCGCCAGCAGGTGGCTGGCGGTGAAGTAGGTGCGCTGCGCGGCCTCTTTGGCGGACATGCCGGCGGCAGTCCGCGCCAGGTGCAGGAGTTTGCCCAGGGACCAGCGGGCGAACGGGGAATGCCGCGTCGATAGGCTCGACGCGATCCGGAAGGGCTGCCGGGTCATCGCGGTACTCCCGCCGGGCCGGCCTGCGCCATGGCGGTCACCAGCGCGTTACCGCCGCGATCAGAAGCCCGGCAAGCGCGAAGATGATGCTGAAACCGAGCCAGGTGATAGCCCGATTGACCGCACGGTACAGGCGCCAGTTCGCGTGGAAGAGCACCCACGTCTCCTCCACCGGCTTCCCGCAACTCGACCGCGGGATCATGCGCGGCCGCGGTGATGCAGCGCAGGAGATCATCGGCACTCGCGGTACGGGTGTCGGCCAGGAAGCCCGCGTGAACGCGGGTCGCACGGATACTGCGGCCCACGTCGATGGTGTGCCGATCATGGTCGGAGAGGTCCTCGGCGCCATCGACGTGGTTCATCCGATAGAGCAGCGCGGCGGCGATGTCGATAAGCCGTGCTTCGGCCAGGGCGCCTGTCACTGCACGTTCGTCCGGCCAGGAGTGGTGGTGTCATGTGGGGCCGTGGTGCCGCCGAGCGGGATGGTGGTGATCGGCTGCCAGGTGATCTTGTGCCCGTCGTGGGACTGCGCGACCAGCGCGATCTCGTCGACGGTGAAGGTGGTGTGCGGGATGGGGTTGTCGGACAGCCAGACGCGCAGGTCGCGGTCAGGGACGTCATCGGTGGCGTAGGCCAGGGACATGTGCGGGTAGTAGCCATCGGCCGGGTGTGGGGTGCCGGGGTCGAATCCGGCCACCTGGTACGTCACGTCGGTGATGAGCCGGCACAGCTGCCGCGCCGGCTGGCCGGGAGTGATGGCTGCCTCGATCGCGACCGGTCCCGGTACCGGTCGTTCCACCGTCATCTGCCATGGGGTGATGCGGGTGCAGATGTCGCGGACGGCGGCGATGATGTCGGCGCGGTGGGCGTCGCTGACCACGGCGACGGGGGCTGAGTGGAGCAGGGTGCAGTGCAGCCAGGCCGCGTCGACGGCGGCGAGTCCGGCTCGGTCGGTCAGCGCGGCGTAGGCGTCGGTCAGGCGGGCGGCGGCTGCGGGCGGCGGCAGGATGTGCCAGTGCAGATCGGGTCGCCTGGCCGGCCAATGGTGGAGTAGCCGTGGTCCGAAGAACGTCTCCATCATGAGTTTTCCCTTCTGGTGCGGGTGGTCGCGGCAACGTGCCGGGCGTGGTCTGGGGACGGTGGGCGCGCCCAGGCCGTGGATCGAAATGAGGCTGCTGATGTGTGCGGCTGACGCCTGCGCGAATCCCCTGGTAACCGGTGGTTCGTGGCAGCGGGAGCAGGTGGATGGCGGCGCGTCAGGCCGGAAGCACCGACGCGGCCGCGGCCGTGGCCGCGTCGCGGGCGGCCGCGATCGCAGCGGTCGATGCCCGGTCCGCGCGCCATGCCAGGACGGATTCCGATGCCGGGAGGCCTGCGACGTCGCGGAAGACGACCTCGGGGTGCTGGTGATCGTCGTCGGCCAGCGCGGGTGGCATGGCGATACCGCGGCCGTTGGCGACGGCGCGAAGCAGCTGCGGGACGTCACGGACCACCGGCCCGTAGACGACGGGTGCCTTGCCCGGACGTGGGTCGGCGGCCCACCACGACAGCCACGGCGCCGGCATACCCGCAGGTGCGTCAAGCACCGGATACCGCGCGAGGTCGCGCAAGGTCACCGGCCGGCGGCGACGTGCCAGCGGATCTGTTGCCGGCAGGCACACCATCCGGGCCACCGTGGCCAGTGGTGCTGCCTCGATCCCGTCCGGGAGTGGCCCTTGCAGCAACGCGACGTCGACTTTTCCGGCGGCGAGGGCTTGGAACTGCTCCCCGAACGCGAGCTCGCGTGTCTGTACCCGCATGTCCGGCCGGGCGGTGCGCAGGTGGTGGAAGAACGCTGCGGTGTGCGGCTGCGCCGCCTCGAGGTCGGCTACCCCGACGATCAGTTTGCGGTCACGGTTTTCGCGCAGCGAGCCGGCGGTGGCGATCACGTGATCGATCGCAGCGACAGCCGCCGCGATCACCGGCACGAGTGCGTGGCCGTCCTCCGACAGACGCACTGACCGGCTGGTGCGCTCCAGCACGCGGACCCCGAGGGTCTCCTCCGCCGCGGCGACCTGCATGCTGAGCGCCGACTGGGTCAGGCCCATCGATGCGGCGGCCCGCCCGAAGTGCAGATGTTCGGCAACCGCGAGCAACAGCCTCAGCTGATGCGTGCTCGGCGCACCGACGTGCTCTGGGGTAGACAAGGTCTCCTCCGAACGGGATACAGGTTGATCGTCATCCAGGTGGCCGGCCACAGCGGGTGGGCCGCGGGCCGCCGGTGTCAGCGGCTGAACGGGCGCAGCGGTGTGACCTTCGGCATCCACGCGCAGGTGATGTCGGGTATCGCCGTGGTGCCGGACGCGGGTGTGGTGGGCCGCAGGAGGACCGTCGCGGTGGGCAGCTCGACCGTCACGGCACCATCCGGCTCGCCGGCACGGGCGCCCGTGTGCGGTCGGATGGCCTCGGCTAACGCCTGGGAGGCGAGCGCGGCGAGCGTCCGGCCGCGCGGGACGTCAGGCCACACGATGGCGCGCTCGCCGAACATCGCCCACGGGCTGTTCCGCAGATGAGGCGGGGTCAGGCGCACGGCGGTCGCGATGGCCGCCTCGGTCTGTGCCGGCAGGTCGGCGCGCAGCCGCATCAGGTGTTCGCCTATCAGGTTGTCCCCGGTGTGGCTGTTGGACACGATCAAGGGCCGGCTGCCGGTGTCGAGCAGCATCGCCATCATGCGCGGATGCTGCATGAGTCTCGCGGTCACGGCGCGCCGGATCACGTCGGGCAGCTCTTCACGCCAGCCCGAGCGGACGTCTCCCATCGTCGACAGCACCTTGGCCTGGCGCGCAGATGATGCGTAGGCGATGCGATCGGCCATGTCCGGGGCGGCGGTGCGTTGAGCCCAGATGTAGTGCTCGACGGTCGGCCAGATCGCACCGAGGACGAACGGGAGCCGGCCGCGCGTGCACAGGAAGCCGTAGGGGTCTTCAGGACTGCGGACCACGAGCGGTGGAAGGCTACTGGCCGCATCGTCGCAGAGGTCGCCGTTTGGCGGCGGAGTCACGGACGGCACACGCGTGCCCTTCTGTGGTCGTGAGGCGGTGTACCGGAGTGAGAGCGGTGTCCACCGATGTGCCGAAGGCGGTGGCCCTGCGCGAGAGAGCGTGGCCGCTTGCGCCGGTCGCCGGCCGCAGGGCGGCGGTTCATCGCCGGGCCTCGGGAAGCCGGACGGCGGTGGCGGTGATGAGGGCAGGCTGGTGCTCCGGCGGCAAGGCACGCCGGCAATGGTCAATGAGGACTTCCGGGTCGAGATGGCCCGTGGTGAGAGCACGGACCGCGATCGCGTGTCCGCGGCGGTCATCGGGGATGGCGTGCACGCGACAGGAAACCACCGCCGGGTGGTAGCGGACCGCGCGGAAGATCCGGTTGAAGGCCACCCGGGTGCCGTCGACGACCGCGCGGTGCGCGGTACCGAGGTCGACCCAGGCGAGGTCCCCGGCGGCCGTGACCATGCCGAGGTCACCGACGCTGTGCCAGGTACCGGGTTCCGGGCAGGGTGCGGTGATGTCGTGACAGGTCAGGTCGTAGGCACCGGTGCCTTCGAGGGTGCCGGTCCGGCCGGGGCCGCAGACGTTACCGTCGGCGTCGACGATGCGGATCCGGCTGCCGGCCACCGGCTGCAGCAGGCCCGCCGACTCCTGCACGCAGGTGTAGCCGAGCCGGTCGTACACGCGCAGCATCCGGGTACTCCCGCGGGCGCTGACGGCCCGCTGCAACGCCGCAGTGTCGCTGGGGAGATCGGTATACATCAAGGCGCGCAGGCCCGCGGCGACGGCATCGGCGGGTCCGGTAAGGAGAACGTCCAAGTGCTCGGCGCTGGGCATCGCCCACGCGTCCGGCCAACGGCTGACGGCCTGACGCCAGCAACTGACCGGTGAACGTGGACGGCCGACGAGCACCGTGATGCCGCCGTCCAGCAGATGCCGTAGCACGGTATGGAGCACAGGCAGGCGACGCAGCCTCTGACTGACCAGGAGCACCTGCCCTGGGCCAGGCCGCAATGCCGGTGTGAGCGGGGCCAGCGGCGCGGCACCGCCCAGCACCACCGTCCGGTCGCCGCCGCCGTAGCGCGCTTCACCGGCCAGCCACGGACGGCAGGTGTGCGGCAGCCGACGCGCGCGCCGGTCACAGGGCTGCTGCTGATTGCTGACCCGGGGGATGCCGGCGGCCAGCCAGACGGCGAGAACGCCGATGATCAGCTCCCGGCCGAACGGCGCGACGTCGACGAGTCTTCCCGGGGCGCTGTCGAAATCCTGGGCACGCCGGGCAGCGGCCGTGACCAGGTCCGCCACGGTGAGCGTGCCGTCATCGTCGATGATCGCGGGCCGGTCCGGGCTGGTGTCAGCCAGACGTTCCAGCGCCTGCCCGATTTCCAGGGCGAGATCGGCGTGCGGCCTAGCGGCGCCGTCAGGTGATGGCATGGCGTTCTCCGGTAGAGCTGTCGCGGCGAGTGCGCTGTCGTGGCGTACCGGCCCGGGGCGTGGCGGCAGCCCTCCGCCGGCCTCGCGCGGCGGGAGCAGCGGTGGTCGGTGCGGACGAGTCGAGGGACCGGGGCGGCCACCCCGATCCACGCGATGCCCGCGGTCTTCGCCGCGGCGCCGTAGGACGGCGGGTAGGCAGTCCCGGTAGCCGATGCGACGGCAGCGCGTCGGGGTTCACCGGCTGAACGGCCGCAGCGGGACGACCGACGGCGCCCACACGCAGGTGATGTCGGTGTCCAGCGCAGCGCCGTCGGCCACCGGCACGGGTGGACCGGGCCGCCACAGGACGGTTCCGGTCGGCGTGGCGAACGTCCCGGCGTTGTCCGGTCCGCCGCCGTTCGCCTGCCCGTGTGAAGGAGTGGCCGCGGTGAGCGCGCGGAATGCGTGTGCGGCGAGGTTGCGGGCGCGCGGCGGTTCAGGCCAGACGATGGCGCGCTCGCCGAACATCACCCATGGCCGCCCGAGCAGGGGCGCAGGCGTCAGGGTCGCGGCTGTCTCGATGGCCGCGGCGAGCTGCGCCGGCAGCGCAGCACGCAGCCGCATCAGCTCTTCGCCGATCACGTTGTCGTCGGTGTGCCGGCTGCTGACGACCAGCAGCCGGTTCCCGGTGGCAAGCAGCGCCGCCACCATCCGCGGGTGCTGCACCAGGCGCGCGGTGACCGCCCGCCGGATCACGTCGCGGCGTTCCTGCGCCCAGCCGTCCCGGACGCCGGCCAGCCGCGACAGCGCGGCCGCCCGGCGTGCCGTCACCGCCGCCGCGATGACCACCGGCACATGGGGGTCGTTGACACTGCGGGCCCGCACGTAGTGCTCGACGCTTGGCCACTCCTGCCCGTCGAGGACGAACCGGAAGCGGGTGTATGTGGTCAGGAAGCCGTATGGGTCATTTCGGTGCCGGACCACGAGCGGCGGCAGGCTCCCGGGCACGCCTTCGGCGGCATCGCCGATCGGCGACGAGGCCATGGGCAGCACAGGCGCTCCCTTCTGCGCAGGCGACGGTGCGAGCTGGTGGGCGGTGCCCGGCGCGCGTATCCCGGGGCGCCGGGCCTGTCGTGAAGGTCCGGTGCCCTGCGCCGGGCACCGCCGGAGGGCCGCCCGGTCCCGATGGCCGTGGTCCGGGTGGTCCTCCGCTGAAGAAGGCGTGGTGCCGGGCGTCATCGTCAGGGGGTGTAGGGGACGGCGATCGTGGGGTCGACGAGCGAGTCGACGGTGATCTCGCTCTGGTGTTTCAGGACACCGATGGCCGCCATCGACGCGATGCCCCTGTTGAAGCGGGGGCCGGTGATCGTGCCGACGCCGTCGGCGCCGTACACGTATGGCCGCAGCTTGGTGATCTCCTCGGCCGCGGTGTCGCGGTCGTAGGTGGGTTCGGCGGCGGCGAGGGCGTCGGCGGCTTCGCCCGGGTGGTCGATGGCGTAGACGAGGGATTCCATCGCCGCGTCCCGGAAGCGTCGCACCAGATCGGGGTCCCTGGCCAGCAGGTCGCGGCTGGTGGTCCAGGTGTTGCTGTAGCCGTCGGTCAGCCACGTGCTGTACGTCAGCATCACCGGCTCCCGGCCGCCGAGCTTCCTGCGCAGTACGGGGATCCCGGTGACGTTGTCAGTCACCGCATCGACCTTGCGGCTCACCAACGCGCCACGCAGGTCGCCCAGGGGTACCCATTTGATCGCGTTGTCGTCGACGCCGGTCTGACCGGCCACGGCCGGGAAGAGCGTCTTGTTGACGCCGCCCTCCTGGTAGCCGACCGTCTTCCCTTCGAGGTCGTTCACGGTCGTGATGCCGGCGTCCGGGTGCGCGGCGATCGCGCTGATCGTCTGCTGGTAGATCGCCGCGATCCCGACCCACGGCGCCTGCGCGCGCGGGTCCTGGTTCAGCCGGCCGTCGTAGATGAGGGCGAGCGCGTTCAGATCGGCGATCACGAATTGCGCCGCACCGGATTCCAGGGCCGCGATGTTGTCGCCGGTGCCCTGCCCGGCGACGATCGTCAGGTCGATGCCGCGCTCGCGGAAGAAGCCCTTGGCCTCGCCCACGGCCCAGGGGGCGTCCTGGCCCTGGATCCGGATCGCGGTCAGGACGGTGACCTTGGTGAGCCCGCCACTGGGGCTGGTGTTCGGGTTGGCGTCGCCGGTACATCCGGTGGAGCCGAGCAGGACGGCCGCGATGACGGCGGTCAGGAGCCTGCGGGGAAGTCGTGCGTTCACGGAAGGGGTGTTCCTCTCACGGTTATGGCCCGTGCAACGGGCGCGCGGCATCACCGCGAGACCAGGAATGAAGGCTGGTCCGCGGTGGCCGCAGTGGTGCGGAATCTGGGGTGGGGCGGCGGTGCCGGTTACCGCTCGACAGGGGGCCGGCACCGCCGGTCTAGGAGGCGGCGCGGACGCGGCCGGTCGTGCAGTACGTCAGGTTCCCGATGATCGAGGTGTCCGGGTCGGCCATGACCAGATGCAGCCTGGCGAGCTGGTCCGGGCCGAAGCCGTGCGCGGCCAGGTCGACCGCTTTCTCGATCGAGACGGCGGTGACGAGGTCGGTAGCAGCGCTACCGCCGTTCCAGGTCGTGCTCCACCGGTGCTGTTCGACCTCGTCGAATCCGGCGTCGATCATGTGGTGGACCGCGTTTTCCGCGAAGGTGCCGTCGTTGCCGGTGCCGGCGAGGACTTTGCGGAGTGCGCTCTGGTAGTCGTCGAACGTCTCGCGCGCGCCCACCACGGCGCTTGCGATCAGCTTTGCGGGCTCACGGCCCCAGTCGATGGTGGTGAACCGGCCCCCGTGGCGCTGGCGCTGCCGGGCCTGGACCAGCAGCTCACGCCGGTTGGTGAGGTGGGCCAGGACGAGCCGGGCGATGTAGTGGTGCGCCGGCTGTGCCGGGAGCGGCTCGCGGGTGAGGTCGTGCACCCGCGCCGTCACACGTGGGTGCGCGGGAACATGACGTGGGTCGAGGTCGAGGGCGAGCACGCTGCCGGTCGGTCCGACCTGGCGGGCCAGCCACATGGTGAGGGTTCCGGCCCCGGGGCCGAGCTCCACACAGTCCTCGCCCGGCCCGACCAGCGACTCCAGCCAGGAGAACGTGATGCCGTCGAGCGTGCCGGCGAGCGCGTGCAGGCTGCCAGGGGCCTGGTCGCTGCCGTTGTCGAGAAAGTATGCAGGTGACGGGGCCGTATCGCCCGACGCCGTAGTCGTCATCCAAGCTCCTGAGAGAGGGCATGCGCGTGCCGCCGACGCCACGCCCGGCAATGGATGCCAGACGGTGGTGTGGAGTGCGGACGTCCGGTCTGCCGTGGGCGGCCGCCTGGGCGGTGCGTCACGGGAGCGGGCGGCCACCACTACGCGCTCGCATAGGTCGCATAGTGATATGAGGAGTCTATGTGAGCCATGTGATATCCAGCAAGGTTGTCGTGCACGCAAATTCCACAGCCGGCGTAGCCTTCGCCTCAGGTGCTGGACACGGGTCAGCAACCGTGCAGGCGGCGGCGGGAATGACCAGCCCGGTTTGTCGAGCACCGTGTACGACCCGGGCGAAGGTTGACGGGCACGCGGGCTGCCGTTCGCTAGCAAAGTTGAGCCCTTGCGCCAGCGAACGTCGTCTGTGGTCAGGGTCTCCGCCAGTCACGCTGGCCGGTCAGCGCCTTCACGGACGCCGTCGATGGCGCCCGGTGCCTGACGGCGGCTGACGCCGGAGGAGATGGCCAGCCCAGGGTGGCGCCCGCGCACTCCGACGAACAGATCGCCACGCATGTCTGCGACAGGCGTGCGGCTCGCAGAACCCGCCGGCGCGGCGCCCCGCCAACATGCGGGGCCGTCCCGTGGATCACGGGTGGCCGGGCTGGGCTCCGTGCGCCCCGCGCGTGTGGGGCCGGGAGTGGTGTTAGGCCGCGATCAGCGCGGTCGGCGTGACGGGCAGCGCTATCGTGGCCAGTGCCTTGAAGACGTCGTGGTGGTCGCTGATGTCGGCGGCCTCGGACAGCCGGATTTGGACGCTGTAGGTGTCGATCACGACGGTCGGCACGCCCGCGCCGGTGCGCGGGTGGTAGATCGCGAACGGCGACTGCGGCGGGTACGGCCAGCCGGCCGCGCGCGGCAGGATCAGCACCTCAAGGTCACCGGCGTCTACCAGGCGGGCGAGGTGCTGCCGCACCGCGGACGGATCGGCGTCGTCATCGCCGGCGGCGGCGTTCAGCGCGTGCGGGGTGATCAGCAGCCGGCCCGGGCACCCAGGCGCGGGCGCGTCCGGCAGCAGGGGTGAGGGCACGGTCAGTGGCGCGAACCAGAACGCCTGCCGCGCGGTCTGGAACAGCTGCTCGTGCCCGGCGCGGCCACCGGCGGCGCCCCGGTAGAGAGCCGGCCATGCCAGCGCCTCGTCATCGCCGTCCACCAGCCGGTCCAGCTCCCCGATGTACTCCGGGGATTCCATCCGCGCGATCGCAACCAGCACGTCGCGATGGGCCGCAACTGACAGTGAAAGGTCTGCGGCGCGTTCCCGGGCGGCGTCCAGGCAGACCGCCCGCCACAGGTGCACCTCCGCGCGCCGGGCCGAATAGGCGCCGGACTCCATCCGCGATGCCTTGCTCTGGCTGACCGCATGGTCCGGGTCGGCCGTCCGCATCGCCGCAGCGAGCTTCGGTCCGGACAGGCCGGCGGCCTGGCGCATCCAGCGCAGCTCGGCACCGATCGGTGGAGGAGTGCGCTCGGACACGATCCCTGCCTGCTCTGGTAGACGGCGGCCAACGATGCAGCCTAGGCAACGCCGCGCTCTACCAGCAAACCCGCCCGGCCCCGCCACACCAGAGCAACCGATGCGCACCGGGCGAAGCGGTCGGGCGTGCGTGTCTTCAGAGCAGTCCGCGCCGCTTGCGCACGCCCCGGCAACCAGCGACCCGCCCCGCCCACCGCCGTCAGCGTGTATAGGCGACCGCAGCCAGCACGGCCCATTGGGGCAGGTCGTCGGCGTCCTCTGGATCGGGATGCCAGGCGGTGACGGGAACGACACCCGCCGCGACCAGGTCGCACGCGGCGGGCAGGAGCCCGGCGATCTGGTCGCGGGAGCGCACGGTCACCGGCATTTCCGCCTGCGCGCACAATTCCAGGGCGCGCTGCTGCCGGAGCCGGCCGGGCGGTGCCGGGTCCGGGCCGATGCGGGACATCACCAGGTAGCTGCCCGTCACGAGGTTCTCGCTGATCCGGCGAAGAATCCGCGCGGGTGCCGCCGCGTCGCCGACGAAGCCGAACACCAGCCCGGCCAGCACCGCGACCGGCTCACCGAAGTCGATCAGGTCCAGTACCTGCGGGTGGTAAAGGACCTGCGGCGGGTCACGCACCATCCGGCAGCCGAGGTCGACGACGATCGGATCGATGTCGGCGTACACACCACCCGCGTCACCGGCCGCAGCCCGCGCGACCTCATGCACGCTATCGACCGCCGGGATACCGGACCCCGATATCCACGAACTGGCGGACGCCCTGGGCGAGCAGCCAGCGCACCGCCCGGCGCAGAAACGCACGGTTCGCGCGCGCCGCCAGAGTCACTCCCGGCACGCGCGTCTCGGCCGCAGCCAGAAAGGCCCGGTCGACCTCGAAGTGGTGCACCCCGCCCAGCCCAGCCCAGCGTCGTACACCCGCGCCGCCTGCGGATCGACGATGTCCACGCCGGGATCCACCCCGCGACCAGCCGTCACCGCCCGCTCCCCCTGCCCGCACCGGAACGCCGCCGACGGTGCCCGGCCCGGATCACGCACGTCCTCCGTCCCGCTCCCCGGCACACCGGTACGCGACGGCGGGAAACTCAGCAGGCCGGCATGCTCCGGGCCGAGCCACGCCAGGAAATCGCTGTGCACGCTTCCCGCGTGCGCGGAGCAATCCACCAGGTTGTCCACCGGCCGGCCCTCCGCGGCCGCGGCCACGGCGCTGTCGCACCCGAAGCGGCCCCGGATCGTCGCCACGGGCTGACAGGCGGCCGGATCGTCGCTGGCACCGATGAGGGCGTTCAGGCGCGGCGCGGCCAGGTCGCCGTGCACGAGGGCCACGCTGCACGCCCGGCCCTCCAGCGCGGTACGCAGCCCCAGAGCAAGATCCTGTCGGCTGCGGCGACAACCTCGCCGGCGAAGCAACCGCTACCTGGCCTACCCATCCATCCACCCCGCACTCGAACGGACCCTGGACATCCGCTACGCCGGTGCCGGCGTGCGGGTTCCGGGCGGGCTCACGACATCGAGTTCGAGGCCGGCCGCGCGCCGGTCGCGGTCGGTTAACGCCGGGTCAGCTCCCGCGACAGCACCCGGCGCAGCGCGGTGACGACTGCGTCGGGTGCGAACCGCACGGCAGCCGCCTGCTCCGCGCGCCGCACGGCGGAGAAGATCTCGTCATCGTCGGCCACCCGTAGGGTCGCGACCAGCCACCCCTCCAGATCATCGAGCGCCTCAGGCAGCCGCAACGCCTCCTCCGACGGCAGCAACCCTTCATCAGCGGACTCGGGCACCGGCTCTCCGGCCGAGGCGTACCGGCCGGGCGGCAGCCCCACCCGGTACGGATGCACACACACCGCAGTCCCGTCCGGCCCGACCCGCCAGCCGACCTCGCGCCGGTAGCCGAACTCCCGCCCCGGCCGACCCAGCACATCGAATTCTCCAGGACCCAGCATCTGCGCCGGGCAGATCCCGCAGGTGTCCTCACGCCACCTCGGCCTCGGTCCCATGCAACCCATGCTATCGACGAACGCGGTACCCACACGATGACCAGCATTTTTCGCCACGCCGCGCCATCACTCATCGAGCACGCCCTCACCGACGCCCGCCGCTGGCGTCAAGGCCACATCATCGACGACCGCCCCGCCCACGCCCACGCGACCCAGGTCGCCACCACCCTCATCACCCACCAGCCCGACACCCGGCCCCACCTGATCGCCGCGCTCCTGCACGACAGCCCCGACTTCGTCCCGGCCGGCTCGAACCTCGACAGCTACCTCACCAACCGATACAGCCCGGAAACGACCCGAGACGGCGCGGCCAACCGACAGGTTACGGAAAGCTCCCCTGGGAAACCCGCCCCCGTCCGAGGGAATCAGAAAGCAGCTGGCGGGGGTAGCGGTGCGACCTCGCGATCGACGTAGGTGACGACGTCTTCGCCGGCCTCGTACAGGGTCTGGATGAGCCGGCGGCAGGTGCTGGTGAGATCCGTACCGGTGTGCCGGATCGCGCCGTCTACCGCGCCGTTTTCGTTGTAGCGCACCTCGAAGGTCAGGTCCGGGCCGAGGCAGACCAACTCGGGCAGCGCGCCGTGCGACTCGTGCGTGCGCACGAGTGAGACGTCGATGACACGGATCCGGTCGGAGATGGTGCCCATCAGCCGCAGCAGGTGTAGTTCCCACTGCAGGTACGGCGCCAGCGGCGTTTCGATCACCCGCACCCGGTACGAGGTCAGGCCGACCTCGCGCATCCGCCGGGCGTCGTCCTCGTACTCCGCCCGGCGCGCTTCCATCAGGTGCAGGGCGGTGTTCCAGTCACCGGCGCGGAAGGCTTCCCAGCTGGCATCGCCGGGCTCGGTGAACGTCTGCTGCCGTTCGAGTTTCCAGAAGTCGTGCTCACGGATGTTCCAGAACCGCTCCGCGAACTCGGCCTTGAACGCTGCGGCGTTCAGCCGCCGCCCGCGGGGAAGGACCAGAGTGTCGGGCATGGCGAAGGCCTTTCCTGTGTCGTCGGTGCGGTGCCGCGACCCGATGGGGTGTCGGCGTTGCGGGCCCGGTCAAAGGCCGGTGGGTGGGCGAAGGTGGGCGGTTGCGGAGCGGGTGGCGTCGATGCGGCCGGTCGCGGCGCACCAGCGCAGCCAACGCCGGAAGTGACCGGTCCTTTCACGTGCCTTGGGTTGCTGCCGCAGCAGGGCGACGTGCGCGTCGACGATGTCGTCGGTCACATCGGCCGGGTCGAGGTCCGGGTGCCTGAGCGCGAACCGGCGCAGGGTGTGCGCGTAGCTGTCCACGGTGGCGGGGCGCAGAGCAGCGTCGGTTGTCAGGTGCGCGATGAACGCGTCGATCAGCGGCGCCCACCGTAGGAGTTTGTCCGGCTCGGCCGGGACGTTGCGGCGTCTATCCCGGCGTGCCTGGTAGGTCTGCGACGGCGGCAGCTTGCCCAGCCCGGCACGCCCGAACCGCAGATAGATGGCGCTCTCCGCGACTCCGGCAGCGGCGGCGAGAACCGCGACCGGCACGTCCCGCTGACGGTGTGCGTGCAGCAGTGCGGTGAAGCGCTTGGCGGCCAGTTGCGCCGGATGATCCGGTGGCTGACCGGCGCGGGCCTTAACCGCGACTGTCTGCAACTCAGCCAGTTCCGCGGCCTCATCACTGGCCAGCGTCGGGTACGGCGGAGTGAACGGCACCATCACGCCCGCCGCGCGCACGGCGGCCTTCTCATGCTCCGGGGCTGATGTCGCGGCGTAACGCACACGAGACCATTTGCAGTTGAGCGCGTTGCCCATGCCCTGCCACGTCCAGCCGACCTCATAGGCGACCGCGGCCAAGGCGCGCCACGTCAGGTCCCCGGACGCGCCGCGCAGCACCTCGACGAGTGCGGGCGGCAGCCGCGACTCCCGGCGCATGACGCGGGCGGTCCTCGGCTCTTGGGCGGTGTCGCTCACCGGCGGGGCCCCTCCGGAGTCGGGCGCGCGAAGCATCGTGGGCGTGGTGCCGGCCACCGGCCGTGCCGGCCTGCACCGCGGCGTCCCGCTGCCCGTGCCACGACCTGTACCGGCGCGTAGGCCGCTCGTCCACGCCAGCGATGGCGCGGCCTCTGCGCAGGCGGCAGATGACGTCCGGGTGACCTTGGTGGCACGACGATCAATGCTTGCTCCTCACCTATGGGACGCTCCGGCTGGCTGGCGACGGGCTCGCAGCCGGGGCCCAGACGGGCAACCGGCCGGGCCGGCTTGCCGGGTTTGGGGTGCGCTCTCTGCCGGCGGGGCGGCTCCGAACCTGTCGGACCGGCGCAGATACCGAGGGCGGCATCGGCGGTCCGCGCCGTCACCACTCACCCGGGCCGGTGCCGGCACCGGCGGCCTCGGCCAGCAGACCGGCGTATGCCGGGCCGAACCACACCAGAAAGTCAGCGCGGACGGTGCCCACCGACGCGGACGCGTCGACGAGGTTGTTCACCGCCCGGCCCTCCGCGGCCGCGGCGGCGGCGGAGTCGTTGCCGAAGCGGCCGCGGACTGTCGCTGTCGGATAACACGCGGCCGGGTCCCCGCTGGCACCGATGAGCGCGTTCACGGCCGGGGCGGCCAGGTCACCGTGGATGAGCGCGGCACTGCAGCGCGTGCCGCACAGCGCCGCGCGCAGACCCGCCGCAGCCCACCCGGACGGATCCGCCCTGAGGTCGACACCGTAGAAGGCGCGCAGCTGCGCCCAGGTGGGCCGGACCGGTAGCACCGACACCACGCGCCGCCCGTTCCCGCCGATATCCCGCAGCACGGCGGGAACGAGACCGCGCGCGTGGCAGTCGGGTTTGAGCAGCAGCACCGTCCACCACGCCCAGTCCACATCCACCGGCAGACCGTCGGCATCCCGCGTGACGGTCCGCTCCTTCACCTGCTGCGGCGTTGCCGCGCGCGCCCGCCCGCTCACGCCGGTCCACCACGTGCCGCGCCGGACTGTCCGGTCGCCGATGCCGGGCCGGCGATGGCCAGGACCGCCCAGCCCGGGGCGTCGGCGATCTCCTCCAGTACCGGCTCATGCTCGGTGCCGGACGGTGCCGGTGCACGCCAGCGGCCGACCGGCATCACCCCACCGGCGGGCACCTCCCACCCGTCGAGCATGCCGGCGGCGGTATCGGCCGGCCTCGGATACCACGGGGCCACCTCGTCCCGGTAGCGGTCGACCGCCGCGCACAGCACGATGCTGGCCGGGTCCGGCAGGTCCGGATGGGACACGGCCAGTATCGTCCCGGCTGCCACCTGCCGCCGCAGCCGGCCCAGAATCAGGCCGGGATCGGCGACATGCTGGAACACACCGGCCGCGACGATCAGCATCGGCGCGCCGAAATCCAGCGGACGGCCGGCCAGCCGCAGCAGCGTCAGCACCGAGTCGATGTCGTCGATGTCGGCTTGCAGGCTGGCGTGGTGCGGCACCGTCCGCATGTGCCTGTCCAGCGTGTGCGCCACGATCGGGTCCGCATCGACGCCCTGATAGGCCAACCGTCCGCCGGGGTTGCGGTCCTCCCACTCGCACACCCACGTGTACGCCGACCCCGTGGCTGTCGCATACCCGCATCCCAGGTCGAGGACCTGCCGCACCCCGCGTCTGACCGCGTAGGCGAGGGCGTGGCGCTGGAACTCCCGGTGCGCGGCCACCCACCACCGCCAGCGCGGATCCGCGTCGTTGAGGACCTGCACCATCGCACGGTCAGCGGCCGTACCCGCGAGCCCGTCCAGCAGGTCCGCCTCCACCCCCGCCGGCCGGGCCCGTACCCGCCCCAGCCCCGGCGCCACCGCGAACATCCGCTCATACCAGGCACCCTCGCCCTCGGTGCCCGGCTCCCCCGCAGCCGCCGTGGCCCGTCCCGGCCAGACGCGCGGAAGACACAGGTGACCGGTGTGCTTCAGTCGCATCGTCCCACCGCTCCCCACATGTTGACCTGCGCATCGGTCAGACCGGCTCCGGCCTGGGCGTGGGTCTCGGCCTCGTCGGGGCGCCACCGGTGGACCGGGACGATGCCCGGGTCCAGCAGCCGCGTGCCGGCGAAAAAGTCGGCGAACTGCGCGCGGGTGCGGGGCACCACGCCGGTCCGCATCCGTGCGGCCGCCTCCCGCGCACGCCGCGCGGCGGCATCATCGAGCAGGTCGGTGGTGAAGTGGCTGACCGCCACATAACTCCCGGGCGACAACGCCTCCCGGTAACGGTCCATCGTCCGGTGCGCGGTGTCGCCGGGCAGGAAGTGCGCGACCGCGATGGCCAGCACCGCGACCGGCCGGCCGAAGTCGAGCGTCGTGGCCAGATCGGGATCGTCGAGAACCGCCGCGACGTCGGTCACGTCCGCGCCGACGTAGGCGGTGACCCCGTCCGGGTGACTGGTCAGCAGCGCACGGGCGTGCGCGAGCACCAGCGGGTCGTTGTCGACATATACGACCCGGGCATCCGATTGATACCTCTGCGCGACCTCGTGCACGTTCGGTGACGTAGGCAGACCGGTCCCGAGGTCCAGGAACTGCCGCACACCCTGCCCGGCCAGCAAGCCCACGGCGCGTTGCATGAACCGCCGGTTCGCGCGCGCCGCAGCCTCCGCAGACCGCACCTCAGCCAGCAGCGCGTCCGCGGCGGCACGATCGACGGCGAAGTTGTCCTTCCCGCCAAGCAGATAGTCATAGACGCGAGCCGCGTGGGGCCTGGTCGCGTCGATCGGTGTGAACGGGTTCGTCATCGCCGCCGCCCGGCGGTGACAGCGGCAGCGGCGGACCGGCCCGTGGTAGTAGGCATCGTGACGGTGAACCTTCCGGGCACAAGGGTCGGCTGAGGTAGAGGGAGGTGGCGCGCCGCAGCCGGGGGGTCAGCCGGCGCGCCACCTCCCGGCGCGGCAGGACGGCGTGCGCACAGTGAGAGGCGTCCTGCCACGCCCTCGGCCGGCACCCGCAGCGGGCAAGGAGCCGCAGGTACCGAAGTGCGGAAATGTGAACTCCGGTGCGCCGGACGCCGACCGCGGACCGGAGGGCGTGCGGTCATCGCGGGCGTCCGATCGCCGCGTACACCCGCGGCGGCCAAGATGGGCCTGCGCCGGCGCGGTGGGCGGGCGCCCAGTCACGGGCGGCCGTGATCCCGGGTGCCATCAGCTCGACGTCTTCCAGGTCTTCGGTGAAGACGTCGCGGCTGCTCCAGCCGTCTCCGATGTCGTGGACCCGGGCGTGCCGCCGCCAGCGTTCCCGGTCGGCGCCTAACAGCCCGTCGAAGGTCCAGGCACTGGCCGCGAGCAGGCTGCCCGGGGGCAGCCGCAGAATGTAGTGGGCAAGCGTGGGCTGGGTGTCGACCCGCGCAGCGATCCGGCTCAGCGTCCCGATGAGCACCAGTCCGACCGGCTGGTGGAGGTCGAGCAGGCCTTGGAGCGCGGGATGGTCGAAGACCTCGTCCGGGTCGGTGAGGTCCGCGGTCACCGCCACCGCCGTGCCCTGCCCGTCCAGCCGGCCGGTGAGGAACCTGGTGGTCTCGGCGTCGTCGTCGACGAACACCGTCCGTGTCCCGGCACCGATCTGCGCCGCGAGGTCTGCGGCCACCGGTGACGTCCAGATGCCGCCGCCCGCGACGATGAGTTGCCGCATGCGGTGTATGGCCAGGTAGTGCAGTGCGCGCACCCGGAAGGTGTCGGTGTCCTGGAGCACGGCGACACACTCGGGCGCCTCCCGGGCGGCCGCCTCCGCGGCCGCCCGCTCGACCGGCGTACCGACGTCCTGCCCGAGCAGGCGGGCGGCCACGAACGCCGGGCGCGGGAACATCGCACCGCCCGGCGGCTCCGGCAGCACCGGCAGGTCATCCATCACTAGCTCCCTCCCGCCGGGCGGCGTGCAGTAGTGCGCTCAGGCACCGGCCCGGAGAACGCGATGCGGCGCTGGTACTGGTGGTGTGCGCGCCGGTCACGGCGTGCCACGGTCGGGGTCGCGGGCAGAGTCCGGTCATCGGAGTTCTCCACGAGCGACGCGTGATCGCCGCGCGCGGGGGCGCGGCGCGCGGAGCGGCGTGACCGCGGCATCGAGATCCGGCACCACATGCAGCCGTGGACGAGCCAGGTCTGAGGCCCGCAGGTCGTCGAGGAATTCGTCGATCTGCTCCTGGGTGACGCCCGGCATGCACACGATGTGCGCGGTCTGGCCGTCGCCGGCCAGCACCCACTTGCGCATCACCGCCGCCGGGGGCTGGGCGAGGGTGACGGTGAAAGCGTGCGGATTCCGGGCGTGCGGCCAGCCGATCCGGGTCAGCTGCTGCTGGGTGTAGGCGGCGAGTTTACGGGATTGCTGGGCGCGCCGGTGCAGGCCGCGGCGGCCGAGGGTGGTCAGTGCCCACCACAGCAGCAGCGGGGTGTGCCCGGACCGCGACCCGGTGATCGTCGTGTCGGCGCTGCCGGTGTAGACCACCCGGCCCGCCGGGCCGGCCGGTCGACGGTCGTGGATGAGCACACCGCACGGCATCAGCGTCGACAGGAACTTGTGCCCGGAGATGACCATGCTCGTCGCGCCGGCGGTGAAGTCGAACCCCGGCCGTGCCTTCTCGGGCAGCAGCGCCAAGGGGATGCCGGACAGGGCCGCATCGACGTGGATCCGGCGCCGCAGGATCGCGAGGTCGTCGCACACCTCGCGGATCGCGGTGACATCGTCGACGGCTTCGCTCATCGTGGTCCCCGCGGTCGCGACGACCATGGCCGGCCGGTCCCGGCGCCGGGCGAGTTCCCCGGCCAGGTCGGTGACGTCCATCCGGCCGGTGGCGTCGGTGCGGATCTGCACCAGCGGCAGCTTCAGCAGCCGCGCCGCCTTGGTCACCGAATAGTGCGCGGCCGCCGAGGCGTAGACGACCACGTCCGGGTGGTCCTGCCACGCGGCATTCAGGGCGTGCAGGGTGCCTTCCGACGCGCCGGTCGTCACGTACCCCCACCGGCCGGCCGGGGCTCGCAGCAGGTCCGCGACCAGGTCGACGACCCGCCGTTCGATGTCCTTGGTGTGGTTGTGACCGTGCCCCTCATCCCACGGGTCACCGACGTTGTTGAGCAGCTGGCCCGTCACTATTTTCGCCAGGGCGGGAAACGTCAGGTCGGTCGCGCCGGGGAACCCGATGTCGTAGCGGCGCCGATCCTGCAGCTCGGCCAGTAGCCGCGCCACCATCGCGTCCGTGCCGGCCGCGGCCGGCACGGCGGTCACGGCCGCCTCCGGTGCGCGGCCACCTGCTGCGCGCGCTGTGCGGCCTCCAGCCGGGCGACGTCTGCGCGCCAGAACGCGAAATGCAGCTCCCGCATCCACCGCAGGACGAGACCATGAGCGGGATCGTCCTCCAGCTGCGCCGGGGTGACCGACCCGTACGGGAACGGAGCGTCCGCGATCGACGCGCTCAGCGCGTGCGTCGTGTGCACCGTCCACGTGTTGAACTCGTCCAGGCCCCGCCGATCCGCCACGATCGCCGTGTCCGTGCCGAGTACGACCCGGACCGTGCCCGGCACGTCGGTATACCGGGACACCCGGTTCTGCACCTGGTCCCAGGTGCCGCTGTGCGTGTCCAGGCTCGACACCCCGAGCCCGACGTATCGTGCACCGTCATCCATCTTGTCGGTGCTGGTCGCCAGCTCCTGACGCGGGTCGTAGCCGGCGTTCCCGGCCTGCGCTTGGACGGCGAGGGTGAGCCCGTACAGCAGGCGCGGCAGATCCGCCGTCTTCGGCTCGGCCAACCACAGCTTCGTGGCCGCCTTCACCCCCCGCCGCCCGTGGTCGTCGTCCGCAGCGACGTACAGCAGTGCCAGCCCGTACGCGGCAATCGGATCGGCATGGCGCTTCTCCCACGCGTGCCGCGCATGCAAGGTGTTCATCAGCCGCAACCGCTCCAGCGCGGACCGGCGCAGGTGCATGTCCGCGTCCACGCTCAAATGGACGGCCGGGACCGCGGCCGGCGGTGGTCCGCTCGCCTCTTCGACGGCCTGCAACCGCCGCCTGTCCACGCCTCTCATCGGCCTCATACCTCCAGTCCGATCAGGCGGTGGTCCTTCACCGTCACCGGATCCGGCGCGCTACAGCCCAGCCGCGCATACACGCCCGGACGCGCCCACCGCAGCCACCCACCCCACGCCAGCCCGGCCACACCCGCCACGGCGACGAAGCTCGGGACCAGCCACTGCCGGCCCGCACCCTCCGCTACGTCCAGGAGCGAGGCGAGGTTTCCTGCCATGAAGACCAGCGCCCAGACCCCGGCGACCACGCCCGCGACCGGCAGCACGACGCGGATCCACACCGGCTCACCCGCGCCACGGCCCGCGGCGAAGAACATGCGCGCCGCGATCGACGACACCGTCAGCAGCGTCAGCACCGCGAACGCGCCGATCGCCGACAGCCAGACGAACATCGTCCGCGGCCCCACGCCCGCCACCGCACACCCGGCGATGACCACCGCCGCGCACGCCGACTGCACCAGCGACCCGCCCAACGGCGCTCCACCACCGGTACCGCCACTGACCCGCGCCCACGACACCGGCAGCACCCGTTCATCGGCCATCGCGAACACATTCCGGGCCGCCACCGCACCGAACGCGACCATCGCCAGCAGCGCACTCGTGGCCAGCAGCACCACAGCCAGCACCACCACCGAGTCACCGAACATGCCGCCCAGCACCGCGAACGGCGCCCGAGCCGGGTCCCCCGCGGCGACCGCGACCTCCTCCGGGCCGACCGCCACCGCATACGCCCACGACGTCAGCGCATACAGCAGCCCCAGAAACACCGCGGAGCCGAGCGTCGCCACGACCACCATCCGCGACGAGCGCGCCTCATGCGCGAACGCCGGCGGCACATCCGCCCCGATGAACGCCGCGGCCGCGAACACCAGCGCACCCGCCACCCCCGGCACCATGAGGTTCTCCGGCAGCAGCGGCGCGACGCTCACCGCCCCGTCTGCCGGCCGGGCGAATCCCGCAAGGATGAACAGGCCGATCGCGGCGAGTTCGACCAGCAGCAGCCCGCCGAGCACCCCGGCGTTCGTCGCCGCCCGCACACGGCCGAGTGCGAACACCACCAGCCACCCCACGGCCGCCCACACCCACCACACCCCGCCGAGCTGCGCCGTCACCGAATCCGACAGCAGCCCGAACAACGAGATCTGGATCGCGTTGTAGCCGAGTAGCGCCACCATCCCCACGGCCACACCCGCTGCGGGATTCACCGCCTGCGCCACCTGGGCGTAGAACGGGGCGCCGTGCGGCACATGCCGCGACATCGCCACATACCCGACCAGCAGCACACCGAACACCGCGGTCATCACCAGGAACGACACCGGGACACCGGGAACACCGGTCCGCTGATACATCGTCGGAATACCACCGGCCAAAACCGTCAGCGGAGAACTCGCCCCCACCGCGAACACCAGCAACGCGCTCGTGCTCAACGTCCGGCGCGCCAACGTACGACTCACCGCGCCGCCACCGCTCGACGCCGCGCACCCCGCCGAGAGGTGTTGGCGGTGCAAACTGCAGCAAGATCGTCCTGGTCCGCCCGAACCTGGGCGGTCACCGCCGTTCGTGGGCGCGGCCGTACGATCCAGGCCACGCCGATCAATAGATCCATCGCGGTGTCCTTTCTCCGAGGTAATGCCGAAGCGCTGAGGCGCCACACCAAATAGCCCTCGCTCCGTGCCATAGGAGTGGCCGAGCCAGCGCGAGACGCACCTCGGCATTCGCCGCCGGTCGTTCTCCGACGCGAGGGAGCAGCACTGTCGTTAACGGATGTTCCGGGCGTAAATTGCTTGATGCGTCTCACGTCATTCCGTGATCGAATATGGCGCAGATCAAGCAACAAACGAAAGACACACCTTGTCCCTCTTTCAGATGGGACAGACAGGGACAGCCTGACCATGCATTTCACCGACAGGAGGATCAATGATCAACAACGGTGAGACCTTCGGCGCAACGCTGCGTCGACTAATGACCGCACGAGGCTTAAGCCTGCGAGAGGTCGAGAACCAAGCCAAGATGGCCAAGAGCAAGATCCACCGTCTGATGCAGTGCTCGGATGGCAGCGTCCGCGACGAAGACGCCGTCACACTAGATACGATCCTGGGAGGAGGGACAGAGCTGGCCGAAGCAGCACGGCGCGACCGACTGGCCACGCTGTCACCGGGGCTACGAGGACCGAACCGCTACACCGATCTCGCGTTGGCCGCCGCTCACGCTGGGATCATCGTTCCACGAGGAGTGAGTGCTATGAACCGACGCGAGTTCATCCATACAGGAGCTATGGCTGCAGCGGTGTCCCTGGAGCTAGCCCGGCACGGGCTGAGCGAAGCACTGGCCGCACGCAGTGAGGCGTCAGTCGAGGAGTGGCACGAGATCGTACGAGAGCACGGCTTCGCCTACCAGTCCTCCGCACCACACGCAATGCTTGAAGCGCTATCCATCGACATCCTCGCCTTACAATATGCCGTCGAGGAGCACCGCTCGGGCGCAGCCGCGCAAGATCTCCGGCGGTGCGGGGCCCTACTCGCTGCATTGATGGCAATGACCGTGGCAAACCTAGGTCGGCTACATGAGGGCCGTCGATGGTGGCGCACCGCCCGATCCCTCGCGGACCGATCGCAAGATCCGGCCGCACGCGCTTGGGTGCGAGGCCGCGAGGTCGTCCGCAGCCTGTATGAACAACGGCCGACCGGATTGATAATAGCGCTAGCCGACGCGTATTTGGACGAGCTGCAGGACGCCCCTGCCCCCACAAAAGTGGAGCTACTTGGAGGCAGAGCCCAAGTCCTCGCGCTGGCCGGCCGAGCCGAGGAAGCGAAGGCCCAGCTCCCGGCATTCCTGGAAATCTGCACCTCGATACCCATCAACATGATGAAGGACGGCGAATCAGTCTTTGGATGGTCACCCGATCGCCAGCACTTCACCGAATCGTACGTTTACTCTCACACCGGCGACTACGAGTGCGCATCCTCAGCACAGGACGCCGCAATATCCCTTTATCCACCTACGTACCTCCGAGGGCCAGCTCAAATCGAGTTACAGCGAGCTCTTTGCCTGCAAAAAATTGGCGACTCCCGCGCCGCAACGACACATGCACTCAGCATCCTTCAATCCCTATCCACGACAGAACAGATTCAACCTATCGTAGACCTCGCACAGAAAGTTGACGCGGCAATTCCTGCCGATGACTACAAAATCCCCGAAGTCACTGCATATCGCGACTTCCTATTGAGCAACCAACAGATTGAGACAATCAAATAATGAGCGCCGCCCCAACTCTTGCACTGCGCACCCATGGACCCAGCGAAGCTATCACAATGCACGAGACGCTAGTGCCCATATATGCGTCAAGTCATGCCGAACTATTGCATGAACCCTGGTATTCACCGGATGACTGGTGGATGCGCCTAGTCCAGCGATATGCCATAACCAGCGACTTCGGCCTCGTGACCGGCTGGATCAACAACGAGGCGATCGGCTACGCCTTTGGCAGTCTCGATAGTTCTGCACGACACAAGGACGCCGTAACCCTCGCCTTACCTCAGATATCGATCTACGGCAGTCTATACATATTCCGCGAGTTCGCCGTAACGCCGCCTTGGCAAGGACACGGCTTCGGACGCCAAATTCACAACGCCCTGCTCTCCAACCGTCCCGAGAAGGCCGCGCACTTACTGCTACGCAAGGATAACCATTCAGCACGCGCAGCCTACACAAACTGGGGCTGGGTATCCGCTGGAGAGTTTCAACCTTTCCCGGAGTCGCCGACGTTCGACGCAATGGCGCTGGACCTTTCGGCCTTCCGCTCAACGCTGTGACCCCGTCGCGACCGCCGCCGTGTACCGATCGCCGCCGGCCGACAGGACCAAGCCAAGATGCCGGCAGCCATGGGGTCGAGGGCAGCCATCAGGTTATGCAGGTCCCATGGTCCGCCCCAGCCGCATGGGCACCGTGCCGCACTGGGCCCGGGGTGCTGGTAGCCACACATTGACAGGGTACGGGCGGCCGAAGGCGTCATCTAAATCATGGAGCCCGGACTATGGCAGCCACATCCGCCTGGTAGCGGCAACCAACACGCGAACAGCCATCCGTGGCACCCGCCATCGGCATGTCCTTACACGTGCACTGAAGGCCAACTGTACGCCTTTTTACCCAGTGCGCCTTGTCCCGCCGCTGAGGTCATTCAGCAAGTCGGCGGCATGCGCGACCAACTCTGGGCGATGACGTCGCGCAACGCGTTGCGCGCGTTGGATCTGGTGCGGTAGTCGTAGCTGCACAGCCGAAGCGATCGCTCGTTCGAGTAATGGTGCCGCGGTCGAGTCACTATCGGCCGTGAACATCACGGAGGCAACCGTGATGTCCCGAATGACCGCCCACTGTGGCGATGCGGCCCCAGCCGTCCAGCTAAGTTTGTTGATCATCTCTGCGGCTGCGCCAGCGCGTCCAGTCGTCAGCAGTCCCCTAAGCTGCACCTCAAGGATCGTGGCGTCAGTGATCATCGGGTCGCTCGCTATCCCAGCCTCTCGGCTACGCCGCAGGCCGTCGAACGTGGCGTCGAAGGTCGCGGGATCGGACGCGACCCGCGCCAGCTGGAGCAGCGCCGCGGTGCGTTGACGTGGTGCGTCGAGGGCAACGGCGTGCGCGATGTACACGTTGGCGACCTTGGTCCGGCCGGCTTTACGGAGCTCGTTGCCGTAGCTGCGTAGGCAGTAGGCATGCAGGTCCGGGTCTTCAAGGTGTGCGGCGATGCGTAGAGCGCGGCCGGTCCAGCGAACGGCGGCTCCGAGTCTCTGTTCCGGCAGGACATATCCCAGCGACACGCCGAGTTCAGCACGGGCGCGGGCGAGAAGCGGCAGCGTCTCCCGGTCGATCATCCCTTCGGCGGCACGAGCTTCCAGGCGGGCCACGAGCGGCCAGAGTTCGTTGATCGCCGCCGCCGCCTGGCCGGCTTGGCGGGCGAGGACCGCGAGCCGGATCGTCGATTCGGCGAACTGCATCATGGCGATGTGGTCCGCGCTGCCGGGGTCGACGACGCCGACACGATGCGGTGGCACTCCGAGATGTCGCGCGATGCGCAGCCGTGCGTTGATGTCGGTGACGTCGCGACTGCCCTTCTCGATCCTGGAGATGTAGGAGGTGTCGTAGCCGAGCCGTGCGGCCAGTTCATGCTGCCCCACACCGGTGGCGCGCCGCCACGTGCGCATGATGATGCCGAGGTTGCCGGTTGCCAGTGCCGTTTGCGCATCGGGGCTGGTCCACAGCCATAACGACGATGTCGTGTCCGGTCGCAGGTCACGTAGTTCGCCGGACACCAGCCGGCACGCGGCACACCGGGTACCGGCGGCAGATTCCGTCGAAGCCACGGCGCACGCCGGGCATTTCATGGTTTAGCCCTAGCCGCGGGCCAGCGCGCCATGGTGGGTGCACCAGGTATCGATGGAGCGCCGGTAGCCTGCCGGGATCCGCAGAGTACCGACCTCAGCTGGCGTAAAGAGCCGGGCTTGCTTGTGCTCGCTGCTGACCCGTGGCGGCAGGTCGGTGCCGACGGTGCAGCCGTAGGTCACGATCAGCACGTCGATCTCGTCTCGGATGTGGTATTGCCAGGCGTCCAGAATTGGGCCGACCTCGACTGTCCACCCGGATTCCTCAGCGATCTCCCGGGCGAGACAGGAGGCCGGGTCCTCGCCGAGTTCGAGTTTGCCGCCGGGTAGTTCCCATTCGTCGCGTTCGTTGTGCAGCAGCAGGACCCGCCCGTTCTGCACGCACACGCCTTTGATCGACACAGGGAAAGCATGCGGTCGGTACACGGCATCCCTCCGGACCAGACAGTTCGTCGGACCGTAGCACGCCGCCCGCGCTCCCCCGGAGAAGACTGGGTTGACAATCTGTCACTTGAGAAGCGCGCGCTGCACCGGGGAGGGTGAAGTCCTGCCGATCACGAGGTGAACCATGATCACGCATTGCTCGATCGATCCCGACGACCTCAGCGCCGTCGGCCGGCTTATGGCCGTCGTCGCGCGCGACGGTGTCGTCACCTTCGATGGCGTGCCGGACCGGCCCAGCCTGCTACGCCTGGGCCGCGCCATGCTGAAAGTGCGCACCCACCGCGACAGCGAGCCCGACGGCATCACGGTGATCCACGATCGCGGGAAGCTGGCCCGCCGTGCCGGGAACGCCGGACTCGGTCACGAGCGTCTGAGCCTGCACACCGAGTCCTCCGCGCTGCCGCGACCTCCCGAGCTGTTGATGCTCTACTGCGCGCAAGCAGCGGCCTCGGGCGGCGACTGCCATCTCGCGGACGGCGCGGTGCTCGCCCAAGAACTCGCACAACATCATCCTGACCTGCTCGACGTGCTGTGCGAACCGCGTAACGTGCTGTTCGGCGGCGCCGCAGGCTTTCTTGGTTCACCTCTGACCGTCACCGGTGCCCGGATGAGTATCCGCATGCGCAGTGACAGCCTCGCCCGGTATGCGCCACCGCTCGCCCGGCGCCTTCCCGAGGTGCACCGCATCCTCTCGCGCATCACCATCAGCGTGCGGCTGCAGCCCGGCACCGGATACCTGTTGTCCAACACGCGCTGGTTGCACGGGCGGGAGGAGTACGATGCCGGCCGCGTCATGTATCGGCTGCTCGGTGATCCCCGCGCCGGTTACGAGGTGCTGGCCGGCTTCCCCCGCCCGCTTCAGACGGTGAGCGCCCGATGATCACTGCGGTGGTGTTCGACATCGGTGAGACGCTGCTGGACGACACCCGCGAATGGGCCGCCTGGGCGGACTGGCTCGGTGTACCCCGGCACACGTTCTCCGCGGTCGTCGGTGCCGTTGTCGCATCCGGCCGCGACAACCGAGAATCCTTCGCCTATTTTCGTGACGATTTCGATCTCGAACGTGAACGCGCCGCACGCATTGCTGCGGGCGCGGGGCAGGTGATCGAGGAATCCGACCTGTACGCCGACGTTCGGCCGGCGTTGTCGGTCCTGCGCCGGGCGAGAGTCTGGGTCGGGATCGCCGGGAATCAAACCGCTGCGGTCGGTGACCGCCTACGGACCCTGGACCTGCCCGCGGACGCGATCGCGACATCCGCGGACTGGGGTGTCGGGAAACCGGACCCGGGCTTCTTCGACCGGGTAGCCTCGATGTCCCCAGCTGGCCGGTCCGGGCTGCTGTACGTCGGCGACCACCGCGACCACGACTTGGTTGCCGGGCATCGTGCCGGCGTACGCACCGCGTTGGTCCGGCGCGGGCCATGGGGCCATCTATGGCACGACGATCCTGCCGTGCGTGCTACGGCCGCGTTCGTCGTAGACGGCCTGGCAGACCTCGCCGATGCCGTCCTCGCCACGCGAGCGAACGCCCAGGCACATCCCGACGTGAGTTACTCCCCGGCCAGCACAGGGACGGAATAGTCGTGGGAAACGTTTCCACGCGGCAGGATCCCCCGAGAGCGGTAGCTACGACGATGGCCAGCCCTGGGACGCGCGTCACGCGGCCGGTGGAAGGCGGAGCGCTGGTCGGCTGTGTCGATGTCGCCGCCGGTCCCGCAGACCGAGTCCAGAACTAGCCGGTGGAAGACGAAGCGATTTCACGCGGCCGGCGACAGCAGGGCTGGGCGCGGGATGACCGAAAGGGCAGCTCGGAAGTCCTGAGTCAGGACGCTCGATGCCGTGTCGGCTAAATCACGCGCTGAAGCCCAACCCTCCCCTAGCCTCGCCGGGGCCGAGTGCTCCCACTCCACCGAAAGATCCACTAGGGCATAGCCGGACGCGAGGTCCGGCAAGCTCACGACGAAAGGGCTCCGATGACAGTGCACCTTGAAGACGCTGCTGCCTTACGCCAGGCCATGGTGACCGCGCTGCGCGACGAGGGTCTCATCACCTCGGAGGCCGTCGCGGCGGCGATGAACGCGGTTCCCCGGCACGAGTTCGCCCCCGACGAGTCACTGAAGAACGTCTATCAGACCAGCACTACCCTGTGGCCCAAGACCGATACCAACGGGCGGAAGACCAGCGTGGTCTCGGCCGCGAACATCCAGGCCATCCAGCTCGGACAGGCGGACGTTCGGCCCGGCATGAATGTCCTGGAGATCGGGTCTGGCGGATACAACGCGGCGCTGATCGCGGAGGTCGTCGGGCCGGCCGGCGCGGTGACGACCGTCGACATCGACGCCGATATCGTCGACCGCGCCCGCGCGGGCCTGGTCAGGGCCGGGTACGAGCGGGTCAACGTCGTGCACGCCGACGCCGAGCACGGTGTGGCGCAATACGCGCCGTACGACCGCATCATCGTCACCGTCGGGGCGTGGGACATCCCGCCTGCCTGGCTTGAGCAGCTCACCCCGAACGGCCGGATCGTCGTCCCGCTGCGTTTCGCCGGGATCACCCGCCTCATCGCGTTCGACCGCGTCCCGGATGAGCCGAAGCTGACGGCCGACAACTACCGGCTCGGCGCGTTCGTGCCGATGCAGGGCGACGGCGCCGCTACCGAGAAGCTAACCGTCGTCACCCCCGACATCGGCCTCCGAGTGGACCAAGGCAGCACGCTCACCTTCGACGTGCCGGCGCTGCGGAAGGCGCTCCACTCCACGCCGGTGGAGCGCTGGTCCGGCACGCCGTTCGACATGCCCGACGAACTGGAGCTGTACCTGCTGACCAGCGGTCCGGAGATGCCGATCCTGCACGCCGCGCAGGACGCCGTCGATCAAGGCGTGGTCGACCGCACCGTACGGATCGGCACCCCGGCGCTGGTGCGCGGCGGGACCTTCGCCTACCGCGTCAAACGCGAGAACCCGGACACCGTGAGCGGCTACGAGACCGGTGTCATCGCGCACGGTCCGGAGGCCGCGCAGGTCGGCGACGAGCTGCTGTCAATGATCCGCGCCTGGGCTGACGACTACTACCGGCGCAACGCCGCTCAGATCGCGTACCACCCCGGCGAGGCGGGCACCAGCGCCTCGGCCGGCTGGCACACCACCAGGCGGCACGGCGTCCTGACCGTCGCCTGGTCCTAGAAGCTTCGGTGCTCTCCGGTTCCCTCCGGAGAGCACCGGGGAACCCATCACCCCTATAAGGGAGGTTGTCATGTCTCAGCCCACCACGGTCCTCGACCAGGACCGCCCCGCCGACGAATTCGACCTCGACATCGAGTTCATCGAGGCGGGCGACACCGTCGAGCGCATCATCCAGATGACCGAGGACGGGTGCGGCAGCACCTGCGCCTCGGCCTGCACCAGCTGCTGACGCGGCCGCGCCCTCCGGCAGTCCGATCGACTGGCCATCTGACCCGAACGGCGGCCATGACATAGGGCGAGCTATCGATGTCGGAGACGCGAGCGCCCCGGCCCTACGGGCATACCGTGCCAGGCAAGCGTCGTAGAGCCGGGGTGTTCCCCCACCAATGGATCGTGACCTGGGGAGACCACGATGTACCGCGCCGTAGATGACGCCATGATGCTCAGGGCAGCCCTGCTCCGCCCGGATCGGCTTGATCCGTGGCCCGACCTCATCAGTAGTGACTCGGTGGACGAATGGCGGCGGTGGCTCACGCAGACGCTATCGACGATCCCCGGTTTCTCGTCCGCCGTGGCGCACGCTTCTCCGGATCTGGTCGCGCGGGCCGCCGCGGTCATCAACGGAGGCGTGTCACGCGCTGACGCACAGGCAGTGACGTTCGCGTTCATGCGCTACTTGCTGCGCGCGACGACGCGGGCCACGCCCTTCGGTCTGTTCGCGGGAGTCGCCCCGGTCACCGCGAGCCGTAGCGGCAGCGTGCGATGGGGTACCGCGCATCAGGCTGTCGTTCGCATCCAGGCGGCCTGGCTGACCGCCGTCATCGAGCGCCTGGAGTCGGATGCGGGTCTCCGTCCGCATCTGATGCTGCGGGCGAACAACCTGCTGGTGGAGCGGGCCGACAAGGTGGTCCTGGAGTACCGCGCGGACACGAGCGACCCTCGTGGTGCGCCGGCCCATCTGCGGATCGAGGCGAAAGCCGCCATCCGCGCAGCGCTGGTGCTGGCCGCGGACCCGATTCGGTGCGCCGACCTGATCGACAAGCTGATAGCGGGTGGCTCGGGGCCGAGAGAAGGCGCGGAGCGGCTGATCGGCCAGATGATCGCGCAGCGTCTGCTGCTCACCCACCTGCGCCCGCCGTCGACTGAAACCGATCCCCTCGCGTATCTCGTGCGGCAGCTGGCAGAGATCGGAGCCGACAGCGGTGCTGGACAGATACTGGATCACCTCGCCCGGATTCGTGATCTCAAAGAACGCCACGATCAAGCCTCGAACAGCTCCACCGCTGACGTGCTCCGCCGAGAGATCCGCGCTTCCGCTGCTGTCCTCCAGCCGGGATCAGCCGTTGGGGTTGACCTCCGCGTGGACTGCGATCTCGTGCTGCCGACGGCGGTGACGGCTGAGGCCGGTCGCGCCGCAGCGGCGCTGACCCGTCTTGCACGTCCGGCGTCGGCCGGATGGCAGGACTGGCATGCACGCTTCCTGAATCGCTACGGCCTGCACGCCCTGGTTCCCATTCTGGACACCGTCGATGCCCAGGTCGGCCTCGGCTACCCGGCCGGTCTCACCGGGATGCCTGCCGACGCTGCGCCCGTGCTGACCGGCCGGGACCGCCGGTTGATCGCGGTGGCCCAGGACGCCGCCCTGCGCCGACAGCACGAGGTGATCCTCGACGAAGCGCTCGTAGAGGAACTGGCCGGCACGTCGCCAGCCGAAATCGCCCCGAGCGCCGAACTCACCGTCCGCGTGCACGCCGGTTCTCTCCAGGACGTAGAGGAAGGCGACTTTCATCTGTCCGTGGTGCGGGCTTCCTCGCAAGCGTTCACGACCGCGGGCCGGTTCCTGGACCTGTTCGACGAGTCCACGCGGCGGCAGATGGCTACCGGTGCCTCCGACAGCCCGCCGGCCAGTACGGGAGCATTGCTGGCCCAGCTGTCGTCGGTCACCCGCTACACCATCAGCCTGGATGTCAACCGTGCCGCCCGGACGCTGCCTCATGTGATACCGGTCGGTGAGTTCACCGCCGGGTCACAGATGGCGATCGGCTTGAACGACATAGCCGTGACCGCAGACGCGCATCGCCTCTACCTGGTCTCCGTGTCCCGGCGGAGGGCGTTGCATCCCATCGCGGTCAATGCCGTGGAGCCGGTTCGTCACGCCCATCCCCTCGCCCGCTTCCTTGCCGAGGCGCCAGCGGCTTTCGCTGCCAAGTGCTCGCCGGTGGAATGGGGGCCGGCCGCGAAAGCTCTGCCGTTCCTGCCTGCGTTGCGCTACGGCCGCACGCTGTTGAGTCCCGCGCGGTGGCTTCTGCGCGCGGAGGAACTACCGGGCCGGACGGCTCCCTGGAAACGGTGGGAGCACGCGCTCGACGCGTGGCGAGAAGTCACTGCCTGCCCCGCTGCCGTCATGCTCGGGATCGGTGATCAGACCCTCGGGCTCGATCTGAATGAATCCGCACATCGTGCGCTGCTCCGCGACCATCTGACCCGCAACCCCACCGCATTGCTGCGCCTCGTTCCCGCCGGCGACGGCTGGCTCGGCGGCCACCGGCACGAGATCGTCATCCCGCTGACCGCCACCGCCCCGAGGCCACCAGCACCCCGAGCAGCCGGCACGCCGATCGACGTGCGCACCCATGGAACCCTGCCGGGCAGCGATCACCTCTACCTGAAGATCTACGCCCAGCCCGGCGATCAATCCGTCATCTTGAGCACTCACGTACCGCGGCTTCTTGCCGGGCTCCCGGACACGGGCACCTGGTGGTTCCTACGTCACGCCGACCCCGAGCCGCACCTGCGGCTGCGGGTCACCGGCCTACCCCTCGACGCCGTCATCGGCTGGACGCGAGAACTCGCCGAGGCCGATCTGACCCGGCGAGTCCAATGGGACACCGACTTCGGTGAACCCGGCCGTTTCGGAGGACCGGACGCCTACCGCGCGACCACGGCCGTGTTCGCCGCGGATTCCGCCGCCGCGCTCGCTCAGCTGGCCGTCACCGAGCGCCGTGCCGCGCCGGGCTGGCAGCCGGTGACCGCCGCGAGCATGGTCGACCTCGTCACGGCGGTCGTCGGCGATCCGGCCGAGGCGCTGCGATGGCTGATCGCCCGTACGCGGACACATCGCCCCGCGCCGCCACGGCACATCTACGACCAGGCCGTCCTCCTGTCCAACCCCTACGACCGCTCCGCCGTGCTGGCCCTGTCCGGCGGAAGGGACATGGCCGACCGATGGTCGGACCGCCGCCTCGTCCTGAGCGCCTGGCGCGCCAGGCTGCCCGCCGTCAGCGCCATACCGCCGGCCGAACTGCTGCCCGATCTGCTGCACCTGCACCACGCCCGCGTCGCCGGGCTCGACCTGGACAGCGAACGAGCCTGCCTCCACCTCGCTCGCGCCGCCGCGCTGAGCTGGACGACACGGAGCGCCCCATGATGACTCCCACCATCACCCCCGCCAACCAACTCGCGGCGGTCTGCGACACGCTCGACGACCCCGCCATCGTCGGCCCGTCACCCGATGGCCGCACCCGGCCCCAATCGCTCGCGGGAGGCGCGCTCGGCATCGCCCTGCTGCACATCGAACGTGCCGTCTCCGGACAAGGCAATGAAGCCCTCGCGCACCGCTGGATTCGTGCCGCGGCCAGCGAGCCGGTCAGCATCGGCCGCAACTGCGACCCCTTCCACGGCGCGCCCGCACTGGCGTTCATGCTGCACACCGCCCGGCCCCTCGGCGGCTACCGCCGCGCGTACACCGACCTCCACGACGCCACCATGGCCCTCACCCGCCAACGGCTCGCCGCCGCTCACGCCCGCATCGACCGCCACGAGCCACTACCGATGTACGAGTTCGACCTCGTCCACGGCCTGACCGGACTCGGCCTCTACCTGCTACACGCGCACCCCGATCACCCCCTCAGCAGCGGACTGGTCGGCTACCTCACGCGCCTCACCGAACCGCTCGGCGGCGACACCCGGACACCTCCCTGGTGGATGCCCTCCGGCCTCGCCGGCACACCCGACCCGAAGTTTCCCGACGGCCACGGCAACCTCGGCGCGGCCCACGGCGTCAGCGCCGTCATCGCTCTGCTCGCCTACGCCATCGGTCACGGCCACGACACACCGGCAGCAGTTGACGCCCTCGCCGCCCTGACCCGGTGGACGGACGCCCACCGTCAAGACGACGACGCCGGTGTCTGGTGGCCCCCACACGTTGCTCCCGGCACCGACCCGATCCGGCACCGGCCGTCATGGTGCTACGGCACGGCAGGAACCGCCCGCGCCCAGCAGCTCGCCGGAATCGCGCAGAACGATCCCGGCCGCCAGCAGCGCGCGGAGGAGGCGATGCTCGCCGTGCTGACGGACACGACGCAGCGCGACCGGCTCGACGGCATCGGCCTCTGCCACGGCCGCGCCGGACTCCTTCAATCCACCTGCCGGATGACCGCCGCGAGCACCGACCAGAGCCGAGCGGACCAGCTCGCCGCGCAGATCCCGGGACTCGCGGCCGAACTCGCGAGCCAGCTCACCGCCGACCGGCACGACGATCCCGAGCTGATGAACGGGACGGCCGGAGCGGCGCTCGCCCTTCACACCGCCACCGTAGGCACCCCGGCTACCAGCTGGGACGCCTTCCTCGCCCTCACCTGAACGAGCGGAGGCCGTCGATGACGACACGCGAATGGCGGCAGGTCACGGTCACATTCCCGGACCCGCACACCGCCGAGCAGACCGCCAGGAGCCACCTCGCCCCGATCCTGGCCGAAGCCGAACGCCAACAGCTCATCACCGCCTGGTTCTACATACGAAAACAAGGCTGGCGGGTGCGCTTCGCCCCGGCCACGCACGACGCCGACCGCTACGTGGTCAACGAACTGGAACGACTCGCCCGAGACCGCCACCTGCACACCATCATCCCGGGGAGCTATGAGCCAGAGGTCCACGCCTTCGGCGGCACCGAGCCCATGCAGGCCGCACACCAGCTCTGGCACCACGACAGCCGCCACCTGCTCCTCAACAACGACGGCACAGCCGCCCGCCAGCGCGAGACGTCGATCATGCTCTCGGCGGCGATGATGCGCGCCGCGAAGCTCGACTGGTACGAGCAGGGCGACGTCTGGGCACGTATCGCCGAACATCGCGATCGACCGGCGACCGGCGCTACGTCAGCCCTCCTGAACGGAGCAAAGCGACTCCTCACCGTCGACCCGGCGAGTCTCACTCGCCAGGAAGGGTCGCTGGCCGGCTACCAGACCTTGATCGAGGCATACGCAGCTGCCGGTGAATCCCTCCGGCACCTCAACGACACCGGCCAGCTTCACCGCGGGCTACGAGACGTGCTCACACACCACGTGATCTTCTCGTGGAACCGGCGAGGTATACCCGGCCCGCAGCAGGCCGCACTCGCTACCGCAGCCGCGACCGTCATCTTCGGCCCCGATCCCACGCTCGACATACTCGCGCCCGACGGCACCTCATGAACCCGGATACCGCCCGCTGGTTCCCGCTCATCGCTCGGATACGTCCCCCGTGCGCCCCACTGAATGAACGCGTGTCGGACCTTCAGAAACGCGCCCGCCACGCCCGCGAGAACGGCGATGCGGCAGCAGCCACCGCCGTGTTCAACCTGGCCGCCCTCGTCGCATCCGACTGCGGCATGCCCGACCTGGCACGGACCTGGTGCCATCGGCTCGCCACCGTCGCGCTGACCCACGGCAACAAGCCTCAGCACGCGCTCGAGCCCATCGTCAACCTCGCACGCCTTCACATCCGAGCAGGTAACGGGTCCGCCGCCTGGACGCTGCTGGAGGCGCTGTTCCAAGCGGTCGACACCCGCACGGATATCACGATCGACGGCATCACCATCCCCGTCGCGCTGCTCACCGACAAACCCGAAACGCACGCCGAAACACGAAAGTGGCTATGGACCGTCCTGCTCGGCACCGGCGCCCACGCCCTCGCAACCGCCGGCCGCTGGGAAGAAGCGAGCCAGCGCCTCAGCCAATACAAAGGAATCGGCACCCGAATGCTCGACGGCCGCCAAGTCGCGATCATCGCCCATACCGTGGCGGGCCGCAACGAGCACGCACGCGCGATGCTCAACGCAACCCAACCTAGCGAACCCTGGGAAAACGCCGTCACCGCCTGCCTGTCGCTTCACGTGCCAGCCGGCAGCCCGGCCGACGCGACAGCCGCCGCGCTCACCGCCTACGAACGTCTTGACCACGCCAAACCAGGACTTGCGGTGTTCCATCTCCGGCTCGGCCTCATCGTCATCGACGCTCTAGAAGACGGCCATCCCGCGCGAGGACAAATCACCGCGAGCCTGATCCGCCAGGCCATAAGCGACGGCTATGCCGCGCGCGACCTCCTAGCCAACCAGGGGCACCTCAACATCGCCACCATCCAGCAAGTCCGGCAATTGAATGGCCTGGTGTCGTCTTGTGGCCTCGCGCGCGGAACCATGTCCACGAACTGTCTCGCCACAATCGACAGCGCACTCAGCACCGCTCGATCCGTCATCGAATGCCAGGAACGACGACAGTCGGCCCGCGGGGTTACTGAGCCGCCTCGCTCGCCTCGGGCCGGCTCCGATCCTGGCACGAATCGATCGATTCTTAAAATGTGACTGCTCAGGTGGTCGTCGGCGGGTGAGTTTGGCCTGGGGCGTTGATGGTGGATCATGGTCGGGTGTCCGAGTTGCCGTCGATCGTGGAGCTGCTGGAGCGGCTTGCCCGGTTGGAGGCGCGGGTCGCGGGTCTTGAGCGTGAGAACGCCGTGTTGCGGGCGGAAAATGTGGAGTTGCGCCGGGAGAACGCGGTGCTGCGGGCGGAGAACAAGGATTTGCGTGTCCGGGTCGGCCAGGACTCGTCGAACTCGTCGAAGCCGCCGTCGTCTGACGGGCTCGCCAAGCCGGCCCCGAAGTCGTGGCGGGGGAAGTCGGGGCGGCGTCCGGGCGGGCAGCCCGGTCATGAAGGCCGGACTCTGCGGCAGGTGACTGATCCGCATGTGCGTGTGGTGCATGAACCGGCTGGTTGTGGTGGCTGCGGCGACGATCTGGTCGGGGCCCGGCCGGCGGGGGTCGCGGTCCGGCAGGTGTTCGACCTTCCCGATATCCGGGGTTCGGGTGACCGAGCATCGGATCGTGTCACGCAGGTGCGGGTGCGGGCATGTGACCGCGGGCGTGGCACCGGACGGGGTCGACGCGCCGGTGCAGTACGGGGCGAGGGCGCAGGCCGCCGCCGTGTATCTGCGGCAGGCGCTGTTCGGGGCGCAGGCCCGGACCGCGCAGGCCATGTGTGATCTGTTCGGGATACCGATGTCCGCTGGTGCGGTCGCCGCCGCGCATACCCGTGCCGGGGACGCCCTCGCGGATTCGGAGTTCGTCGACCAGGTCCGCGACGCGCTGAGCGGGGCGGATGTGGTGCATGTGGATGAGTCCGGGTTGCGGGTCGCCGGGAAGCTGCACTGGGTCCACGAGCGCATGTACGGCCAAGAGTGGGTCAGGCTCCGGCAGCCACCTGCCGATGACCGATAGCCTGGAGAGTCCTCCGACCCGCAACGATCGGCCTGCTCACCGCTCCTAAGACGACCGCCCCACCTGCAACCGCGCGTGCACGCCGCGCAGTTGACGACGTGACCGCGGGCACGACGGCGGCGCGGCCAGTCCGCCGCATCACGGGCAAAAACCCGCCGGGCAGAACTTGACGCCGCGCTAGGCGACAATGTCCGAGACCTCGATGCGGACGTGGTCGATGCGGACACGGCCGCTACGCCATTCCCGGCAGTAGCCGCCACGTCCGGATGCCCACGACGCTAAAAGAAACGACATGCGGGAACGGTAGTTCGGGCGGGGCGGGCAGGACGCGGATGGTGCGGCGGGTCGTGCGGCCGTGGCCGGTGTCGATGCTGTGATGGGCGATCGGGGTGTCGGCCCAGGGCAGGGCGTTGATCGCGTCGAACAGTGCCTGTCGGTTCTCTTCCACCGGCAGGACGAACTGGCCGCCGCAGGAGTGGATCAGGTTGCCGGTGGCCTTGACGGTGTGTAACGCATCTGCGGTCACGGTGAGCCCGCGCAGGTCAAGGGTTTCCGGCATGGCCTGGGCGGTGGCCGATTCGCTGCCCTTGGCACCGTCGGTCGGTGCCTGAGCGACGATGACGGCAGCCGTGGCGGGTTGTGCCGGGCCGGCGAGAGCGGACAGCAGATGCAGTTGACCGCCGTCAGCATCGACGGCGCCGCGGACGGTTTTGCCGTCCAGGCGTAGCTGCATTCCTGTCCCCGTTGCCGCGGACGTCTGGGTGGTGGTCCATTCGGCGATCATGGCGTCGAGAACATCCGCGTCGGTGTCGGTGCAGACCCGCCAGATCGTCGAGCGTGACGGGCGCCCTGCCGGACGGGCGGAGGCCCGTAGATACAGGCTCGCGACGACCTCTGCCGGGACGTCCTCGACCGAGCCCGCCATCGCGGTGTAGCCCTTCGACCCGGCCACCGTCGCCAGCGCGAGAACGACCGCGACCGGATGATCCCGGCCCCTGCGACGACCGGCCGTCATCGACTGCCAGCATCAACTCCAGCAGACCATGACACGAATGCGTGAACGACCCATCCCCGCCCGGCGGCACACACGACGGATCGACAGCGGGAATGACACACTGCAACACCACGAAGCTCCGGGTGGATCAGATCCTTGAGAAGACCTGCTCCTAACGGAGCTTCATCCCTACCGGACACGCCACCGCGGTGATCACTCCCGACGTCATGTCGATCTTGAAACGGCCGTGGACCCGCCAGCAAGGGAGAAAGCGGTCAAGTCGTACCAGGCTTGAAGGGATCAGAACTCTCTGACGAATCGTCTTGCGCGAGGTGGCTTTGCAGGCGTTCGTGCCGAAATTGATACACGGCGCCGACTTGACGAAGAACGCCGCGCCGGTGTGCGTCCTCCAGGAAATACAGCAGCCGCCAGGGTAAACGCCTCGTAACTGCTAGAACGAAGCGAGCAAGTGCAAACGAAGGCCATCGGGAGGCGCTCGAGATAACCAGGATGATAATAAACATTAGGCCATAGGTAAAAGAATGTCCGACAGTCCCGAGCGTTCCAAGAGCTACCGCCATGCCTGCCGCAGCAAGGATGGCCGCGATCAATACGTGACGATCACGCTTTAAGCCGGTCCGGGGCATGACGATCAGAAGGTCGCTACCCGAGGTGCCGAGCGCACCAACCAATCCGATCACCACGTAAAGAGGGTATCCGTAAAACATTCCGAAAGGTACTACAGTCGTCAGCCTCCACCCAAGGCCCAGTGCGGCAAATAGCACGGTCATGACCGCCGTGAAAAATGTCCCAGCAATGATCACCCTACCCAATTTCAGCAGCCCGAACTTGCTCACCTTACCGCCGACCGCAAGAGAGCTTCGACCTCGGACGATCCTAAGATAAAAGAATACGAAAAATCCGACGAATCCACCCGCAAGCATCGCGCCAAGGGGTGAGCTAATTGCGGCAGCCATCCCGGCAGCCATCCCCGCAACGATTGCACTACAGAGGCAGTCATGAGATCTGATGTAGCTGGAGAAGCGTAGCAACACTAGAATAACGGCAACCACGCACGCATAATATCCCTTAAACTCCTCAACCGGGCTTCCAATCGTAGCGACAATACTAACGGCAGCTAGCAGCGGCACCCAGAAGAAAATTCCGCCGCAGTCGATATGCGCAACAATAAAAAAGCCGAGTGCCATTCCCAATCCAGAGACAACGATATCCCGGACCCGCATTTCCCCAGTGATAACAAAAATCAAATCCAGCCAAAATGCAACGCCCGCAGCAATGCCGCCGATCGCCAGCATGTCTCGAAGCTTCGTCAGCGCCGTACACGCCCGCCCGCGCCTGGCATGCCCTCCGATCAATCTTCCACCCAGGCAACCGAACGCAAGGCAAGCCAGATACGAGCACGTCTCCCAGCCCTCGGCGAGGTAAGCAATTCCATCAGAGAGTTCATTGCTGATGAAACAAAGTCGATAGCCGAGCAACGCGACGGCTGCATAGGCGAGGCTGGCCACGAGCGACCAGTTGCCGATCAGATCCCTCAGGCTCCACCAGGTGATGTTCTGCTGTCCGCTGCGATCCAGATGTCGGGCCAGCACGCGCAGCCATCGCACTTCCTTTCCCGAGGGGTAGATTGCCGGGAGATATCCGGCAAGAAGATGTTGCTCCGTCTGCCGGATCGAGGAGTGCGAGGCCGTGTTGGCGAGATCCGTCGGATTGCGGGACGGCTGTCCATATGCCGCCCGAGCCAGGTAGGCGTTGAGCGGTGTGGCCAGCACCCGCCCGAGCGTGCCATCCGGCCGGGTGCGGATCTCGTCGGCGACCGCTGCCCACCGTCGACCGCCGTTGATCTGCCCCGCGGACAGGAATGCGATGACGTCCTCCGCGCGTGCGCCCTGGAGTTCGATTACGGCGGCGCGGGCCAACGGCATACCGCGGCTGCCGGTCGTCGCCTCGAAGTCGTCGGTGCGGCATGAGAGCACAAAGGCACCGCCGCCGCCGAATGTGGTGTTGAGGTGGTCGAAGACGTCGATACGCCGGGTCGGCGGGAGTTCGTCGAGGCCGTCGAGAAGCGGCAGGATCCGGCCATGCGCGACGAGCGTCTCGATAGTCGCGCGATTTCCGAGAGCAGGATAGTCCTCGATAAGGCGGCGGATCAGCCATCCGTTCAGGTGTTCTCCGGGCTGCCACGAGGGAAGTGCGAGCAGCACGGGGACGGGATCGTCGGTTTTCCGGAGGGCCAGGAGTTCAAGAGTGAGAATCAACAGCATCATCGACTTGCCGGCTCCGGGCGCGCCGAGTACTACGACCTGCCGCATGGGCAGCCGCGTCAAAACGTCGGCGAGATCGCGGACATCACCGGTCAGGTGCAGCCGGGTCGGCCGCCCCGGGACGACGTCACCCAGGATCTCGGCGGGTGTGGCACTGACCGGGCGTGCCGTGGACGCCCACCGGATCCGCAACGGCCTGGGCCGGTCGAGCATGCGCGCCGTGGCCTCCGCTGCCCATTGCCGCCTGACCAGCACCGCCAGCCGATCCTCCGGAGACACGGGTGGAACCGGCTTCCGGCCGACGAGCACGGCCAGCAGGCCGACCGCCAGTGACAGCGCGCCGACCATCAGCCCTGCCACGCTCGCAAGCTTGTCGCTGGTGTCGAGCCAATCGGCGGGCCCGGATGCGAGAAACACCAGTCCGGCCACCGGCACCAGCACAAGAAGGGACCCACCGATCCACCGACAGGCACGAGAAGCTACCAACACACTACTGATTGTCAGGCGACTCGGTCGGGGTAGCTCGCCCACACACCGCATCACGTCAGGAATTAGCACGTCAGAGGGGATCCACCGCATGGGAGCGCACATCTGCTCCGTTACCTTTCGATCAACTCCTTCGGGTACTTGGTCGCTCGTCCCGGTATGACTCTTTCCCCTGTCGTTGCGTGATCTCGGGGGCCAGGGCTATTGCATAGTCGGTTGAGGGGTATCTGAGCTGGGGTTTTGGTCGGGATTTAGCGGGATCCGGGGGTCCATGCAGGACGGGCGCGGCCCGTTGGTGATCATGAATTTGCGAAGACCATGATCGAGAACAGGACCGCACCCGCTGAGGCCATCAGCACTGACCGAGATCGTGCTGCCCTCACTGGCCCCCGGCCGCCCGTTGAGCTGCCCCGCGTTTCCGAGCTGTTCATCGGTGAGTTCCCGCAGCCAGCGCCGATGGCCGGTGAGCGAGTCACCGATGATCCGCTCCACCTCGCACAGCTCGATGATCCGCTCGGCCGGCAGGAGGTGGGCGCTCCCCGCCTCATCCGATGTGCAGACCATGCCGCAGACCGCGCCGGTCCGCAGATTCACCGCCGCACTGCCGGCTGTAGCCGGCGCCGACGGGCACTCCATATATGGGCGGCAGGCGCAGGCCGCCGTTCACGCCGCGCCGGGAGTCGCCCTGATAGGTGCAGGTGGCGGACTGGCCACCGCAGAACATACCGTCCGGATGGCCGAACACCCAGACCTCGTCACCGACCGTCACCTCCCGTGACAACAGGCCCTGATCATCGCCTGAATCCGCCTCATCGGCGGCGAGGAAGGCGAGGTCGGTACCTGCGCCGTCCCGGAAGTACCAGGCTGGTCTCGGCCGCAACCGCAGTTGACGTCCCGTGGCCACCTGCGTGGCGCCGACCTCCACGGGTAGCGTCTCCACCCGGTCGGCCAGGACGTGGGCGCACGTGGCGTCGACGCCCGGGGCGACGAAGAACCCGGTCCCGACGGTATCCGGACGGTCACGGGAGCCGGGCACGAGGAGCGCCACCGTGGCCCGCGCCAGCAGCCACGGTGCGATCTGTGCCTGCGTGTCGTGGAGAGCCTGCCTGACCGGCTGGACACCGTGTTCGGCCTTCTGCGAGTCGACGAAGGCGACCTTCATCGCGAGGGACGGTCCGTGAAGTCGGCTCGCGACGCGGTGCCAGCCCGTGAGGCTGGTCCGTTTTCCCGGGCCGTTTCCCGAGTGAAGTGGACCGCCAGCGAGGTGCCCGTGGTGCGGGTCCTTTTCCGTCGGCCTCTTCCCGAACCGTGCTTGTCGGTTTCCCTGACACACGGCTCTCCAGTGGTCAGTTCCGGAGGGATGCGCTACGCCAGTTCCGCTACGACCACGAACCGCGCACCCGCGAGCTCAGCGACCACGCCGCGGCGATCGGCGTACTGACGTTGGCCCCGCCTTCCACCAAGGCGGCGCGGTGAGCGCACCGGCCCGACTGACGGTGTCCTGCGTCAGCTACCTAGCCGCCATTCACACGATCAACGTCGTCGAGCACCCGAAACTCAACTACGGCGCCAGCATCGTCAGCCAGGACCACTACCTCGCCGCGGATGGCCCGTTGACCGCCGCAGCGCTACGCGCCTTCGGCCACGATGTTCGACTGGCCGCCAACCAGGTCGCCGACGACCCCGCCGGCCGGGCGGTCCGCGCCCGGCTCCACCAGTGGGACCTGCCGCTGCTGCCAGGGCCGCCGATCCCCGCCGCCACCCGCACCAACACCGTCATCTGCGACGCGGCCGGCAACCGCACCGGGCTGTTCGATCTCGCCGGCATCGCCGACGAACTCGCCAGCGTCGACATCGAGGCCGTGACCTCGGCCGACGTGGTCTACCTCGACGCCTACGAAGTCCTCGGCCAAGCCCCAGCGCCAATCCTGGACGCGGCGTTGCAAACGGGCATCCGCACCGTGATCAACCTCGGCGGTTCTCCGCTGCCGGACTGGCTGCGCGCAACGGTGCAGGCCCGGCGGCGGGCCGACATCCTGCAAACCAACGGCCCCGAACACGACCTGGACGCCGTGGACGCCCTGCTCCGGCGGCTCGCGGCGGCGAACCTGGCGGACCTGGTGATCGTCACCGCAGGACGACACGGCGCCTGGGCGCAATCAGCCGCTGGCCAGAGGTGGCGGGCCGCCGCCTTGGCGGTCGACGTCCGTCAGCCGCAGGGCGCCGGCGCGGCGTTCTCCGCCGGACTGATCCACACCTGGGACACCGGCCAGGCCATAGCCGCCCGGCTCCGCTTCGCCTGCGCGGCCGGCAGCCTGTGGTGCACGCGGGCCACCAGCGACCCGCTGCCCACCTACGCCGACGTCGCGGCGGCGCTCACACCGTGACGCGCGCCGACTCCAACGCCCCGGACAGCTTCGTCACGAACCGGCTCACCTGATCAGGGGCGAAGCAGTCGCCCACCCACCGATCAACGTCAACCAGCCGGACCCAGCGGGTACCGGAGAACTCGCGCAGGTCCGGCTGGATCGGCATGCCCTCCTGCCCCCGGATCACGTACCACAAGGTGACGTCGGTGTGCGCCATCGGATCGCCGTCGGCACCGACCCGGCTCTCAGTGACGAACAACGGCAGCGGCCCGATCGCCGGATGAAACTCGGCGGCCACCCCCAGTTCCTCGCTGGCTTCCCGCACCACAGTCACATCGGGTAGCTCGCCGTCGTTGTGGCCGCCGGCGAACACCCACCTGCCGGCCTTGACGTGATCAACCTGCATCACCGTGCCGCCAGCGTCGTCCAGGAGCGCGAAGAACACTGCAAGATGCCGCGGCGGGACCGCGCCATGCTCCCGAAACAGCGGCTCGCCCGAATCGATCCACTCCAGCACCGACGCCTGCGTAGAAGTCTCGATCGCATCGAGCGGGCGAATGCCCGCGACCAAATCCCGGATCGCGTCACGAAGGGCCTCGTCGACGACCATCCTCAACCTTTCGAGTCTCACCAATGAAACAGTGGCTCGCGCCGCGATAGAACCTACCGCGCTCCGAGCCGCGCTGGGTGATGCCACGGTGTCCGCGTTGAGGTGTCTGATCCCGTTGGAAGGACGCCGGTCCCTCCCGAGGGTTAGTCGCCGCCGTGTCGCAGGCCGGGCCGAACGGTGCCGCACTACGCTCGCGGCCGGCTGGCCCGCGCGTTCGTCCGCACCGGTGCACGGTCATCGGCCGCGTTCACACGGCGCGGAGGGCGCCCGGAGCGGCACGCCGTGCGCCAGCGCACGGCGTGGTGGTCGCGTTGTCGCCGGTTGGTGAAGGTAGCGGCGTCCGGTTGGTTCGCCCGGTCGCTTCAGACGATCTGAGCTGCTACGGCTGCGCGGGGTCGCGCTGCTGCTTTGTCGGCGCTACCTGACCCTCTCGGTTCGTTGCGGGGCCACGGCACCCACTGATCGCCGGTCGCACCGCAGGATGGCTAATTAGATGAACATCCTCGCGGTGTTCCGGCGAGTCACCGACGCGCTGCTCAGCAAGCGGCACACCGCCCCGGGCCCGCAGCCAGACACTCCTCCGCCTGCCACCCCTCGCGCTCGGTAAGGCGGTTACGCCGGGGCACCGGTAGCGCCCGAATTACTCGCCGGCTCGGCGCCGGCCGGCGAGCATCAGCGTGCCAAGAGGCGCCGGCACGGCACGCTAGGACGGTACGGGTACCGGCCGGCCGTGGTCGGCGCCATCGCGCGGCGTGAGTTCTCCTCGCAGAACAGGTGAGCTGCGATGGAGGTCGTCGAACACGCCGATGTTGTCGCTCCCGGGCCACAGTGATTCGGGGATCACGATGCCCAGGTAGGCGACGCCATGCCCTTTAGGCCAGGTCGGATCGACGGCGGTACCGTCGACGTCTACGCACCAGGCGTGCGCGGTCGGCAACGACCCGCTGTCCAGAGCGAATGACGCCATGCCCTCGGCGTAGCGCAGGCCATGCCGCCGGGCGGCCAGGGCGGCATTGCGAAAGCAGAACTGACCAGGCATCTTGAGCAGACCCGCAGGCAGCGGGCCGGGGGTGAATAGGCGGCCCTGCGCGAGCAGCAGATGCGCGGGAGTCGGGTACCGCCAGCCCTGCGGAGTCCGGTGAATCCCGTCGACGAGCCTGGTGTAGTCGCGCAGCGTGGTGACCAGGAGCCGATCGCCGCGGTGATCCGCGCACAATCAGCGTGGCTACGCACGCGAGGCCTACCGGACTGGGACGCCACCGCGGACGCCGTCGCGGCGCAGGCAGCCGATCCGGACATGCCGGTGTGGGTCCCGTCACGCGCCGCGGTGCCGAGGGGTGATCCGGTCGGCTCGGCGGTGGCGGTGACCGGGTGGCCGGCGTCGGCCCAGCCGATGACAGCCAGCCATCCAGGCAGTTGTGCGATCTAGTGGTCGCATCCCGCTCAGTCCTGCGCTTCGTCGTGCTGGACGTCGCGGCCATTGCCACCTGTCCTGCTGTGGTAGCCCGCGGCTTGCAGTGTGAAGAGTTCGGCGTACCGGCCGTCGGCGGCGACCAGCTCGGCGTGGGTGCCCTGTTCTTCGAGGCGCCCGTCGTGCAGGACGAAGATCCGGTCGGCGTGGATGACGTTGGCCAGCCGGTGGGTGATCAGGATCGTCGTGCGGGTGCCCTGCCGGCTGCGGATGGATTGAAACAGGGCGTCCTCCACGCGCGGATCCAAAGCCGACGACGGCTCGTCCATGATGAGCAGGTCCGCGTCCCGGTAGAAGCCACGGCTGGCGGTGATCCGTTGCCACTGCCCGCCGGACAGGTCTTGGCCGTCTTTGAAGGTGCGATCGAGCAGGGTTTCGTAGCCGTGCGGCAGGGTCAGGATCGTCTCGTGGGCGGCTGCCTGCCGTGCCGCCGCCTCGATGCGGTCCAGGCCCGGCTTGACGGACAGGTCACCCATCGCGATGTTGGCCGCTGCCGTGTACGGCCACCGGTGGTGCTCCTGCAGGACCACGGCCATCCGTGCACGCAGAGCGTCGGCGTCCCAGTCGGCCAGGGGCCGGTCGTTCCACTCGATCACCCCGTCGCTGGGTGTGCGCAGCGCGGCGATCATCGCGGCGAGCGTTGACTTGCCGGAGCCGTTCTCTCCGACGAACGCCACTGTCTGGCCGGCTTCGATCGTCAGGCTGACCTGGTCGACGGCGTTGTCGGCGCGGTCAGGGTAACGCAAGCAGGCACCGCGCACGGTCAGCCGCTCAAGCGCCTGCGGTGTCGGTCGCACTCCGGCGGGCGTCGGGGGGAGGTAGGCCGTGGCTCGCTGCAGGAAGCCGAGGTACTCCTTCAGGAACTGGCCCTGGGTGAACACCCGGTCGAGCTGGAAGGTCACCGCCGACAGGGCCCGCTGTGTGACCTGGACCGCGACGACGCAGGTCACCGACGCCGCCAGGGGGATCCGGCCGCCGGCCAGCAGCAGGCCCAGCAGCACCCACACGCCGGCTAGGCCGAGGCCGCTGATCACCGCGCCGACGCTGGTCGTGGTCGTGACCCGCCTGGCCAGGTTCAGGTCCACGTCGGTCTGGGCCTGCATCACCCGGTCGTACTGGCCCAGCAGGAACCCGCGCAGCCCGTAGCTGCGCAGCTCCGGCGCCGCGTCACGCTGAGCCATCTGCCGCTCGAGAACCCACAGCCTGCGCCGGCGCACCGACCCGGCCACGAACTCCTCGTACCGCAGATGCCCGGCCCGCAACGCCGCGTACCCGTTAGGCACCGTGGCGACCAGCAATGCGAACAGCAGCAGCGGGTTGATCACGATGATCGCCACCGCGACCGCGAGCAGATTCACCACCCCAGCGAACACATTCGCGCTCTCCTGCACCAGCGTGGCCGCGCTGTCCGGGCCGCGGCTCGCGCGTTCCATGTCATCGGAGAACGCGTCCTGGTCGAACGCCGCCAACTCGACCAGCGAGGTCGCCTCGAACAAGCGGCGCTCGGCGGTCTGCACGACCCGGGGCGTCAGGCCGTTCTGCGCGTAGCCCATCACGATGCCCAGCGCGCCGCGCACCATCGTCACCACGGCCAGCAGGATCAGCGCCGGCAACGCCGCGCGCACCCGATCCGCGGTCGGGGCAGCACTGAACAGCTCCACCAGAACGCGCTGCGTCGACAACAACCCGAACATCGACATGACCCCGGCCAGCAGGGTCACGGCCACCACCACGAGCGTGCGGGTGCGGTCCGCGCGCCAGCTGATCCCCATCGCCTCGCGGATCAGACCGGGTAGTTCGGCGAACACCCCGAGCACCCCGGTCTTCGCCCGTCGGCGGATGCCGACCTCCCAGTCGGCCGCGCGCAGCTCCGGTAACACCGACTCCATGTCCGCGGTACCTGACTGCCACGGAGTCCTGCCCTGCACTGATGTTTCGCGTGTTGGTGTGCTCACCCGTTCATCTCCTTGGTGGCCAGCCCGCAGATTGGCCCATCGGTGGAACGTTCGGCGCGGTCGACCACCATTACCGGCTGTCGAAGGTCCTCCTTCGGCGTGACGCGCACGGCTGGTCGCCGGGATGAGCGGTTCTGTGGCTCAGGCCGTGTCCGGATCGACGGCACCGTACGTCGAAGTGATGACGGCCGATCGCGGTGGTGCCGTGGCGCCGTGGCGGAACCGGGCCGTGTCGTCATGCCACTCATGGTGGTCGGCTGAATCGCCGTGATGGCGGGCGCGTTGTCCGGCACCCGGCAGGCTGGGCGCGGTACGTTCCTCCGCAGCTCAAGTCGCGACCTCGGGCTGCAGCACCGTTTGTGTGGGACATGACGCGCTCGGCGTTGCGGTGGCGGGCGGTGAGCTGCCGGTCGAGCACCGCGAGCCGGCGTAGTCCGATCGCCGCCAGCGGCGCGGCGAGCTTGTAGTTGCGCCGTGGCCGCGGCGGGTGTTGGCGGCCGTCGAATCCTGGGTGGTGCCGTTCACCGGTAGGTCTTGTCCGCGGTTGGGCGCGCAAGGCAGCGTGGGGCGTGATGGTGGCCGCGGGCGGCGCCAGGGTGTACACGCCCACGCTCCGTCGGCGACTGATGGCGCCCGGGTGACCTCGGTATCGCCACGATCAATGCTTGCTCCTCGTTTCGGGGACGCCCGCTGACCGGCGTCGAACTTGCATCCGGGGCGCGGGCACGCATGTGGCCGAGGACCGCGGAGGCCGGCTTGACGCTTAGGCGCGGCAGCTACCGGCTGACGCCTATCCGCCGGGAGCGCGGCGGCACCTGCCATGAGCCCTACCAGCTGTCGCATAGTACACATAGTGTCTTGCATCTTCTATGTATACTATGTGGAGCTGTTCGTCGGCGCAGCGGGCTCCAGAGCCAGTAGTCCGCAGCACGCACGCGGCGAACGTCCCGTACCGCAACCGATCCGCGCCAAACCAGGTATCGCCCCGGTCATAGCGCCGCACCGGCCAGCTCTTCGCCGAGAGCGGCGTCCGCCAGGTGGGAGCCGTCGCACATCTGCTCACCGGTCGCTGCCCTGATCAGAGGAAGGACACGCGCCGAGACATGCTACGCGCCAACACGCCGAGACCCGCCGACCAAAACGACACCACCTGGATAACCGGCTTATTCGCCTCGATCGTCCGGTGCAGCCCGGTCGTCGCCTGGGCGGCATCCAGCGCTGACAGGCGTGACGCGTGGACCGGCACGGCCTGCGTCCGCTCGTGGAGTACGCGCTGGCGTACGGCACGGTCGATGTGGTCGGCGAACACGGCGCCGCGGTCTGGACACCCTCCGCGCAGCCGCAGCCGCAGCCGCAGCCGCAGCCGCAGCCGCAACCGCAACCGCTGCCCCTGTCCGTGCAGGGCCGCGTCCCGCAGCAGCACAGTGTGCGGGGACACGCGCTCCTGCCATTGCTGCACGACGTGCTGGCCGCACGGCGGCCGCAGCCGCTCGCCGCGGCCGGGGCGTCGGCACCGCGTTCCTGGCGCACCCTCACCAGCGCTTGGACGCGCACGGCCGGTCCTCGCACCTGGAGGCGGCGCCCGGCCTGGTGGCGCTCCACCGGCGGGTCGGATGCGCCCTCACGGGGGCACCGATCCGGTCGCCCGGCACCGGCCCGGTACAGCACCTGACCGGCTGCCCGCCCGGCACCGCCCGGCAGCAGGCCCCGAACCCGACCACCCGCACCACAGTCCACCAGCCTGACCGCCCGTCATCGCTCGCGCCCTCCGAGGATTTCAGGAGTTCCCGACCACCATGACCGACAACGAGGTCGCCTCAGCACCCCCGACCGCCACGGCACAGCGTGCCACCACTCACCGCGACAAGGACCAGCCGCGCCCGCACCTGCTCGCGCCGGTGAGCCCGTTCCGGCATTTCCCTGGACCCACGCCGGTGCCATATCACCGGATCGGTCTTCCGGTGCGCTGGTGGCGCACGATCGCGGCAGCCGTAGCCATCATCGCCGTCGGCTACGTCGCTGTCCCGGACCTGCTCGACATCGCCGAACGGGCGCTGCCCCACCAGCAGCTCCCGGTCCTGGGCGGCGCGACGGCCCTGACGATCAGTCTCTTCGGCACCGCCATGTACCTGCCCGTGGTGCTGCTCGCCGCGCGGCGCATCGAGCGGCGCCGACCGGGCAACGTCTCCTCGGTCGCCGGCTGGCTGCGATGGCCGTGGCTCGGGTTGTGCCTGGGCGCCGCGCTGCTCTCCCAGGTCGTGTTCGTCGGCACGCTGATGGTGCTGGTGTGGGGGTTCCCGTCCGGCATACCCGCCGGTGCCGAAACCCCGCTCCCCGAACGCCAGGAGCCGTGGGCGCAGGTGCTGACCGGCGGGCTGATCATCCTGACCGTGACCGTGTTCCAGTGCGCGGCGGAGGAGTACCTGACCCGCGGCTGGCTGCTGCAAACGATCCGTGTCCCCTCCCCGTGGCCGGCGATCATCTTCCAGGCGGTCGCCTGGACCGCGCTGCACGGCAGCGGTCCCGGGCCGGGCAGCGCAGGACTGCTCGTCTACGGGCTCATGCTCGGCTGGCTGACCGTCCACACCGGCGGTCTCGAAGCCGCCATCGCCAAACACGTGGTCCACAACGGCACCGCCATCAGCTTGCAGATCCTCGTCGGTGGCCTGGCACCGCTGAGATCCTCGGTCCAGCCAGCCGAACAAGCCGCCGACTGGATCACACCCACCGCGTGGATGGCATCCACCGCCTTCTACATGGCGGTCGTCGCTGTCCTGACCAAGGCCGTCCACCAGTGGCGCGACCACAGCGGCCCGCCGGCATGGGCACCACCGGGCACAGCGGCCCGCACTGCCGCCCGGAACCTGCCCTCCGCCACCCCAGCGTGACCGGCGTCCGGGGACCGGACGACCGGTTGACCACCGGCTGCCCGCGGGCGGCGTCCGTGCCGCCCTGGCACGCACCGACACGAGAAGGGGAGAACTCATGCCGGGCAAGGCCCGTAGGCCCTGGCCCTGCGCATGCGCAAAGACCTTGCCGCCGTTATGGCGGCGGGCGTCTGCCGCGTCCGCGGCAGACGACACCGATTGGAAGGATCTGCACTTGAGGCACACAGTCTCCCGGGTACTTGCCGCGGCCGCGATGACGGCCGCGGCACTGTTGATCGGCCCCACGGCGATGGCCCCGGCCTCCGCCTCAGGCGGGAACCCGCAGCCGTTGATCGTCGGTGGCCGCCCAGCCACCCAGGTCTACCGCGGTGTCGGGTCGCTGCAGGTGCAGCGCGGCGTCGACGCGTCGTTCCACACCTGCGGCGTCACCCTCTGGACCCCATGGCACGCGATCACCACCGCGCACTGCGTGACCACCACCGACGGCCTGCCCAAGGACCCGTCCCGCTACAAGATCCAATGGAATGCGATCGACCGGCTCGCCGGGAAACCGGTGACCGGCGTAACCAAGATCGTCCCCCACGAGGACTGGGACTGGTTCCAGCCCGGCGGTAACCTCCACGCCGACCTCGCGGTGCTGTGGCTGGCGAACCCGGTCTACAGCGTGCCGAGCGTGCTCCCACCGATCGCGCGCTCGCAGCCGCCCACGGCTGGGCAGCGGGCACGAATCGTCGGCTGGGGCTACACGGCCTCGCCACCGCCCGACATCACCGCGCCGCGATACATGTCCGAGGCTGACCTGCGCATCGTCGACCCGGCCGAATGCGCGGCGGCCGACATCGACGCCGGAGAGATCTGCGTCGCCGACCCCGCTCGGCCCGGCGTCGCCGCCTGCAACGGCGACTCCGGCGGCCCCGCAATGACACGGTCCACGATCAGCAAGAGCATCTGGCACCTGATCGGCACCACGTCCCGCGAGACCACAGTCGGCTGCACCGGCCCGGTCGTCTACACCAGCGCCGTCTACTACCGGCCCTGGATCAACGACACCATCACCGGCCAGCACACCGACGTGCACCGCTCCACGCCGACCTCACCGGCCGGACTGCCGTCCTACCGGTGAATAGGCTGCGACACCACCTGCTGACCTGAGGCCACGCGATCAGCGGTGGGACCCGGCAATCCATGCCGGGTCCCACCTGCGGCCTCGATCACACGCTGAGGGCCGTCGAACGCGCGTCGCGCCTGGCCCCACCCGCTCCTACCGCCGCCGACGCGCGCCATACCGCCCGGACCGGGCGCGAACGCGGGCGTGGCGCGGCAACAGCGGGTACCTCACCCGCCCCTCGCCGCCCGCATCACCGCGGCCCGTACCGCACCGGCACCTGACCGGTCAGGGACCGCACCCGCCGCCGCCGAGGCCGGCAGGTAGGCACATGCAGCACCCCCCGGGAAGGACGCCCTTACCCATGCCGCAGCAAGACCCGGCAGACGCCGGCCGCCACAGAACATCGGCGCCGCTGTGGCTGCTGGTCGCCAGCGCCGCAGCCCTCGCCGTCATCGCCCGTGCGACGGCGCCGCAACCACCACGGGTACAGGCCAGGGCCACGCCGGATCGTACGGCGGTCAGGCAGGTCACGGCAGCGAGGGTGGCACCGGTTGCGGCGGTGGTCGTCGTGGCTGCGGCGGTCATCGCTCGCACGGCAGCACGCCGGTCACCGCGCGCGCAGCCCGGCGGCCCCGCGCGCGACCTCGCCGAGCCGAATCCCGCGGTACAGCGCCAACTCGAGTGGCTCACACCGAGGCTGACCGCCGTGCGAGCACAGAGCGCGCGGCCGGAGCAAAAAGCCGCAGTTCTCGGGACGCTCGTCGTGGCGACGCTGACCGGCGCGCTGGCCGTGGTGTTCCAGTACGGGCCGCCGACCCATCCCATCACCCGCGCCCTGGCCCTCCTCTGGGCGGCGCTGATCGGCCTCACCCTTTATCACCTCGGCCACGTCACGCAGGCCACCGTCGACACCGGCGTCGGCTTCCTCGCCGACGCGCTCCCTCCCACAGCACTGCTGCACCGAACGATCATGATGGCTGATGACCTGGTCGCGCAGCGGGACGAGACCGTCCAGGAGACCTCGCTGCTGTCGCTTGCCGACCGGGCAAAGTTCACGCGGTTCAACCGTGCGAAGACCGCCTTCTACCGCTCGCTGCTCGCCGCCACCGCGACCGCCGTCGCTACCGCGCTGGCCGGCCGCTGGTGACCACGCCCGAAAACCCCCCGCCACGACCGACCCACGGTTATGCGCCACGTCCGCGGCCGGTAACCGGGCAACGTATGTCCGCGATGGCGATGCTGTACGCGGTGGCGACAGCGGGCGCGGTGGGCGACGGCATCGCCATGATCGCGCTGCCGCTGGCCACCGCCGTGGCAACCCGCGACCCGGCCGCCACGGCCCTGGTCGGCGCCGCGGGGCTGCTGCCCGCCGTCGGGATACAGCCGCTGGCCGGCATGTGGGCCGACCGGTGGCCGGCCCGGCATCTCATGCAGATCGCGGCCGGCGTCCGGGCCGCCGCCCTGGCTGCGACAGCCGTGGCCGTGCTGGCCGGTCACGGCACCCCGCCGCTGCTGGCCATCACCGCCCTGATCACCGCCTCCGGCCGCGTCGTGCACGCGATCACCCTGCAGACCGCCGTCCCCCTCACCACCCGCAGCGGCCACGACGCGCGTGACCTGGCCAACGCCCGCGTCCACGCGATCGACATCGGCGGCAACCTGCTGGCCGGGCCGCTACTCGGCGCCGCCATTGTCGCCGCCGCGCCCGCCGCGGCGTTCGCGGCGGCCGCCGGCTGCTGCGCCGCGGCAGCCGGGCTGGCTACCGGGCTCCCCCGTCACCACGGCCCGGCCGACGGTGCGGTGCGCCAGCGGTGGGCGATGGTGGCCGGGCTACGGTGGCTGGCCCACCACCGGCTGCTGCGCACCACCACGCTGCTGGCCGGCGCCTCCACCGTCGCCTACAGCATCACCTGGCCGATCCTCCCGCTGTATGCCACCGGCCCGCTCGGTCTCAGCCCGGCCGAGGCCGGAGCCCTGATCGCCGCGTTCGCCGTCGGCGCGATCACCGCGACCCCACTAGCCCATCACGTCCGCACCCGGGCCGGTGACCGCGGCCTACTCCTCGGGGTCGGCGTCATCCAAGCCACCGCCTGGACGACGATGAGCCTGACCATCTCGACCGCGGTCACCGCCATAGCCCTGGCAGCGATCGGCGCCAGCGCCACCCTGGCCAACAACACCCTGACCAGCCTGCGCCAGACCCACGCACCACCGCTCCTGCTCGGCCGCGTCGTCGCCACGGGCCGGACCATCACCGCAGCCGCCGCACCCGCCGCCGCCCTCGCCGGCGGCACACTCGCCACCACCAGCCTCCGCACACCGCCACTGGCAAGCGCCGCGCTCCTCGCACTCGCCACCGCCGCCCTGGCCCCCGCTCTCCTCCGCACCCAACGGCCGCCAATCGAATAACACCGGCAGCGGTCGCTCCTTCGAGGACTTTCATTGCAGGACGAAACTGCTCGCCGTAAGTTTCGGCTCGCGCCCTGGCAGGGCCGGCGGACCACTGACCTAAACTCAAGACCGTTTGGTGGTCAATAGTCCTTTTTCGGCCGCTGGTGGGCCGGGTGCGAGATATGAAGAAGCTCCTGATAGGACATGGGATTGACTAGATCAACATGTTCCAACCAGGAGCTTCGGTGGCCGATTCTGCCATGGTGTCCGCCGGCGTGGTGCGACAGCCCGCTGATCAGCGGGAGGCGTTGCGGTCGGCGGTGATCGCCGGCCCGGCCGGGTTCGGCGTGCTGGACGAGCGGGTGACCGGCCGGTTGTGGCCGGTCCTGGCGGAGCCGGAACTGATCGAGCGGGCACAGGCCGAGGCCGGGCATGTCGATGGCCGCCGGCGGGTGCTGACCGGCGCGGTCACCGCGATGATCGTGCTCGGATTGTGCCTGTTCCGCCGGGAAAGCGTCGATGTGGTGACCGCCCGGGTTACCGCACCGATCCCGCGGGTCCGGGTAGAGGGCACCCCGAGCGGGCCGGCGGTGTCCAAGGCTCGCGCCCGGGTGCCGGCCGCGGTGTGGCAACGACTGTTCGCCGCCGCCGCAGCCGATATGCCGCCGGCGGGAACCGAGTCGTACGCGTTCGGTCTGCTGGCGACCGCGATCGACGGCACCGTGTTCGACCTGGCCGACACGGCCGCGATGCGCGAGCGGTTCACCACCCCGGCCGGAGGCCGGTTCCCGCAGGCCCGGATGGTCGCTCTGGTGACCTGCGGCAACCGATGGATCCAAGCGGCCCGGATCGGCTCGTCCGGTGTCAGCGAACAGGTCCTGGCCGACTCGCTGATCAGCGAGCTGCGGCCGGGCACGATCAACCTGGCCGATCGCGGGTTCTTCTCGATGGACCGCTGGGTCCGCGCGTCCACGACCGGAGCGCACCTGGTGTGGCGGGTCAAGAACGGCGCCCGGAGCCTGCCCGCCCGCCTGGACAAGACACTGCCCGACGCCTCCGCCCGGGTGATGCTGCACGAGTCCGACCAGATGCTCGCCCGGCGCCGCAAAACCTGCGGCGACAAGAGCCTGCCCCGGCTGCAACCAGTACTCACCCGGCTGGTCGAGTTCACCGTGACCAGCCGCGACCGCAGCGGCCGACCGATCAAGACCAGCCGGTATCGGGTGTTGACCACCCTGCTCGACCACCACCGCTACCCCGCCGATCAGATCGCCGCACTGTATGCCGAACGCTGGCAGATCGAACTGACCTACGCACGATTGAAGGTCACGCTCCGCGAGCCCGGCACCCGCCTGCGCGGGCAGGCCCCAGAACTGGCCTACCAGGAACTCTGGGCCCTGCTCACGGTCTACAACGCCCTCGTACGCCTCGCCGTTACCACCGCAACCGATCTGAACATCGACCCAGACGCGATCAGCTTCACCGCCGTACTCGCCCTGACCCGCAACCTGCTCGCCGCCGACCGCGGCCCCTGCGTCAACTGCGGACACCACGATCCCCACCCGGCCACCGCACTGGTCGCCGCTATCGCCAGCCAGCCCCTCACACGCCACCACCGACAACGCAGCGGACCACGAACACCCGCTCAACGTGAAACAGAACGTACCCGCAACGTCACGTACGAGATAACCATCAACCCGCCAGAACTACCCACAACCACCAAAACGGCCAAAGTTTAGGTCAGTGGTGTCGATGCTGTGATGGGCGATCGGGGTGTCGGCCCAGGGCAGGGCGTTGATCGCGTCGAACAGTGCCTGTCGGTTCTCTTCCACCGGCAGGACGAACTGGCCGCCGCAGGAGTGGATCAGGTTGCCGGTGGCCTTGACGGTGTGTAACGCATCTGCGGTCACGGTGAGCCCGCGCAGGTCAAGGGTTTCCGGCATGGCCTGGGCGGTGGCCGATTCGCTGCCCTTGGCACCGTCGGTCGGTGCCTGAGCGACGATGACGGCAGCCGTGGCGGGTTGTGCCGGGCCGGCGAGAGCGGACAGCAGATGCAGTTGACCGCCGTCAGCATCGACGGCGCCGCGGACGGTTTTGCCGTCCAGGCGTAGCTGCATTCCTGTCCCCGTTGCCGCGGACGTCTGGGTGGTGGTCCATTCGGCGATCATGGCGTCGAGAACATCCGCGTCGGTGTCGGTGCAGACCCGCCAGATCGTCGAGCGTGACGGGCGCCCTGCCGGACGGGCGGAGGCCCGTAGATACAGGCTCGCGACGACCTCTGCCGGGACGTCCTCGACCGAGCCCGCCATCGCGGTGTAGCCCTTCGACCCGGCCACCGTCGCCAGCGCGAGAACGACCGCGACCGGATGATCCCGGCCCCTGCGACGACCGGCCGTCATCGACTGCCAGCATCAACTCCAGCAGACCATGACACGAATGCGTGAACGACCCATCCCCGCCCGGCGGCACACACGACGGATCGACAGCGGGAATGACACACTGCAACACCACGAAGCTCCGGGTGGATCAGATCCTTGAGAAGACCTGCTCCTAACCTCGGTCTTTCACTTAGATGTCAATCCATAGCCGTTGCTCGATGAGTCTGGTTTGCCCGTTTGTCGATATTTTGGGGGCATGTTGAGGGCCCGGCGCTTGGCCGGGTTCCTCCGTGTTGCTGGTCGTGGCGTGGGCTGCGGGTCAGCCGGTGGGTCGGGGTAGTGCGGCGAGGCGGCTGAATGCGCTGGTCAGGGCGTCGGTCCAGGGCCAGTCGGCGGCGATGGCGAGGCGGGTCCGGCGGGCGGTGCGGGTGAGTCGGGCGGCGACGTGTAGCAGCCGGTAGCGCAGTTTCTTGGGTTCGGCGGTGGCGAGGTCGCCGTCGAGGAGGAGGGTGCGGGTCCAGGCGAGGAGGTCGATGCCGGTCAGGGCGAGTTCGAGCCAGGCCTGGTTGATCGCAAAATGGCGGGACGGGAATCGGCCGAAGCCGGTGTTCTTCCCGGTCCGGATGCGGTCCTCGACCCGGGCGTGGGCGCGGTGGCGGGCTTCCAGGTGCTGGATGCTGCCGTTGCCGGGTGGGGTATCGGTGGCGACCATCTGATGCCGCCAGCCTTCGATGGTGTCGAACAGTGACAGTTGGGCGCCGGGGTGTGGGCGTTCCCGGCGGACGATGAAGCGGGTGCCGTCCGGCCAGCCGGTGGTGTCGAGCAGGCCGGTGATCTCGCAGACCTCGGCGTGGTCGCGCAGGTCACCGTCGGTGTCGATGGCCGGGACCCAGTCGGTCGCGGCCAGGATCGCTTCCCGGACGGGTGCGGTGATCGCGGCGCCGACGCTGAACCGGATGTCGTGGTGCTGCTCCCGCAGCGACCGGATGTGGGCCAGGAAGCCGTGCGTGGACCCGGCCGCGTCCGAGCGCAGCAGGAGCGGGGTCCCATGCCGGACGGCGTCGGGGATCTGGGCGAGGGCCTGGTCCAGGACGGTGATGTGATCGGCGGTCGTGTTCGACCCGGCCCGGCCCTCCCGCAGCAGACCGGCGAGGGCTTCACCGGTGTTGTCCAGGAAACACAGCAGCGGATGGAACCCGAACGTCTTCTTCCAGGTCCGGGTCGCCGACTCCTTCTCCGAGTGACAGGCCACGATGGTCGCGTCGATGTCGAGGACCAACCCGTCGACCTGCCGGCCGGCGACCGCCGGTTGGGGCAGGTCACCGCGGGCCTCGGCGTGCTGGGCCCAGGCGACCTCGCGGGCCTGGGCGCGGGCGGCCCGGAGCACGGCCAGGGCCGGCTCGTCGAGTCGGGACAGCAGCCGCCACGCGGTCGGGTCGGACGCGACCGGCCCGAACAGCCCCTGCTGGTCCCGCAGCACCGCCAGGTCCGCGATGGCCTTCCCGCCGTCGGCGAGCATCACCGCGAGGTCGACGGCTATCCGGCCCGGGTCATGCCCGCGCTGCCGCTGCCGCAGCCCGGCGAGGGCATCACTGAACGCGCTGGTCAGACCGGTCGCGTCGGCCAGGTCGGTGAGCAGCCGGGTGCCGGCGTGACCGACCACGCCCCGCCCGCCGCCGGTCACCATGATCTTCGGACGTGTTGCGGTAGTCTGCACCCTGCAAGTGCCTTTCGTGACAGGAACTTTTGGACCCTCGACAAGTCCTATTTTCCCTGATCGGAAGGCACTTCTTCGTTTTTGTCCAGTCCTTGGACAGGCCCTTAACGAAGGGCCGAGGCTAGATGGGTTTGCTCCTGCGCAGAACCTGCACAGGAGGATACGACTCGCCAAGGAGATTATTTCGGCACGACAATTCTGCATGGATAGACCTGCGTACTGTCACCGATAACGAGCCCACGCTGCAGAGGCGTTTCCGTCGAGATACGTGCGCAACCGGCGGGCCAGGGTGTTCGCCACCTCCGGCCGCCCGGCGAGGTTGTCAAGCACGCTGGTGGTCAGTTGCAGATCACGGATTTCGCGCAGCAAGGGCCAGGCCTGCGCCGTGCGGAGATCATAGTTGTATGCGGCGACGAACTGCTCATAAAGGGCTAGCGCGTCGCTGAAGCGGGTAACACCGTGAGCGAGAGGGACAAGGTCCCATTCTCGGGGGCCGATCGCCAGTGAATCGAAGTCGCATAGCCTATCTGCGAGCAGATTTCCCACGTGCGCGTCGCCGTGGATCACTCCTGGTGCGAGGTCCCATCGTGTGGCAGGCAGCTTTCGTTCAAGGTCGTCGGCGCGGGCCTGCAGGTGAGCGATGAGGTCGTCGAGCGGCATTCCGACTTGGAGGGCCGACCATATACGGGTTGCGGCTAACTCCTTAGCAGGCAGGGTGAGAGTCCGGGCTAGGCGCCGCCGGGCGTTTGCAACTGGGGACCAGCGGGGCAGGAAAGTTGGAAATTCGATGATCGCGTGAAGTGCGGTAAGAGGTGCAGCGAGGTCGACCGGCTCGGGCCTGCCAGGCGGATGCGGCTGGTAGCGCCAGACGGTGGCAACCCAGTCTTCGACGGCGATTGGCTGGGAGATGTAACTGTCGAGTTCGATGCTGGGTACGTGGTACTGGTGCAGCAGGGCAGTGCCGGCCACGACGGTGGCGGCGCGTCGGAGGGCGGCTTCTCCTCGTGCGAGGCGCACGACGCTGTCGCCGATGCGGTACACGGCGTTGATCGTGAACCGCATGAGGTGCGCTTCACCGTCGGGCAGGCCAGCGTGTCGCCGGACGAGGTTCAGACCGCGGGTGAGTTCGTCGGAGACTTCGGCCGTCAGCGTGGTCGACACGGACCGATGGTACTCATGCCTCAGCCAGAGTCGATCTACGGGATGATGATGACCTAGTCACGGACACCGTCTGACTCTCCACCAAACCCGGGCTTGACGGGTGGTCTCGGCAATCTTGAACGCCTTGCCTGGGATGGCCACCGGAGATCATTCTTCCCGGGGCCTGACTATAGATACGTGCGCCTGACCCACATGCCGCGCAGGGCACTCCCGCCATGAAAACCGCATGTACCTGCCATGCGCGCGGCGTCGGAGAAGCCGTGGCCGAACTTGAGGGGACGGCAAGCGTCGCTACCGAACGTGACGGCGTCACCGTCTTCGCCACACCACCAGGCCAGGATGACGGAGTTCATCGGGAGGCGGCTGTTGACCTCTAGCGCCCGTCCGGAGCTCGCCGTTAGCCGCAAGGCGTGGCGAAATTCGTCCTCGACCAGAGTGAAGCCGAAGGGGACGGCCACTTTCGCAGACCAGTAGCGGAGCGAGTAATCGATGCGAGCTAGGATGGCGAAGACCTCGCTGGTGGAAATAATCGTGGCGATTCCCGCGAGGTAATCGCCACGACATCGTAAACGGCTCGGCGCGAGTAAAGGCTCCATGGCCCGGCGAATGTTTCCTCGCTGGGCAAGGTGCGAAAGAACCGAGCAATCGATCGAAACGTCCGGCGGCCCGGATCTGGTCGATTTGGCGGCGCTGGCAATGCGGCCCTCTCAGCTCTAATCCACTCAGGATGTACAACTGAGGGAAGCGATCCCGACACCGTTCGACCTCTGCCAAGTATCCGACGGCGCCAAACGGCGGCGGCGTCATGACACCTCCGGGCCCGGCGATAACTATGACTTCGGCAGTGAACGGCGATTCTCTGCATCCAATCGCCACACGGTGCGATTCAGATGTTCGGTGAAGGCGACCCCGAGCAACCCAAGGGCAACGACTTGATCGCACGTTTGTTCCATGTTCCCGGTGCGGTGTCCCACGACCACTCGCTGCGCACATGGCCGTCCGCAGGCAGAAGCATCTCGGGGACTCACCTCCACGGTCAGTGCCGAGCCGTGAGCCGGATCCGTAGCTACCCCAGTTTCGCCTGACAACCTCTACCTCTGTCGGGAACGCATCCTGGCTGATGCCGAGCGGAATCAGCCCGCCCGCGCCAGGTCGTGAGCAGAACCGGCGGCGGCCGGTCACGCACCCGCCGTCGTCATCATCGCCTCGCGGCCAGCTTTCAGCACGACCACGCCGATGCCCCGCAACTGCTGGAGTAGTTGGTTCAGCACCGGCCGTGCGTCCCTCGGATCGGGGTGGAGCAGCGGCAGTGCTGCCAAACGTTCGACGAGTTTCTCGGCCCAGAGGTTCTGGTTGGGCCCGGCGTGCGGCAGTAACGGCCGCTCGAACTCCTGCTGCCAGGTCAGCGGCATCGCGCGATCGCTTGACCAGCGCACCCGCTCGAGGGTGTAGCTCATCAACTGCCGAGCGCAGGCCACATCCATGCCGCGATGCGTCCACCCGAAATCCGGGTTGTCCGGGTCGTCGATACGCAAACCCAGCGCCTCGGCGTCCTGCCAGACCGGCATCGTCTCGTCCATCAGCGAGAACACGTTCAGCAGAAACTGTCCCCGGTAATCGTGTACGAGATAGTCGTGGGTCAGCCGGTACTGTTCCGACGTCTCTCCCGGATAGCCGACCATGAACGCGGCACGGAAGTCCAGCCCACCGGCGGTCATCAGCTCCGCGGCTCGGCGGTTCGCGCCCGCGGTCACCTGCTTGTGCATCAGGGTGAGTACATCGTCGCTCATCGACTCGAACCCAAACGACAGCCGGGTACAGTGGCTGGCCAGCAGTTGTTCCACGGTGACCGCCGTTTTGATCACGTTGGCCCGAGAGAATGCCTCCCAGGTCACGCCGGAGCCAGGCAGCAGGTCGAACAGCTCGCGCATACGTCGCGGCGGGACGGTGAACGTCGAGTCGTATGCCTGGATGTGTCCGGTGCCGTGCTCTCGGGCGTAGACGCGCCAATCACTGCTGATCTTGTCGGCGGACTTGTACCGCCACTGCGGGCTGGCGAACGGGAACGAGCAGAATTTGCAGCTGAACGGGCAGCCGCGCATCGATTCGTAGGGCACGACCGGTCGCAGCCCGGGCAGGACCGGGGATGGATGAGCGTCGAGGTCGACGTACGCGAAGGTGTTGCGCGCCAGGGTGTCGCCGCCGCGGAAGATCAGATTCGGTACCGACCGGAAATCGCCGAGGCCGGCGACCGCGTCGACCAGAGCCGGGACGGCGGCTTCACCGTCCCCGCGCACGATGCCGAACACTTCCGGAAAGCCGGACAGGATTTCATCGACCTTCAGGTTGCTGTACTGGCCTCCGAGCACGATCGGCGCGTCGGGGTGAGCCTGCCGGATCGCGGTTAGCAGCAGCGCCAGTGATGACCGGTTCCAGATGAACGTGGTCGACAACAGCACCAGATCGCACTCGGGGGTTTTCGGCAGGGTGCCGCTCGGCCACACTTGCGGCAGCGGGACCAGCGTGTAGTTGATGTGGTGTGCGGTGAGAACTGACTCCAGCGTCCAGGTGGTCAGGTGGAGGTAGGCGCCCGGATCACCGGTGTGCATCCGGCGCAGCAGCGGCCGTGGCCCTTGCGGCCCCTGGTAGTGCAGATCGTCGAGGGCGAGCCCGTGGAAGTAGTCACGGCTCAGCTGGTCGGCGCAGTCCGGGTCGAGCAGGGTTCCGGTCATGCTGCTGGCCGCGTAGTAGGTCGGGCCTAGGCCGGACAGCAGCAGGACATGCGGGGTGCGGGACATGGGGGTTCTCCTCGGTTGGGGACCGGGTCCGCGGCGCTTGGGGTCAGGGCCGGTCGACGGCGTCGAGCACCGGGGCGGGTGGCAGGCCGAACATCGACCCGCTGTGCCTAGCCAGGCTCGCCGCGTCGAACCCCTCCGGATCCCCGGCGTACGGGGCGACCGGGCGGTCCAGCGGCGGGTTGACCAGCAGCAGCACCGTGGTCCGCCGTGGCAGGTGATAGTTGCGGACCTGGTGGTACAGCGGCGGGATCTGCCGGTCGGTCATGGCGGTCAGCACGCTGCCAGGCATCACCAGCAGCGTTCCCGGCTCCCGGTTGCAGGTGCACATCTGACCGTCGATCTCCAGTTCCAGGCCGGGGCCGTCGGAGGTCGCCAGGGTGAACAGGTGACCGTCCTCGTGGCGGTCCTGCAGCAGGTCACGTTCGGAGTCCGGCAGATACCAGTTGATCTCCAAGTAGGAGGAGGTGCGGAACGGCAGCGGCTCGGTGCGGCCGTAGTGGCCGGCCAGGTCGGCCAGGACAGTCTCGGCGGTCTCGGTGACGACCTCCCAGTAGGTGTGCAGGGCGCGCAGGAAGCCGGTGACGGTGGGCGCCCGGTGCTGCGGCACCGTGGCCGGGTCGCCGGCCCAGTAAGTGAAGGACGCGTTCTCGTCCGGCCGATCGGGAGTGACGGAATACTGACGGCCGTACGGCCGGTAGCCGAAGTTGAAGTCGGCGCTGCCGTGGGCGAGTTTGACGTCTTCGGCCTGGCTGAAGAACCGCTGCGCTTCGGCGTACACGTCGTCGAGCGCCGCTGCAGCCGGCCGCGACAGCGGCACGGTGCAGCGTCCTTCGTGCAGCAACTCGGCGGTCGTGGTGCCCGTAGGGGACATGGGTCTCTCCTCGCGTTCAGTGGAGCCGGCCGCCTGGGGCCGGCTCCGTTACAGGAAATAGAGCCGGCTCAGCGCGGTGCTCTCGGCGGCGGGTGAGCTGATGGGAGAGCCGTCGAGGGTGACAGTGGCGGTGTCCGGCTGGACCCGGACCTGCGCCGCCCGATCGTTGTGGATCATCTGGGCGAGGCCGATGCCGCGGGTGCCGTGTACGGCCGACCGTCGGCGCCGGGTCGGGAGGGTGTCGGCGGCGCTGTCGGCCGCGGCACGGCTGACGAACACCACGGACAGGTCCGCTGCGGTGGCGCCGTAGGCGCCGAACTGCGGGCCGAGCACCAGCGGCTGGGCGGTTTCGGTGGCGGCGTTGGCGTCACCGGTGGCACCCCACGCGGGGTACCCGGCCTTGAGTACCAGGTGGGGTTTGGCACCGAAGTAGCGGGGCTGCCACAGCACGATGTCGGCGAGCCGGCCGGGGGTCAGCGCCCCGATCTCATGGCTCATGCCGTGCGCGATCGCCGGGTTCAGGGTGAGTTTGGCCAGGTAGCGCAGGACACGGTCGTTGTCGTCGCCGGGCGGGTCGGTATCGAGCCGGCGCATCTTGGCGGCCACGGCGAAGGTGCGCCGCACGGTCTCGCCGATGCGGCCCATGGCCTGCGAGTCCGACGAGGTGATCGGGATGACGCCTAGATCGTGCAGGACGTCCTCGGCACCCAGTGTGCTGGGCCGGATCCGGTCGTGGGCCAGGCGCAGGCATTCGGGGTCGGCGGGATCCAATCGGTGCACGGTGGCGATCATGTGCAGGTGTTCGTCGGCGGTGTCACGGGTGTAGGGCAGCCCGGGGTTGGTCGAGGAGCCGACGATGTGCGGCACCCCGGCCAGGCGCAGGACGTCGGGGGCGTGGCCGCCGCCGCAGCCTTCGACGTGGAAGGCGTGCAGGGTCCGTCCGTCGGTGACGGCTAGGGTCTCGTCGACGAACATCGCCTCGTTGAGAGTGTCGCTGTGCAACGCCACCTGCACATCGTGCTGTTCGGCCACGCTCAGTGCGCAGTCCAGGGCGCGGGCGTGCGCGCCCATGTCCTCGTGCACTTTGAAACCGGACGCGCCGCCGTACTCCAGGGCGCGCAGTAGCGGTCCCGTATCGGAGGACGAACCGCGGGCCAGCACGGCCACGTTGATCGGCCAGGCGTCGAACGCCTGCAGGGCCAGCCGCGCCTCGGTCGGTGTGCTTACCCCGCAGCCCCAGGTGGGCCCGAAGTTCTGTGTGACCACGGTGGTCACTCCGGCGGCCAGCGCGGCCTGCATAACTCGGGGTGAGCACAGGTGCACGTGGGTGTCGACGACGCCCGGGGTGGCGATCATGCCTTCTCCGGGGATCACAGTGGTGCCGGTGCCGGCAACGGCCTCGACGCCGTCGGCGGTATCGGGGTTACCGGCCTGCCCGACCGCGACGATGCGCCCGTCGCGAATGCCGATGGACGCCTTGCGGATGCCCAGCACCGGGTCGAGCAGTATCACGTTGCTGACGATCAGGTCGCAGGTCTGCGGTGTGAGCCGGGCCTGGGAGCCGATGCCGTCGCGGAAGGTCTTGGCGTAGCCGGCGAGGAATTGCTCGTCCGCACGGCGGCGCTCGCCGGTGACCCGGATGGTCAGGCCGGTGTCGGCCAGCCGGATCCGGTCGCCGGGCTCGGGCCCGGCGACCGGGGTGTACGGCGCGAAGGAGCTCATGTGCGGTTCTCCTCGTCAGCGGCCGGTCCGGTGCCGGACGGCCAGGTGAAGGCGGGGTCGGTGGTGTCCAGGTAGCCGGCGGCGCGGGCGTGGTGGACGGCGGCGTCGCGGGCGCCGGGCTCATCTAGCGGGCCGTCGACCAGACCGGCGAA